>JAFTFA010000197.1 GCA_017449785.1 Muribaculaceae bacterium | reverse complement strand
CCCTTGCTGCGGATCACGCGAGCCACGGCGTCGTCAATCAGGGTGTAGAAATACTCCAGACCCAGCTTCTCGAACTCAGCCTTGTAGTTCTGCTCATAAACCTCCTCAAAGATGATGCGGAACTGAGCGTCATACTTCTTGCTGATGGTGTCCTTGGTCGAGAACCACAGATCCTGCTTGGTGTCGATAGCATACTTGAAGCAGCTGTGGGCAAACGAGCGGATGGACTTGTCCAGGTTGTGCATGCCCTGGAGGACGCCCTCACCCTTGAACTCGTGGATCACGATCTCCTCGTGCTTGCCGCTGACGCCGTCAAAGACCAGCTTGGCGGTGCCGGGCTCGTCGGCACGCAGCTCAACACTCTTGTAAACGTCGCCATAGGCATGACGAGCGATGGTGATGGGCTTCTCCCAGTTCTTTACAACGGGGTGGATGCTCGGGATGGTGATGGGAGCACGGAAAACGGTGCCGTCGAGGATCGAACGGATGGTGCCGTTGGGGCTCTTCCACATCTCGTGCAGCTTGTACTCGTCCATGCGCTTGAGGTTGGGGGTGATGGTGGCGCACTTCACGGCAACACCATACTTCTTGGTAGCCTCGGCGGCCTCGACGGTGATCTTGTCACCAGTCTCGTCGCGCTTTACCAGACCCAGGTCATAGTACTCACTCTTGAGGTCAACAAACGGAAGAATCAGGTCGTCCTTGATCATCTTCCACAGGATGCGGGTCATCTCGTCACCGTCCATCTCCACGATGGGGGTCGTCATTTTAATTTTCTCGATCATGATTGAAATTAAATGTGATCAGTTGTTATTGATAAAAATAATTGAATAGTTGTTGTCTGTTGTCGTGTTCAGGAATGTTGTTGTTTATCTAATCGCTCATTCCTGATCACTTATCAACCTGCCTTGGGCGAGATGCCCAAGGACAGGTCTTGAAAAATAGATATTACTTCTTCTGTGAAGCGTAGAAGTTCATCAGGCAACCCTCGGCGAGGATGGTGCGCTCGTCCTGGGTGAGGTTCTGGAAGTAGAGGTGCAGGTCATGCACGCCGTCGGCAGCGATAACCTTGGCATCGATCTCCTCCTTGCCGCTGATGATGGCCTCACGGATGCCGGGAACAAATACCATGTCACCGGGGTTGTAGTTGAACTCAACATCGGCGCCGATGGTGAAGGGAACGATACCCCAGTTGATGCAGTTGCTGCGGTAGCGCTTGGTAGCATACTCGTAGCAGATGTTGGCGTCGCCGCCGAGCACCTTCTGGCACGAAGCGGCCTGCTCGCGAGCAGAGCCGTCACCGGGCTTGTGGGCGAATACGCATGAACCGAACGAGGTGTTGTCGGCGCTGGCACCAACCTTGGCCAGAGCGTCAAGCACGTGCTGCGGGCACTTGCCGTCGCGACGCTCGTGATCCTGCTCCTGGATGCGCTTGCTCAGGCCAACGTACTCGGGCACGCGGCGTGACAGGGCGAACTCGGAGAGCTTCAGGGGGTTGGAGCGGTAGCTCGAGGTCTCACCGCTGGGGATCAACTCGTCGGTGGTAGTTACGCTGTCGTGGATAACGGCTGCGAGCTCGAGCAGCATGTTGTCCTCCATAGCATACATCTTGGGCCAGTCCTTGATGTTGGGACCATAGCGCAGCTCGACGTCGGCCTCGGCCTTGCCGTAGCCGTAATATACGCGGCGCTCATAGATCTTGGCGTCGTACTCGTAGGGCTTGTGGTCGTTAGTGTAGTCAATGTCGGTAGCAGCGGTGATGACGCCTCCGTTAGCTGCGGTAGCAGCGATCGAGCGGGCATCCATCAGGGCAACCAGCGAGATCTGACCCTGGCCGGGCTTGGAACCCTCGCGGTTGGGGAAGTTGCGGGTGGTGTGGCGGATGGACAGGCCATTGTTGCTGGGAACGTCGCCGGCACCGAAGCAAGGACCGCAGAAGGCGGGCTTGATGATCGTACCAGTCTCGAGCAACTCCTCAACGATGCGCTGACGAACGGCTGCCATGTAGACGGGAACCGACTGGGGATAAGCGCTCATGGTGAAGTAGTCGTTACCGATGCTCTTGCCGCGCATGATGCTGGCAGCCTCGCTCAGGTTGTCATAGGTACCGCCCGAGCAACCGGCGATGATACCCTGGTCGGCCTGAACCTTGCCGTCCTTCATCACCTTGTCAACCAGGTCGCACTGAACCTTGTCGCCGAAGCGCTTCTTGGTGTCCTCCTCGACCTTGCGCAGAATCTCGACGGGGTTGGCCTGCAGCTCGTGGATGGTGAAAGCGTTGCTGGGGTGATAGGGCAGGGCGATCATGCACTCCTGAGTGCTCAGGTCGATCTTGATCATGCTGTCATAGTAAGCCACCTTGCCGGGCTCGAGAACGCGGAAGTCCTCGGGACGGTTGTGGATCTCGTAGTGGTGCTTCACCTCGTCATCGGTAACCCAGATCGAGCTCAAGCAAGTGGTCTCGGTGGTCATGATGTCGATACCGTTACGGAAGTCGATGGGCAGGTTCTTCACGCCGGGGCCAGCGAACTCGAGGACCTTGTTCTTTACAAAGCCGCTCTCGAAGGTAGCCTTTACCAGCGAGATAGCAACATCGTGGGGACCTACACCCTTGCGGGGAGCGCCTTCCAACCAGACGAGGACAACCTCGGGAGCATTGATGTCCCAAGTATTGCGCAGGAGCTGCTTAACGAGCTCGCCACCGCCCTCGCCGACGCCCATGTTACCGAGCGAACCATAGCGGGTGTGGCTGTCGCTACCCAGGATCATGTTACCGCACTTTACCATTGCCTCGCGGGCAAACTGGTGGATAACGGCCTGGTTGGCAGGAACGTAGATGCCGCCATACTTCTTGGCAGCCGAGAGACCGAACACGTGGTCATCCTCGTTGATGGTACCGCCGACAGCGCACAGCGAGTTGTGGCAGTTGGTCATTGCATAGGGCAGGGGGAACTTCTCGAGACCACTGGCGCGGGCGGTTTGGATAATGCCCACGTAGGTGATGTCGTGCGACATCATCGCGTCGAAGCGGATGCGCATCTTCTTACCCTTGCTGCCATCCACGTCGTGAGAGCGCAGGATGCCGTAGGTGATGGTGTTCTCACGAGCCTCGTCAGGCGTGGGAAGACCATTTGCATCAGTGCGAATTTCGTTACCGTTGATTAAGTAAACTCCTTGATTGATTAATTCTACCATGATAAAATTTTGAAAATGTTAATTGATATATAGAGTTGGGTTGATTAACTCAATAATGTGTGAATAAATAATGTGAGCGCAACCATGTCGGCACTGCCGCCCGGCGAGATGTTGCGGGCGATGTAGTCGCGGTTCATCTGTTCCATGCCGGCTGTGGTGTAATTGCCGAGCAGTGCCAGGGCTTCCTTCTTGACCTGCTGGGCCTGGTCGTAGCCCACGCGGTGGATGACGTTGGTGTCATCGAGACGGCTCATGATGAGCAGCAGCAGGCGGTGACGGGCCGTCGAGGCATCGTCGGCAAGAGAAGCGCGATAGGCGGGCAACCAGTCGGTGAACAACTGTGAGTAGCCGCCCTTGGCCAGGTCGAGGGCTCCAGCCACGCGGTGAGCATTCACGGCATCATTGCCGTGGGTGCCTGCCGTGGGGGTGAATTGCCCGGCAACCTGCATGATGAGTTCTCGCAGCTGCTTGCTGCCCACAATGCCGTCGCGTGCCATGCACCAAGCGGCTGCCAGCACGGTCAGTCCCATGGCAAACAGGGCTCCGCGGTGGGTGTTCACGCCACCGGTGGCGGCCAGCATGGCCTTCTCGGCCTCAATGCCGATGTGCCGCACCTCTTGAGCATCAGGCACCTCAAATTCCTCGCCGCAGGCGCAGCCGTACAGGGCCAGCCTGTTGAAGAACGGGAGCAGGGCGTCGATGCTGCGGTTCATCAGGTCCAGGTCCATGTCCTTGTGGGCACCGTTGTCGTGACGGTCCACCAGGCCAGGCTTGGGCGTGGTGTCAAGTTCGGCACGCAGGGCGTCACAGGCCAGGTGGGCGATCAGGTAGGGCTCGGTGGTCTGCGGCACCAGCGCGGCAGCATGGCTCAGCAAGCCGTTGTCCAGGGCTTGCCTCATCAGCGAGGCGCTCACGGGCTTGGCGTCAAGCACCAGGCGCTCGACGGTCTCTACCTGGATGCCGTGCTGGGGCAACTGCTCCTGCATGAGCTCGTTGTAGCGGGCTGTCAGCGCATCGATGGGCTCGCTGCCCACATAGCGCGTGGTCACGCCCAGGGCGGGCGCGATGTGCCGGGCAAACAGGTCGAGGTCGAGGGTGATGTGGGTATCGGTCGCGTCGGTCACCTGCTTGAGGAAGTAGGTGGGGAAGGTCAACTCGCTGATGGCATAGTCGCTGCCCTCAACCACCACGACGTTGTCCAAGTCCTTGCAGCCAGCCTTGATCATGGCCAGGCGTTCCTGGTAGGAGAAGGCTGAGCGGTCCTCGCGCACGGCGATGACATAGAGCGTCGAAGCCTTCTCGGCAGCCTGATGGACGAGGTAGCGGTGCCCCAGGGTGAACGGGTTGGCGTTCATCACGATGGCGGCTGCGCCGGCGGGGCGGTCACCACGCGTGCGGCGCAGGTAGTCGGTATAGGCACCGATGCCCTTGACACCGTTCTCCATCAAGATGGCCTGGGGGGCCCGGGCGATGATGTTGAAGCCCATGCTCTGGAAGATGGCACGGTTGTCCGGCTTGGTAAAGACCTTGACCGAAGCGGCCCCTTGCTGGGTGGCCATGCCGATGAGGTGGCTGATCAACCGGTTGCTCAAGCCCGTGTCGCGGGCTGCCTCGCCGACGGCGATGCACTTGATGACATTGCCCTGCAAGCCCCCGCCGGCAATGATGTTGCCGTCGTCATCGGTCACGACGGCATAGTAGTCCACATCTTCCAGACGCAGGCCACTGTCGGCAAGGAAGCGCTCCACCCGGGCCCTGTTGGACTTGAGCGAGAGCGGCATGTCGCAGATTTCAAAGTTATCGTACATAGTCCTCGACCACCTTCTTGATGTGTGCCATCAGCTCCTCCTGAGTGTGGCTGTGATTGCGCATGCACCAGCGTGACTCGTGGTCACACAACAGGCAACGCCGTGGCTGTCCACCCACCGTCTGGCGGCTGATGGGCGTGCCGTCGGCACCCATGACATCAATGTCGAACAGCCGCCCGAGCGGGTGGCTGTCTTCGATATCACAAGTCACACGTTTGGCCTCGAGTGCTGGCAAGTCGGTGATGAGGTAGGCCTCATATCCGGTCACCAGATCCCTTGCCCTTGTCGCCTGCACGTGCTCGCCCAGTCGATCGAGCAGCGCGGTGAGGGCCGCCTGTGCGGTCACCACCGAGTAGAGATTACGCTTGACGCTGCCTGGCATCACCACCGTCAGGCACACGAGGGTGCCGCCGGGGTGCTGTTGGAGTAACTGCTGTTGCAGCGCGTGGCGGTTGTCACGGCTTTGCAGTAGGGCGTCGAGCGTAATCTCCATCACTAGTGCTTATTAGAGTGTTAGGCTAAATGCGGGAATTAGCCCACGATGTTCTTGATTACATCCTGTACCGAGCCGTCGCGGTTGAGAACGACGCCGACAACCTTGTCACCGAAGGGCCGGGGAGCGGGATCGCCGATGATCGAGCGGGCCTTGGCAGCCAGGTCGTGGATGTCCACGATGTGCAGGCCGGCAGCCTCCAGACGCTCCTTGATCTCGGGACGGTTGGGATTGACAGCGATACCATACTCGGTAACGACAACGTCAACGTTGCTGCCCGGGGTGATGAGAGTGGTAACCTCGTCAACGACGCAGGGGATGCGACCGCGCAGCAGCGGGCAGACGATAACAGACAGGGCACTGTCCTGAGCCGTGTCGGGGTGACCGCCGATAGCACCACGGATGATGCCGTCGCTACCCACGAGCACGTTCACGTTGAAGTTCACGTCAACCTCCAGGGCCGACAGGATAACGACATCCAGGAAGTGGGTTGCCGAACCCGGCTCCAGCATGGCGGCATACTCGTTGGCCGACACGCACTTGTGCATCGGGTCGTTCATCAGTGACTCGGCAGCCACCTTGTCAAACGACTGGACATCGATCAGACGGCCGATGAGGCCCTCCTGATGCAGTTTCACCATGTGGCTGGTGATGCCACCCAGGGCAAAGCTGGCCTTGATGCCCTTGTCGATCATGCCCTGACGCAGATACTTGGTCACGGCCAGTGAAGCACCGCCCGAACCGGTCTGCAACGAGAAGCCGTTCTCAAAGTAGCCACTGTTCATGACCACCTTGGCAGCCTGCTTGGCCAGGAGGATGTCGCGGGGATTCTTGGTGTCGCGGATGGCACCCGAGGAAATCTTGCTCGAGTCACCCACCGAGTCGACAACGACAACGTAGTCCACGTCGGCCTCGCTGATGCAGTTGTGCTGGTTGGGATAGTCCACGAGGTCGTCGGTGAGGATGACGGTCGTGTCGGCATACTTGGCATCGGGCAGGGCATAACCCAGTGAACCGCAGATGCTCTTGGCGTTCTCGCTGGTCGAGAAACCGGCAGCGTTACCCAGGGGGTCGCATGAGGAAGCGCCCAGGAAGGCCACGTCGATGTGCAGTTCGCCGCTCTTGATGGCATAGCCGCGTGAACCGTGGCTGCGGAAGATGACGGGCTTTTCCATCAGGCCGTGCGATACCTCGGTAGCGAGAGCGCCGCGCAGGCCGCTGGTGTGCAACTGGGTGATCACGCCGTTCTTGATGTGCTCGATCAGGGGCTCGTGCACGTCAATCAGGCTTGACGATGCCAGAGTCAGGTCCTTGAAACCCATCTCGGCGAGCTTGGCCACAACCATGTTGATGACTTTGTCACCGCCGCGGAAGTGGTGGTGGAACGAGATGGTCATACCGTCCTTGAGGCCGCTCTTCTTGATGGCTTCCTCGAGGGTCACCACCTTGTTGTTCTTGCGCTGCAACTCGAAGCGGGGCGTCGGGTCTTTCTTTACCTTGGAGTCGTTATAGACTTCCTTATTCATCTGCTTTGCAACCTCTGCAATCTGGGCTGCTCTATTTTTGATACTGTTCATGCTAAGTCCTCCTTTGTCATGATGCCCGACGCGATGGCCAGGTCGATGGTACGTTGTGCTCTGATAACCACGGGGCGGTCAACCATCTTGCCGTTGACGGCGATAACGCCGCTGCCGCGCTTCTCGGCTTCCTTGATGGCGGCGATGATGGTCTTGGCCTTCTCGATTTCCTTCTCCTTGGGAGCAAAGATCTCGTTGACAACCTCGATTTGGCGGGGGTTGATGATCGACTTGCCGTCAAAGCCCATGGCCTTGATCATCTCGACCTCACGACGGAAGGTGTCCATGTCGTTCAGGTTGCTGAACACGGTGTCCAGGGCGTCGATGCCGGCAGCACGTGCAGCCGTCACGATGCACTGGCGAGCCATCTGCAGCTCCATGCCGAAGAAGGGCGAGTCGCCCGTTGTGCGCTGTGCTTTGAGGTTGGCGCAATAGTCCTCGGCACCCAGGGCGATACCCATCATGCGCTTGCTGGCGGTAGCGATAGCATAGGCATTGAGGGCACCCAGCGTGCTCTCGATGGCGGCCATGATCTGGGTGCGGCCCACGCAGCCCAGCTCGGTCTCCACCTTGATGATCTCCTCTTCGAGTTCCTTTACCTCCTCGGCGGTCTCGGTCTTGGGCATGCGGATGACGTGAACGCCAGCCTTTACCACGGCCTCAACATCCTTCTTGCCGTAAGGAGTGTTCAGCGGGTTGATGCGTACCACCATCTCGGTCTTGCCGTAGTCGATGGTCTTGAGTGCATTGTGAACCAGCAGGCGCGCAGCGTCCTTCTCGGCCATCGAGACAGAGTCCTCGAGGTCGAGCATGATTGAATCGGGACCGTAGATGTGAGCGTCGGCCATCATTCCCGGGTTGTTACCAGGGACAAACATCATTGTTCTTCTGAGTCGTTGCATAACAATTTTCTCGTTTTTAATTGATGGTTTAAGGTTAATTAGTCGGCCCACACGTCTTTGCCTGTAGCGCGAACGGCGGCAGCCGTCACGCGGGCGCGGATGGTGCAGTCCAGGGCTCCCTTGTCCGTGGCTTTCACCTCGGCTTGGTCGATGCCCAGGCCCTGCAGGGTCTCGGTGATAACTTTCTTGATTTGGTCGCCAAACTGGTAGGCCACCGTGCTGTCAAGATCAATGTGCAGTCCAGCGTTGTCGTTGGGCGCAATCTGGATGAAAATGTCGCCGGATTCGAGTGTTCCGGCCATTGCCGTTTTGATCTCCATTTGTTTGATTACAAATAAATGTTTAATTATTAATAAAAGTTCGTTAATGTAGTCAATTAGATGATAGCTTAAAAAGCGCCCAAAATTAGGCATTATTTTATTACTGACAAAATATTTTCACCACGTTTTTTTGACACCCTCGATGAGCAACAAATCGGCTGTTTATTAGGCAGTTTGAAAACTTTAGTTTTCATGTGGCAAAAATGAAAAAAGCGGCTTTTTGGGTCGCTTTAGCTTTCATTTTATCATTTTTATACCAGTTCCGTATTATTCCTTTAAAGAATGAGGCCTCATGGGGCGCTGTCGCCGGGCTCGGCTGCAATTTGGCTACCGGGAGCGTCGTTGTTGCCGATGTCGTAGGGCTTGGCCTTGGGGGTGGATCGCTCCAGCACGATGCGGCTCAGGGCCAGGTCGAGTTCCCGCAGTGTGGCCATCCGGCGCTTGGCCGCCAGCTGGCATTCCCAGATGACGATCACATGCCATCCGGCGGCTTGCAGGAGGGCCTGGTTGCAGGCATCGCGCTCACGGTTGCGGGCAATCTTGTCGTGCCAGAACTGGGCATTGGTCACGGGCTTGTGCCGCTGGCAGTCATGGCCGTGCCAGAAGCATCCGTTCACCAGGATGACTGTCCTCCATTTCTTCATGACTATGTCGGGAGTGCCTGGCAACCGCTTGACATAGAGGCGATAGCGGAACCCCTGGTGCCACAGCCAGCGGCGCACCACCATCTCGGGCTTGGTGTCGCGTCCGCGGATGCGGCTCATGCAGCGGTGCCGCTGCTCCGGTGTCATCTTGTCGGCCATGCTGGCGCAAAGTTACCACATTTCGATAACCAGGCAAGAGCTGTTCCGTATTTTTTTGACTTAAAAAATAGGGCTGTCGTTGGGCCGTTTGGAGAAAAAGCAGTATCTTTACACTCCCAAATAACAAGAAAAACATGAAATTCAGCGAAGTTTTAGGCAACGAGCAGGCCATCGGGCAGATCAGGCGGATGATTGATGCCGACCGACTGCCCCACGCGCTGTTGCTCTATGGCGAGCCGGGTGTGCCCAAACTGGGTCTCGCTCAGGCGGCGGCACAGTATCTGCACTGCACAAACCACATCGACGGAGACTCTTGTGGCGTCTGTCCCATGTGCCGCCAGCACCAGTCTTTCAACCAGGTAGATACCCACTACAGTTTCCCGTTCACCAACCGCAAGGGTGACAGCAACAGCCCCTGTGATGCCGACGACTACATCGACGAGTGGCGCGAGTTTGTCACCAAGTATCCTGTTGAGGATTACCAGGCATGGTTGAGCCTGTTGAAGAACGACAATGCCCAGCCCCAGATCTTTGTCCGTGAGGCCGACAGCATCATGCGCAAGATGACCCTCAGTGCCTATACTGCCAAGTATAAAGTGCTGATACTGTGGCTCCCCGAGAAGCTGAAGGACGAGGCAGCCAACAAGTTGCTCAAACTCATCGAGGAGCCCTACGATGACTGCAAATTCATTCTCGTGAGCGATAATGAGAAGGGCATCCTGGGCACCATCCTGTCCCGCTGCCAGCGCATCGAGCTGCGCAAGCCCTCCACGCCGATGGTGGCCCGATACCTGGCCGACCGGTATGGCATGGACATGCAGGACGCCCTGGCCCTGGCAGCCCCTGCCGACGGCAATGTCACTATGGCCGAGCGCATGGTGCAGACGGGCAGCGAGTTCCACGAGTTTCGTGATCGCTTTATCGAGTTGATGCGCCTTTCCTACCAGCACGACCTGGCCAAACTCAAAGGCTGGAGCGAAGTCGTTGCCGACATGAAGCGCGAGAAGTCGCGCCGATTCCTCGACTATGCCGTGCGGCAGGTGCGCGAGAACTTCATCTATAACCTGCACAATCCTGCACTCAACTATCTCACCCGTGAGGAAGAAGCCTTCTCGACGCGTTTCTCACCGTTTATCAACGAGCGTAATGTTGAGCCTATGGTCGCCGAGCTCGAACGTGCCAGTGCCGACATCGCCGGCAACGGCAATGCCAAGCTGATGCTCTTTGACCTCACCATCCGCCTCTCCATCCTCATCCGCAAATAAAACGCGCTATAGGAGCGAAAACTGATATTTGAATAAATATATATGATGACACCCTTTCTGCAACAAGTCGCACGCCATTACGCCAAGGCTCAAGGTCTTGAGGATTATTGCTTTGTCTTTCCCAATCGCCGCAGCGGCCAATTCTTTTCCCACTACCTGCAGCAGGAACTCGTGGCTGCCGACGCCCGTGTGCCCCACCTGATGCCCCGCGTGACCTCGGTCAACGACCTGGTCGCCGAGTTGACGGGAACGACGGCCGCCAGCGACATCGAGATGATGTTTGCCCTCTATGATGCCTACTGTCAGGCCATGGGCGACAAGGCCCAGGAGTTTGACAAGTTCATCTATTGGGCCCTGCTCATCGTCAGTGACTTCAACGATATTGACCGCTCGCTGGCCGATGCCGGCGAGATTTACCGCAACCTGGATGACCAACACAGCCTGAGCAGCAATTATCTCACCCCCGAGGTGCAGGAGCAGGTGAGGCGCATCTTCGGCGACAACCTGTTCTCGGCCTTCTTTGACACGAGTGCCGATGCCGACCTGTGGCAACACCGTGCCCGACGTCCGTCGGACGGGGATGACTCGGTCAAGCGAGAGTTCATGAGCCTGTGGAATGCGCTGGAAACCATCTTCAACAACTACCACGAGGCACTCGCCCGAAAGCAGGTTACTGCCCCTGGCCGCCAGTTGCGTTTAGCCGCTGAATCCCAGGAAGATGTGTCGAAGCGGTATGCCAGGATGGTGTTTGTGGGCTTCGGTGTCCTGTCGGCCGCCGAGGTCAAGCTGTTCGACCGATTCAAGCGCGACGGCAAGGCCGACTTCTGGTGGGATAATGCCGGCATCGGCGCACAGCTCGAGAAGGCCCCCCATGACCCCGGTGCATTGCTCATTGACGGCTATTGCAAGAGATTCGGTGCCAAGCAGATAGAGCCTCTTGAGGCCGTTGAGCAGACCTTGCGCGTCATCGCGGTACCCTCCAATGTGGGCCAGGCCAAGCAGGCCTTTGACGAGGTGGTGCGGATGCATGCCCAGTGCAAGGGGCGCCAGGCTGGCATCGAGACGGCCATTGTCCTGCCCGATGAGGGCCTGCTGGTGCCGCTGCTCCACTCGATTCATGGCGTGGAGCGGCTCAATGTGACGCTGGGTTACCCCCTGCGCAGTTCGGGCATCGTCTCGCTCATGCACATCGTGGCGCGCCTCCATCACCAGGCCAGCAAGGAGCGCGACGTGTGGACCTACTATCGCGAGGACGTCAACGACATCTTGTCCCACCCCCTGATCAAGACCTATTTCACCAGCGAGGCCATGGCCGTGGCCACCGAGCTGGCGCGCACCAACCGCTTCCGCGTCCCGGCATCGGAATTGACGGGATTGTCCTTCGGTGATCTCTTTGTTCCTGCCCTGGACAGTGCCTCGGCGGGTGACGACCGTGCGAGTCAAGTGAGCTATCTTGATCGGCTGCTTGCCTTCAGCAACCTGTTGATGAGCAAGATGCAACCTGTTACCGCCGTTAATGAGGATAAACAGGATGGCGATAGTGGAAAGGACGGCGTGGAAGTGCCCTTGCAGCAGGCTTTCCTGCTCATGTACACCGATGTGCTCAACCAGTTGAAGCGTTCCCTCGCCGAGTGCAACCAGACGATCCAGCGCAGCACCGTCTTTTACCTTATCGACCGCTTGACGGCGGCTGCTATCGTGCCCTTCACGGGTGAACCGCTCCAGGGTCTCCAGATCATGGGACTGCTGGAGACGCGCAGCCTGGACTTTGAGAACGTGGTCATCTTGTCGATGAACGAGCGCATCTTCCCGCGTCGTCGTAGCATCAGTTCGTTCATCCCCAACTACATACGTCGCGCCTACGGCATGTCTACCGTCGAGCAGCAGGAAGCCATTGTGGCGTCCAATTTCTACCGCCTGCTCAATCGTGCCCGCCGGGTGACGTTCATCTATGACTCCAGTGCCCAGAAGATGGGCTCCTCCGAGCCCTCGCGTTACATCACGCAGCTCGAGAAGATCTATGGCCGCCAGCTGCATCACATCGAGATGACTCCCGAGGTCGAGACGACGTCTTCCATCGCCATCGAGGTGCCGTCGGGCGCGGGTTGCGACCTGCGCGAGCGCTACACTGCCGATCCCGTTCATGGTAATGGCAAGTACTTGTCGGCCAGCGCAATCAACAAGTATATCAACTGCCCGTTGTGCTTCTATCTGCACTACGTGCAAGGCTTGAACGATGACAACGAGACGGGCGATTTCATGGACAGTGGCACCTTTGGCAGCATCATCCACGACACGCTGGGCGACTGCTATGACAACGAGCAGGTGAAGGCCCGTGGCGGACTTGTCGATAAGGATTATCTCGAGTACTTCAAGAAGAACCGCCTGCACGATGCCGTCGTGCGCAATATCAAGAAGACCTACCTGTGTGTCCCCGAGGAAAAACTCGACACCGACACCCAGCCGCTGCGAGGTGAGGCCTTCATGCTCATCGACACGATCATGAGTTATGTGAAATTTGTCATTGACTATGATCTGGAACACATTGACAAGCATGGGCCGATCACGGTGCTTGAATGTGAACAGACCCATAACATGCCGGCGATGGAGATGGGCGGTGAACGCTTCAATTTCACCTACAAGCCCGACCGCGTTGACCGTCTTGCCGACGGCACCGTGCGCATCGTGGACTACAAGACCGGTGCAGACAAGACCAGCTTCATCTATAACGACAGAGAAGGGTTGAAGGCACTGTTCGAGAGCAACATGGATCATCGCCGCAAGGCCATCTTGCAGCTGTTTCTCTACTGCTATGCCTACTTGCAGGAATTTCCAGCGGTGGAGCGCGTGAAGCCGGTCATCTACAAGCTATCGACCATGAGCGAGAGTGGCGTGAAATGGAAGGCAACTAATAACGGCGGGCTGCAAGACTGCATCTTCTCGATGGACGAGGCGATAGCGCGAGACTTCATCGACGAGATGGGACGGACAATCAGGTTGATCTATGACGGCAGTTTCACCCAGGTGGAGGAGAATCCCAAGTCCAAGTTCTGCAATTATTGCCGCTTCATCGACTTCTGCCGCCGTGCCCCCTCCAAGTCCTATTGACGTCGGATTATCATATTGCTATAAACAACAAGGATGTGCCATTATTGTGACACATCCTCGTTGTTCTGCTGGGCTTGACGGCGGGCAATGTCGGCATTCAGTCGCGCCTCGTCCTCGGGGGTCCACAGGGGGTTATCCTCCTCGTCCCAGTCGAAGGCGTCGTCCAGTGGCGACGGATCGTCAAAGCCGAAGAAGGCTTCGTCGGTGAAATCCTGCAACTCGCGGCCCTCTTTCTTGGTGGGACGTCCCATGCCTCGCTGGCGGTTGACAAAGCCGTCGATCTTCACCATCTCGAGCAATCGCAGCTGGTCGGTGCTGGTGACATTCCTCAAGTACTGCGGCACCAGCTTGGCTCCCACGCGGTTGTTGAGCAGGCCGATGACCTCAAACGAGTAGGTCACCGGGGGCTTGCGCACGTCGATGCGGTCCCCGACCTTGATGCCGTGGGACGGCTTGACGGTCATGCCGCCAATGGTCACGCGGCCCAGTTTGCAGGCCGTCGTGGCGATGGTGCGGGTCTTGAACACTCGGGTGGCCCACAGCCACTTGTCGATTCTCACTTCCTTCATGATGGCGATAGTCGATTACTTGTTGTTGTAGTTGTTCATGGCGAATGTCACGCCAGACAAGCAGAAGGCCTTGATGGCGTCGATGGCCACCTTGGCCCGCTCGGGCAGCACGGCCAGCTCCTCGGGGGTGGGGTAGCCCAGCACATAGTCCACCTGGGCTCCTGGCGGGAAGTCGTTGCCGATGCCGAAACGCAGCCGTGCCCACTGCTGGCTCTGTAACAGCTCGTTGATGCTCTTGAGGCCGTTGTGGCCGCCGTCGGCCCCCTTGGGACGGATGCGGATGTGCCCGAAGGGCAGCGCGATGTCATCAACAATGACCAGCAGGTGGTCCAGGTCGATGTGCTCCTTGATCATCCAGTAGCGCACGGCCTCGCCGCTCAGGTTCATGTAGGTCGAGGGCTTCAAGAGCACGAGCTGCTGGTTCTTGAGGCGCATCTCGGCCACAGCACCATAGCGCTGGGTCGTGAAAACAATATTGGATGCCTCGGCGAGGGCATCCAATATTGTGAATCCTATGTTGTGGCGGGTACCATGGTACTCTGCACCGATGTTGCCCAGGCCGACAATGAGATATTTCATAGGGAAGTAGTTGATAATGAATCCCTGTGGCGCCATGCAGCGCCACGGGAATGCTATCATGATTACTCGGCAGCCTCGCCCTCGGCAGCCTCGCCCTCTTCGCCCTCGACGACGGCGTTGGCAGCAGCACGGGTGGTGCGTACACCGGCGATAACCAGATCCTTGGCGTTCACCAGCTCGAAGTTGTCGAATTGGCAGTCGCGAACCTTGATGGTCTTGCCAATCTCCAGGTTGTCCACGTTGAGCAGGATGGTCTCGGGGATGTCCTTGTACAGACCTCTAACCTTCACCTTCTTCATGCTCAGGTAGAGCTTACCACCGGCCTTGACACCGACGGCGTGGCCCTCGAGGTGAACGGGAATCTCAACAACGACGGGCTTGTCCTCATAGACCTCGAGCAGGTCGATGTGCAGCACGGCGTCGCTGACGGGGTGGAACTGGAGGTCCTTCAAGACGGCCTTGCGGGTCTGGCCGTCGTAGGTCAGGTCGATCACGCACACGTCGGTGCTGTAGATGAGCTTGCGCACGTCGGCGAAGTTCACTACCAGGTCGGTGGTGATGATGCCCTTGCCGTCACGGCCAACGGGAACCACCTTCTCGCCTGCGAGCAGCTTGCCATTGTACTTGCCGTCCTTGTCGAGCTCAACGAGCTTGCCACCATTCAGGACAACGGGAATCTTGTTCTCCTTGCGGAGCGCCTTAGCGGCCTTCTTGCCGAGGTCGGTACGAGCCTCTGCGTTCAATTGATAAGTCTTCATTTTTAATTGGTTGTGTTACTCAAAATTAAAGTGATTGTTACGTAAAAACGCTTCCTTTAATTTCCCATCACACTGGAAACTTCAAAAAAGCGCGGCAAAGATACAACATTTTTCCCAACCGGCAATGCTATTTTCCCCAAAAGTTCTAAAATACTGCCCGAGTGGGCGCTCTCAGAGAACTCGGAGAACTCAGAGATCTCGAATATCTCGGAGATCTCGGAGAACTCGGAGGACTCGGAGATCTCCAAGAAAAAAGCGACTGCCAGCGGCATCGGCCGCTGGCAGTCACGGTGGGGGTATCTCTTTATAGGAGATTAGTCAACATTCAGGTTGACACGCTTCAGGTCGATGGCCTTGAGGTCCTTGTTGGCGGCGGCCAGGAACTGGGCAACAGTCTCCTTGTTCTCACCGGCCTCATAGACCTGCTCCATCAGGACGTTCTCCTGGTAGAACTTGTTCAGGCGACCCTGGGCAATGTTCTGGATCATCTGCTCGGGCATGTTGGCCTCCTTCTGCTTGGCGGTCTCATCCATGAGCTTGAGAGCCTCGGCAACCTGCTCCTCGGTCATGTAACCCTTGCGGATAGCCTCGTCGCGGTGCTCCTCGGTAGCGCAGTAGTAGGGGTTGAAACCTGCCTTCTTCAGGGCATTCTCAACAGCCTTGCTTACCTGCTCGGCACGGGTCTTGTCGACAGCCATGCGCAGCTCCTCGTCGATGGTCTCCTGGGGGATCTGCTCGCGGGTGGCCTTGATGGGGTTCATCGAGGCAACCTGCATAGCGATAGCCTTGGCCACGTCCTCGGCCACGTTCTCCTGGTTGAAGGCAACAGCGGCAGCCAGCATACCGTTGAAGTGGTTGTAAACAACGGTAGAGGGGGCATTCAGGCACTCATAGGCGCCCAACTCCATCTTCTCGCCGGTGATACCACTCAGGGCGGTGATTTGCTCGCTCACGGGCTTTCCGTCCATGTCCAGGGCGTTGAGCTCGTCGAGGTTAGCGGGCTTCTGGGCCATAGCGAGGTCCAGGATGCTCTTGGCGAGGTTGACAAACTTCTCGTTCTTGGCAACAAAGTCGGTCTCACACTTGAGTGCGATGATAGCAGCGAACTTGCCGTCGGTCTTACCGATAGCAATACCCTGAGCTGCCTGACGGTCCTCACGCTTGGCGGCGATGGCCTGGCCGCGCTTGCGGATCAGCTCCATAGCCTTGGTGATGTCGTTGTCGCTCTCGATGAGCGCCTTCTTGCAGTCGCTCAAGCCTGCGCCGGTCATGTCGCGCAGTTTCTTGATGTCATTGATGGTTACAGCCATAATTCGGTTTTAATTCAATGAATTGATTAGTTGTTATTGTTTGGAATTATTCCTCTGCCTTGGGAGCCTCTTCGGCAGCGGGGGCGTCCTCTGCCTTGGGAGCTGCGCGGCGAACACGCTGACGGCGGGGCTTGGGAGCATCCTTTACCTCCTCCTCATCGTTGTTCTCGTCCTTGTTGTCGATCTGCTCGACCTTGCGCTCCTCGAGACCTTCCTTGATAGCCTCGCAAACGGTAGCCAGGATGATGTCGATTGACTTGCTGGCGTCGTCGTTGGCGGGGATCACAAAGTCAACATTGCTGGGGTCGCTGTTGGTGTCGACGATGCCGAACACGGGGAGACCCAGGCGGTTAGCCTCGGCAACAGCGATGTGCTCCTTGAGCACGTCAACCACGAACAGGGCGCTGGGAAGACGGTTCAGGGTCTTGATGGAACCCAGGTTCTTCTCCAACTTGGCACGCTGACGGCTCAGCTGCAGCTTCTCGCGCTTGGACATGTTGTCCATGGTGCCGTCGGTCTCCATCTTGTCGATGGTGTCCATCTTCTTCACGGCCTTGCGGATGGTCGAGAAGTTGGTCAGCATACCACCGGGCCAACGCTCGATCACGTAGGGCATATCAACGCTCATGGCACGCTCGCGGGTCACGTCCTTGGCCTGCTTCTTGGTGGCAACAAACAGCACGCGCTTGCCGCTCTTGGCAATATTCTTCAGGGCGTTTGCTGCCTCTTCCAGCTTGGCGCTGGTCTTGTATAAGTCGATGATGTGGATACCGTTACGCTCCATGAAGATGTAGGGCGCCATAGCGGGGTTCCATTTGCGTTTCAAGTGACCAAAGTGGCAAGTAGCCTCCAGCAGTTGGTCAAAATTAGGTGTCTGCATTGTTTTTGTTTGTTTTTTTAATAAATGTTTACTTTCGACTAAATCAATCGCATAGTAGCCACCGCAGTTCCCAGTGTGAGTCTATGCGATTTGGATACTAAACTCTTCAATAAGGATTCCCCAGCTCGTGAGGTGCGCCTTATTATATAATGTAGAGCAAGCATCGGCCACGACAGCGTGCCGTGGGCCGTCGTCATGCGGCGATTAGCGCTTGCTGAACTGGAATCTCTTGCGGGCCTTGGGCTGACCGGGCTTCTTGCGCTCGACAGCACGCGGGTCGCGGGTCATGAAACCCTCCTTGCGCAGGGCACTCTTGTCCTCGGGGTTGATCTTCACCAGTGCGCGGGCGATAGCCAGACGCAGGGCCTCGGCCTGTCCCTTGTAACCGCCACCGACGAGGTTCACCTTGATGTCATACTTCTCGGCAACATCCAGCGTGCTAAGCGGCTGCTTAACGATGTATTGCAGGATGGGGTTGGGGAAGTAGTCTGCCAACGAGCGTTTGTTCACTGTGATTTCGCCATTGCCTTCCTTCACGTACACGCGAGCGATAGCGGCTTTGCGGCGACCTACTG
>JAFTFA010000196.1 GCA_017449785.1 Muribaculaceae bacterium | reverse complement strand
GTAAGTTGTAAGTTGTAAGTTTTTAGTTGTTAGTTTTTAGTTTTTAGTTGTTAGTTCCTTAGGTGGGACTGGGAGGAGGATTCATTATAATATATATAGGTCAGATGATGTCCAGTTGCTGGAGGATGTCGGTGACATCGATGTGAGACAGCGTGCGCCGTTGCTGCAAGGCATCGGCAAAGGCGTCCATCGCCTTGCGCACTCGCTTGTCACTGAACAGGCGCGCCATGTTGCTGAAGGCCTCATCGAAGATGGGCTCCACCTCGTCGCGCTCCAGCTGGCAATAGTCACGTCCGTCCTCGAAGGCAGCATTAAACAACTCGTCACGCAGCTTGTCATCGACACGGTCGTTGTCGAGCACCATGCGTCGGCACAGGGCATTGGCCACAGCCAGGCCGACCGAGATGCGGTAGTGCCCCAGGATGTACTGCCACGCGCCGCGCGGTGAGAGCCGCGGATTGCCGGCAAAGAAGAACTCGGGCGTGAACTGGATGCAACCGGGTCCCTCGCCATCGAGGGTGACGGCGGTGAACAGGTCGCTGGCATCAAGCACAGACAAGCCGAGGGCCATACCAGCCACACCATAGCTCTTGTCCAGCTCGTCGCGATATTTCATCACAATCGTTTTCTCTTTCATCTTCATCTACATCATTTGCGGCCGAAGTCAGCCGGAATTTCGCCCCACTCGGCAGTGTTCCACTTGAGCAACGCATTAGGCCACGTGTGGGTTGCCAGCCAGTGCTCGGCCCGGCTGATGAACTCGAACAAGCGGGCCTTGGCGTCGGTACGGGCCAACTTGGTGCGACACTTCCCGGCCCTGATCCATGAGAGTGCCGTCTTGCTGTCGCTGTAGATGGCCGTGTGGTCATTACCCTGGTTGTGGAACAAGGCCAGGGCATGGACGATGGCCAGGAACTCGCCGATGTTGTTGGTCGCATCGGGGAAAGGCCCCTGGTGGAACAGTTCGACCCTGGAGGGGATATCCACACCACGGTACTCCATCATGCCAGGATTGCCCGAACAGGCGCCATCCACAGCAATGCTGTCGTGAATAATGCCAGGGATGGCATCATAGTTGACAAACTCACGCGGCGCGCGGGCAATGGCCCGGAGGATGTCCATCTCACCAGGGTCGTTGCGGAATGCCTCAACGGCTTCCTGCTGGGTGTTGAAGGCCTTGTACCGGGCACCGGGATAACCCTTGACCCGAAGTTCACATTCGGCCCAAGAGTCACAGATGCCAGGTTCGGTCCCCTGCCACACCACATACCACTTGTGCTTGTCAGTAGCCATGACTATTATTGATACATCAATTTCACTTGATTCGACAAAAGTACTGTTTTTTTTCCACACGGGCAAAAACCAAGCCAAAAGGGTTCACGCCACGTCAAGCATGACAGCCGTGGGCAGCAACGTGCCAGCCTGTCACTGACGGGAAGCGAGCAGGTCGGCGAGGCGGCGGGCGGTGCGCTCGGTGGCCGGGCCGGTCTCGATGTCGGTGGAATCGAATTGCAGCTGGGCCTGGGAGTAAAAGGGCGTGCGGGCCTGAAGTTCCCGCTCCACAAGAGGCAGGACAGCCTCATCAGGAAGATGGGCAACCTTGGGGCGCTTGGACTTCTGCTCAGGCAGGAGCAGACGGGCCGTGATGCGCTCGGGGCTGGTCGTGAGCCAGACGGTGATGCCCGATTGATTCATCAGTGCCATATTGTCACCATGGCAGGGCGTGCCTCCGCCACAACCGATGATGACATCGCTCATTACCGAGACTTCTCGCAGGGCTGCCGTTTCCAACTGGCGGAAACGATCCTCGCCCAGAGTGGCAAAAAACCCGGTGACGGTCATGCCCTGCCGCTGCTCGATGTAGTCATCGAGGTCAATATAGGGCACACCCATCTGGCGGGCAAGCACCTCGCCGAGGGTGGTCTTGCCACAGCCCATGTAACCGAGCAGAAAAACGTGCTTCATCATAGCCATCCCACCTCGCGATACCAGGCGATGGCCTCGCGGATGCCCTCGCGCAGGGAATACTTGGGGCTGAAATTGAAGTCACGCCGCGCCTCGCTGGCGTCACACAACCAGTTGCGCTGCTTGAGTATCTTGAACTTGTCGCGGTTGAGCGTGCTGGCCTTGAGGGTCACCTTGCCGATCCACTCGGCCACGCTGCACACCTGCTTGACCAGCCACAGCGGGCAAGTCACGGGAATGACAAACTTCTTGCCCAGTTCCTCGCACACGATCTTACGGAACTCCTGCTGGGTATAGCCCTTGTCCTCGCTGATGAAATAGGCCTTGTACAGGGGCCCCTTCTCCAGCGCGTCCATCACACCGACCACGAGGTCCTTGACATAGATAAAAGTGAGCATCTGCTTGTCAAAACCGACGCTGAAGTCAAAACCGCGCTTGATGCTCTTGATCATCAGGTAGTAATCGCGTTCGCGGGGGCCATAGACACCCGTGCAGCGGAAGATCGTGTAGGGGAAACCGTCGAGCGAGCGCAGATAGGACTCGGCCTTGAGCTTAGAGACGCCGTAGAAGGTATTGGGCATGGGCACGTCGGCGGGCGCGATGGGGCGATAGGTTTTCTCGTCGCCAGGCCCCATGACACTGAGGCTGCTCATCATCAAGAAGACATCGGGCAGCAACGCCGTGCTCTGCAGGGCGTCGGCCAGGGCACGCAGGTAGCCATAGTTTACCCGTTCAAAGTCCAGATAGTTGGTACTCTTGGTCACGCCCAAGTTGTGGACGATATAGTCCCACCTGCCCCACTCGCCTGCATGGTCGCGCAGGGTGTCTTCCAGGCGATCCTGGTCGTCGTAGTCCAACTCGATGAAATGGATGCGCTCGTCCTGGAGGAACTCGCGGCTGGTCGTGGAACGCACAACGGCCCACGTGTCATATCCGCGGCGCAGGGCCTCCTCAACAAGGAAACCGCCGATGAAGCCACCCGCGCCGGTAATGAGAATGCTTTTCTTCATTGATTATTGATTGTCGTCGTGTGTTGATTGTTGGTTGTTGTGGGTCTGGGCCAGCTTGGTCGCCCGGGTCTGGTGCTTGACGTTGTACTCGACAGCCTCGATGACGCGCCGGGCAATGTCGTCGGGGTCGATGTTCTTCAGGCAGCGGAAGTCACCAAACTTGCACGGCTTGTCGCCGGTGATGGAGCACGGACGGCAGTCCATGTCGAGCTGGATGTCATCTTCCACGACCTGGTTGTAGCCCAGATAGCCGCACGCCGGAGACGTCGGTCCCCAGATGGTCATCGCCTGGAGATCGACCAGCGAGGCCAGGTGCATGTTGGCCGACTCCATGGTGAGCATCAGGTCGCAGTTGCCCAGCAGGGCATACTCGTCGATGAACTTGTGCTTGACCTCGGCCATCGAGATGACGTTCTTGTACTTCTTGGCAATGGGACGCAGGGCGATCTTCTCGGACTTGCCGCCCCCCATCAGGAAGAGGAAATAATTCTCCTGTTCGGTGAGGCGGGCAATGACCTGCTCCATGAGTTCGAGAGGATAGGCCTTCTGGCGGTGGGATGAGAACGGCGAAATGGCAATCCAGCGCTGGCCGGGCTCCTTCCTGGGCACGATGGGGCTCACGGGCAATGGGCGCCCGTCATACAGCTTGGTGAAGTCGTCTGGCGTCTCAAATCCGAGTTCGCGGAAGACCCAACGATAGCGCTCATGGATGGGCGTGACGGGCTCGGTGGTGCGGTGAGTGACGAGGGCCTTGCGCTTGGGGTTCTCCCGGTCGAGACGTACCACCTTAGCCCCCTTGAACATCAAATAGGCATCCACGACCCAGGTGCCGGTCACGTTGTGGAGGTCGGCAACGGCATCGATATCATAGAGCTTGTGCAGGTGGGCCGCGAGCTTCAACAGGCCGAACAGACCGCTGTGGTTCTCATTGACGTCATAGTCCACCACCTTCAAGTTGGCGGGGCGATCATGGAACATCGTTGCGGGCCATTTCTTGGTCAGCATGATAAAACGGGTGTCAGGATTGGCACGGCACACGGGGTACAACACGGGGATGGTCATCGCCACGTTGCCAAGCACCGACAGGCGCATGACAAGTACATTGCGGAAGTGTTTTTTATTCTCTGCCATAGGTAGCACAAGGTTTTACATAACAATTGACAAAGTTAAACAAAATGAACGTAATGTGCAACAATTTGATGATTATTCCGCCTCGATAGTTGCAAATACCCGCTCGGCGACCAGTTCGGGGGCAATTTTAGCCAGGCAGCGGTAATCGCCGAACTTACATTCCCGCTCGCCATAGATTGAGCAGGGACGGCAATCCATGTCGAGCTGGATGTCATGGGCCCCGGTCTGGCCATAGCCCTGGAAACCACATTGCGGAGCCGTCGCACCCCAGATGGTGACCGTCTTGACGCCCATGAGCGAGGCCAGATGCATATTGGCCGAGTCCATCGTGAGCATCAAGTCACAGTGTGCCAGCAGGGCATACTCGTCCACGAAGCCATGCTTGACCTCGGCCATGGAGATGACGTTGCGGTTGGCACGCGCCATCTCGCGCAGGGCTATTTTCTCTTCCTTGCCGCCGCCCATGAGGAAAATGCAGTAATTCTCACGCTGGCTCAACAGCGACACGACCCGCTCCATCAACGGCAGGGGATATACCTTGCCGTCATGGGCCGAGAACGGCGACACAGCTACCCACCGCTGGCCGGGCTCCTTGACAGGGACCATCGGGCTGGAGGGTACCTCCTTGCCGTCATAGAGTCGCGTGAAGTCGGCTGGCGCCTCCAATCCCAACCGAGTGAACACCCAGCGGTAACGCTCGACGGTGGGGGTAACGGGATCGGTGCTCTCGTGATTGACCAGCGCCCGGCGGCGGGAACGCTGCTTGTCGAGGCGGGCCACGGCAATGCCATGCAGCTTGAAGCACAAGCCCATAACGCGCGTGCGCAGGACGTTGTGCAGGTCGGCCACGGCATCGATGCCATATTGCCGTCGCAGGTCGCGGGCTAGACGCACCAAGCCCATCACGCCCTTGTAATCAGTCTTGTAGTCACAGCCGACCACCATCAGGTTATCGGGACGGTCATGGAACATCGAGGACGGCCATTTCTTGGTCAACATGACGAAGCGCGTGCCGGGGTTGGCACGGCACACGGGATACAGCACCGGGATGGCCATCGCCACATCACCAAGGGCCGACAGGCGCATGACCAGCACACTGCGCGGCTTTGCCTCACTTGCTGGCATACAGGACGGGATTGGTCTCCGGGTCGTTATACATCTTCATCTGGCGATAGACCTTCATGAACTTGCGCCCGGCAGCGATGTCATCGAGCAGTTGGTCGATGGCTGCCGTTAGGTCCACACGCTGCTCGAGCAGGACGTCGAGCTTGGCACGGCACTTGGCAACGTGATCGGCAGTGGCGTCGGTGCGCTCGGTCTGTTCACGCATGTGCCAGATCTTGAGGGCCAGAATCGACAGGCGGTCGATGGCCCAGGCGGGACTCTCGGTATTGATGGTGGCACCAGGCAGGATGGTCACGCCAGCATATTGCTTGCGGAAGTAGGAGTCAATCTCCTCGACCAGATCGGTGCGGTCCTGGTTGCTGTGGTCGATGCGGCGCTTCAGGGCCAGTGCCTCGACGGGGTCGATGTTCTCGTCGCGGATGATGTCCTCGAGGTGCCACTGCACGGCATCGATCCAGTTCTTGCGCGCCAGATCATACTCGACGGTGCCGGCCTCGTAGGGGTTGGCAAACGTGGCGTCCACGTCGTCGGTGACATGATAGGATTTCACCGTTTGGTCAAATATCTCGTTACAATTCTGAGCAAAAGTCATAGTCAGTCTAGTAATAGTTAATGTATTAGAGGATGATCAACAATTATTCGGTCACGCGCTCGCCCAGCAGGGTGGCACTCGATGCCGACAGGACACGGCACATCACCTTGTCGCCCGGTTGCTCGCCGTGGGCGGGAAAGACGATGACCTTGTTCTGCTGGGTGCGGCCGAACATGTCGTCGCGGCTGCGCTTGCTGTAGCCCTCGACCAGCACCTCGAAGGTCTTGCCCACGTCAGCCCGGTTGCTGCACAGGGAGAGCTCGTTCTGCAGGGCGATCATGCGGTTGAGGCGGTCGATCTTCACGTCCTCGGCGACGTTGTCGGGCAGATTCTTGGCAGCAAAGGTGCCGGGACGCTCACTGTACTTGAACATGAAGGCCGAGTCAAAGCCCACCTCGCGCATGAGCGACAGGGTCTGCTGGAAGTCCTCCTCGGTCTCGTCGTGGAAGCCGGTGAACATGTCGGTCGAGATGCCGCAGTCGGGCATGGCGGCACGGATGCGGGCAATGCGGTCCAGGTACCACTCGCGGGTATACTTGCGGTTCATGAGCTTCAACACCTTGTTGCTGCCGCTCTGTACCGGCAGGTGGATGTGGTTGCAGATGTTGTCGTGGCTGGCCATCGTCTCGATGATGGCGTCGCTCAGGTCCTCGGGGTTGCTCGTGGTGAAACGCACACGCATCTCGGGAGCCGCCTCGGCGACCATCGCCAGCAGCCGGGCCAGGTCCACGGGGTCGCTGCCGTCCTGGGGCTTGTAGAGGTAGGAATTGACGTTCTGGCCCAGCAGGGTCACCTCCTTGAAGCCGCGGCCCTGCAAGTCGGCCAGCTCGTTGAGGATGCTCTGGGGCTCACGGCTGCGCTCACTGCCGCGGGTATAGGGCACGATGCAATAGGTGCAGAAGTTGTTGCACCCCCTCATGATGCTGATGAAACCGCTCACCCTGCTGCCGCCCACGCGCGACGGGATGATGTCGCGATAGGTCTCGGTGGTGGACAACTCGGTGTTGATGGCCTTCTCGCCGCGCTCGGCCAGACCGATGAGCGACGGCAGCTCCAGATAGGCATCGGGGCCGGCCACCAGATCCACGCCGTGGTCGTTGATGAGCACGTCCTTCATGCGCTCGGCCATGCAGCCGATGACGCCGATGATGAGCCGGCGCTGACGCTTGAGGCGCAGGGCATTGAGCTGGTTCAAGCGCGAGAAAATCTTCTGCTCGGCATTGTCGCGCACCGAGCACGTGTTGATCATGATCGCATCGGCCTCGTCGATGGTCTCGCAGGTCTCATAGCCCGCCATCTTCATCACGGTGGCGACCACCTCACTGTCGGCCACGTTCATCTGGCAGCCGTAGGTCTCCAGCAACAGCCGCTTGGGGGCATCACCCTGGCCGTCATATTTCAATTTCATTGCCATTTCGTTGTATTCTAGTTTTTTTACGGGCACAAAGGTACACATTTTCCCCCACTCCCGCAATTACCCCCAAAAACAACTTGGAAATGCAAATCGGAGACCCCCAAATAACTCAGTGCATTCTCTAAGGTTTGAATTACAGTCTTACGAGTGGGATTTGACAAAAAACAGGCAGAAACCCGACGTTGCTGGCGACAAGTCTCCGACAAATCATCTCTGAATCAGCAGCCATATAAAACCCAGTTTTCTTCTTATCCATATAAAAAACAAAGCACAAAGCCGCTTAAGGTGTTTTTGTGCAATCAATTGAACAAAAATGGATAAGAATATATTAAAAGCAGTCATTGTTGGAAACCGACATGAGGTTGAACGGCAAGTAGTTACCCCTCGAAATTTCGTTTTTCTGATGAATTCGGAAATTATGTGTTTGTCGAGGGCATGAAGATTGAAGTCGTTCCCACATGGAAGTGGCTACTGCAATAACGCCCCAATGATCAGCGACTTCGATTGATGGGACAAGACAAGCAAACCCGCTATTTGACGCTTATGGTTCAAATGGCGGGTTTGTGGTTATCGTTGGGCGGGGTTATTGCCAAAGGGTGAGGACGCCGGTGGCGAGGGTGCGGGGGACGTTGATGAGACGCTGGTTGCGGCTGCCGCGGAAGCGCAGGGTGATGTCGCGCTCAGCCATCAGGAAGGGGCCGTCGACGAGGACGTCAAGCTCCTTGACCACATCGAGCAATTTGGGATCATTCACGATCTGTTCCCAGGTGTAGCCGGTGTAGCACCAGACGTTGTAGCCCAGTTCGCTCTTGATGCGGTGGATGAGGGCGCGGACACCGCCGGGCTGTTGCAGGGGGTCGCCGCCGCTCAGGGTGACGGGGGCCTCGTTATAGGCGATGACCTGCATCAGCTCGTCGAGGGTGCGGTCTTCCCCACCCCGCGTGTCCCATGAGGCGGGATTGTGGCACCCGGGGCAATGGTGGCTGCAGCCCGCCAAGTAGATCGACGTGCGCAGGCCCGGTCCATCGACACTGGTGCCCTCAACGATGTGCAGAACGCGTAGCATTTTTACCGTGCAAGGCGGGGCCTCGCAATACATCGACATCACGACAACATCACTTGTGGACGACGCGGTCCTTGAGCTCGGCGAGCTTGCCGCTGTTCCAGCGGTCGGTGGTGCCGACGAGGTAGCCCGTGATGCGCTGCAAGCGGTCGATGTTGTGACCGTGGCAACTGGGGCACTCGTGAAGGTCCTCGGTAGCGTCCTCATAGCCGCAGTCCATGCAGCGGTTGCGGTTGTGGTTGACCGAACAGTAACCCATGTTGTACTTGTCCATGAGGTCAACGACGTTGGCAATGGCCTCGGGGTTGTGGGTCGCGTCGCCGTCGATCTCGACATAGAAGATGTGGCCGCCGCGGGTCAGCTCGTGGTAGGGCGCCTCGACCTCGGCCTTGTGCTTGGGTGAGCACTTGTAATAGACGGGCACATGATTGCTGTTGGTGTAATAGATCTTGTCGGTCACACCGGGAATCTCGCCGAAGTCCTTGCGGTCGCGGCGGGTGAACTTGCCGCTGAGGCCCTCGGCCGGCGTGGCCAGGACACTGTAGTTGTGCTGGTAGCGCTCGCTGAACTCGTTGACGCGGTCACGCATGTAGGTGACGATCTTGATGCCCAGCTGCTGCGCCTCGTCGCTCTCGCCGTGATGATGGCCGACGAGGGCAATCAGGCACTCGGCCAGTC
>JAFTFA010000195.1 GCA_017449785.1 Muribaculaceae bacterium | reverse complement strand
GAGAGTGGCCGCATGAAGCTCAATCAGTACACCCGTTACTTGAAGGTGTTCATCCTCTTGTTCCAGGCTCCTGCTTACCTGGCCAACCTCCAGTACCAGGTCAATGCAGCCGGTGGACACGCCAGCATCATGAGCAATTGGCCCATGTTGATCTATCTGTCGCTCGTGCTGACAGCTGGCGCCATGTTGATCATGTGGCTCGGTGAGAAGATCACCGACAAGGGTATCGGCAACGGTATCTCCCTGATCATCTTGGTGGGTATTCTTGCCCGCTTCCCTGGTGCCATCGTTCAAGAGTTCACCAGCCGTCTGAACACCGCTCAGGGTGGACTGGTGATGTTCCTTGTTGAGATCGTCATCCTGTTCGCTGTTACCGCCGGTGCCGTCATGCTCACCCAGGGTACCCGCAAGGTGCCCGTGCAGTACGCCAAGCGCATCGTCGGCAACAAGCAGTATGGTGGTGCCCGCCAGTACATCCCACTGAATGTCAACGCCGCTAACGTAATGCCCATCATCTTTGCCCAGGCACTCATGTTCATCCCCATCACCCTCGCCGGTTTTGGCGCTAGCCAGGACGCCGGTGGCGTGAGCGGTTGGATCTCACGCAACTTCGGTGACATGAACGGTTTCTGGTACAATGTGATCTACTTCCTCATGATCGTCGCCTTCACCTACTTCTATACCGCCATCACCGTGCGTCCCACCCAGATGGCTGAGGAGATGAAGAAGAACAGCGGCTTCATCCCCGGTATCAAGCCGGGCAAGAAGACCGCCGAGTATCTTGACTCGATCATGTCGCGCATCACCCTGCCGGGCTCTCTGTTCCTCGGTGTTGTTGCCATCCTGCCGGCATTCGCCCGCTACTTCGGCATCAACCAGCAGTTCGCCCAGTTCTTCGGTGGCACCTCGCTGCTGATCACCGTCGGTGTCGTTCTTGACACCCTGCAGCAGATCGAGACCCACCTGATGATGCATCACTATGATGGTCTGATGAAGTCTGGTAAACTCAAGGGCCGCAACCGCTAAAAGACGTTTTACGGACCTTTAACAGAAAAGGATTTTCAATCACACTATGATATATCTCAAGACAGACGAGGAAATCGAGATGCTGCGCAAGGCCAACCAGGTCGTTGCGGGCACGCTGGCCGAGCTGGCCAAGTGGGTCGCCCCCGGCGTGACCACCAGGCGTCTTGACCAAATCGCTGAAGAGTATATCCGTTCTCAAGGCTGCACGCCCGGCTTCAAGGGGCTGTACGGCTTTCCCGCCACGCTCTGCACCTCGGTCAACGAGGTCGTGGTCCATGGCATCCCGTCGAACTACGTGCTCGAGGATGGCGACATCGTGTCCTGTGACTGCGGTGCCGTCACCCCCGAGGGGTTCAACGGCGACAGCACCTACACCTTCTGTGTCGGTAACGTTGCCGAGGAGACCCTGCAACTGCTGCGCACCACCAAGGAGTCCCTCTACGTCGGTATCGAGCACGCCGTGCCCGGCAACCGCATCGGTGACATCGGCAACGCCATCCAGCAGTACTGCGAGCGACGCAACTACAGCGTCGTGCGCGAGATGACTGGACACGGCGTCGGCCGCAAGCTCCACGAGGACCCCGAGGTGCCCAACTACGGCCGTCGCGGCACCGGTCCGCTCCTGCGCAACGGCATGACGATCGCCATCGAGCCCATGATCAACATGGGAGGCAAGAACGTCATCACCGAGCGCGACGGATGGACAACCCGCACGCGCGACCGCAAGCCCAGTGCACACTTTGAGCACTCGATTGCCATCCATCATGGCAAGCCCGACATCCTCTCCTCCTTTGAAGGAATCAAGGAGGTGCTGGGTGACAGGTTCATCTGATTGAATAATGTGTAACCACTCTTTTTTAGTAAAGGACCGATAACGTTAACAACGATTTTATATGGCTAAACAGACAGCAATAGAATTAGACGGTACGATCGTCGAGGCTCTGTCCAACGCGATGTTCCGTGTGGAACTCGAGAACGGACACCAGATCACCGCCCACATCAGTGGCAAGATGCGCATGCACTACATCAAAATCCTGCCCGGTGACAAGGTGAGAGTGGAAATGTCCCCCTACGATCTGACCAAAGGCAGAATCTCTTTCAGATACAAATAACAAAACAAATATACGACTATGAAAGTTAGAGCATCTATCAAGAAGCGCAACGAGGACTGCAAGATTGTACGTCGCAAAGGGCGCCTGTATGTGATTAACAAAAAAAATCCCAAGTTCAAACAGCGTCAGGGATAAAAAAAAGTATTAACTTTGCAAAAATTTTTGAAATTAGTATATGGCAGTAAGAATTGTCGGGGTTGATATCCCCCAGAACAAACGCGGCGTCATCGCCTTGACCTACATCTTTGGTATCGGGCGAAGCTCAGCCGCAGCGATCCTCAAGAAGGCCGGTGTCGATGAGAGCACCCGTGTAAAGGATTGGACCGATGCCGAGGCAGCCGCCGTCCGTGAGGTCATCGGTAACGAATACAAAGTGGAAGGTGACTTGCGCAGCGAGGTCCAGATGAACATCAAGCGATTGATGGACATCGGTTGCTATCGCGGCATCCGTCACCGCAACGGTCTCCCCGTGCGCGGCCAGAGCACCAAGAACAACGCTCGCACCCGCAAGGGCCGCAAGAAAACTGTTGCTAACAAGAAGAAAGCTACTAAATAACATTATTGAATTACTATGGCTAAAAAGACAGTCGCAGCTAAGAAGAGAGTCGTTCGCGTTGACGGTATCGGTCAACTGCACGTTCATTCTTCGTTCAACAACATCATTGTATGCCTCGCCAACGGTGAGGGACAGGTCATCTCGTGGTCATCGGCTGGCAAGATGGGTTTCCGTGGTTCTAAGAAGAACACCCCCTACGCTGCCCAGATGGCTGCCGAGGACTGCGCTAAGGTCGCTTATGACCTCGGTTTGCGCAAGGTCAAGGCCTATGTCAAGGGTCCCGGTAACGGTCGCGAGTCTGCTATCCGCACCATCCATGGCGCCGGCATCGCTGTAACCGAGATCATCGACGTCACGCCGCTGCCCCACAACGGTTGCCGTCCTCCCAAGAGAAGAAGGGTCTAAGAGATTTAGGCGCTTCCCTCGTGAAAAAACACTGTTTATCAACTACTGTTTTTATTAACACATTTTTTCGCGAATCTCTATCAGTGAATGGATTGCATTTTTTAACGACCTCTCTGCAATCGCGGCTGCACTGAAGCGATTCCAATTCACAATGTTAATCATTATTTAAGAAAAGACTATGGCTAGATACACCGGTCCTAAAACTAAGATTGCCCGTAAATTGGGTGAACCCATCTTCGGAGAAGACAAGTACTTCGAGAAGAAGAACTATCCCCCGGGCCAGCACGGTAACAACCGTCGCCGCAAGATGTCGGAGTACGGCACCCAGCTTCGCGAAAAACAGAAAGCTAAGTACACCTATGGTGTCCTTGAGCGTCAGTTCCGCAACCTCTTCAACAAGGCTTCGCGCATGAAGGGCGTTACGGGTGAGGTTCTCCTCCAGCTGCTCGAGGCCAGGCTCGATAACATGGTTTATCGCCTGGGCATCGCTCCCACACGTGCTGCCGCTCGTCAGCTCGTCCTGCACCGTCACATCACCGTCGATGGCAAGGTTGTCAACATTCCTTCCTACTCGGTCGGCGAGGGTCAGGTCGTGGCTATCCGCGAGAAATCCAAGTCCCTCGAGGTTATCCAGGACGCTCTTGCTGGTTTCAACCACAGCAAGTATCCCTGGATCGAGTGGGACGAGAGCATCAAGGGTGGTAAGCTCTTGCACATGCCCGTTCGTGAAGACATCCCTGAGAATATCAAGGAGCAGTTGATCGTCGAGTTGTATTCTAAACAGTAAAATTCTTATCCATGGCTATTTTAGCATTCCAGAAACCCGACAAAGTCTTAATGTTGGAAGCCGACAACACGTTCGGCAAGTTTGAGTTCCGTCCTCTGGAGCCGGGCTATGGCGTGACCATCGGTAACGCACTGCGCCGCATCCTCCTGTCCGGACTCGAAGGCTTCGCAATCTGCAGCATCCGCATCGACGGCGTGCAGCATGAGTTCGCAACCATCACGGGTGTGAAGGAAGATGTTCCAACATCATCCTCAACCTCAAGAAGGTGCGCCTCAAACGCATTGTCGAGGACACCGACACCGAGAAGGCCGTTGTCAAGGTTTCAGGTCAGAGCGTCTTCAAGGCCGGTGACATCGGCAAGGTGCTCAGCGCTTTTGAGGTGCTGAACCCCGAGCTCGAGATTTGTCACATTGATCCCTCCTGCGGTTTCCAGATTGAGCTCTCAATCAACAAGGGTAGGGGTTACGTGCCCTCCGAGGAGAACAAGAATGCCAATGATCCCATCGACGTGATCGCCATCGACTCGATCTACACGCCCATCCTGAAAGTGAAGACCACCGTCGAGAACTTCCGTGTCGAGCAGAAGACCGACTACGAGAAGCTCGTCATCGAGATCACCACCGATGGTTCCATTCATCCCAAGGACGCTCTCAAGGGGGCTGCCGAGATCTTGATCCAGCACTTCCAGCTCTTCACCGACCGTGAAATCGTCCTCGACAACACCGAGGTCAACGGTAACGAAGAGTTTGATGAGGAAGTACTCAAGATGCGTCAGCTGCTCAAGACCAAACTGGTTGACATGGACCTCTCAGTGCGCGCCCTCAACTGCCTCAAGTCGGCAGAGGTCGAGACACTTGGAGAACTCGTGGTCTTCAACAAGACCGACTTGCTCCAGTTCCGCAACTTCGGTAAGAAGTCGCTCAGCGAGCTTGAGGAGCTGTTGGCCACTCTCAATCTGCACTTTGGCATGGATATCACTAAATACAAATTAGAAAAAGAGTAAAAAACGATGAGACATAATAAGAAATTCAACCATCTGAGCCGTAAGAGCGCCCATCGTGATGCCATGTTGGCCAACATGACCATCTCGCTCATCATGCACAAGCGCATCATCACGACCCTCGCCAAGGCAAAAGCCCTGCGCGTGTATGCCGAGCCCCTGATCAACAGGGCTAAGGACGACACCACCGCATCGCGCCGCCTCGTGTTCAAGCACCTCCAGAACAAGGAGGCCGTCAAGGAACTCTACTCAACCGTAGCAGCCAAGATTGCCGACCGTCCCGGTGGTTACACGCGCATCCTCAAGCTGGGCAACCGCTTGGGTGACAACGCCAAGACTTGCTTCATTGAGCTCGTTGACTTCAATGAGGCTATGCTCGAGGCCAAGAACCAGGAGAAGGCCGCTGTCAAGAAGACGACTCGTCGCAGCCGCAAGAAAGCCGCTGCTCCCGCAGCCGAGGCCGAGGCTCCCAAGACCGAAGAATAATCGGCACGCGCTCGTCACCACGACGACAGTCGATTATTACCGATAAAGACAAGAAACCCCGCACCATCTGGCGCGGGGTTTCTTGTCTCTATTTATCGTGTTAGATATGACCGTCAGGCAGGTTACTTGGCTTGTCCCTCGGCTTCGGTCTTGGGAGCCTCGGCAGGCAATTCTACCATCGTGGGCAGCCCCTTGGAGACAGCGTTGAGCAGTTCCTCATTGGTGTTCAGGGTGTCGCCGTCGGGAGAGATGACGTACATCGCCTCAAATTCCTCGGCATTCGCCTTGCCCAGATTGGCAATGATGACCTTCTCCATGCGATCCATGTACATGTTCAACGCATCGGTGTCATTCTTTGCCGAGATTTCCTCGACTTTTTCCTTGCCATCCTGGCCCACGATCACAAACTTGTAGTTCTTGGGCTTCTCGTTGCACGATGTCAAGCATCCGCACGCGATTGCCGCCAGCATTGTCAGCGTGAGAATCTTCTTCATGACGTTGATTATCAGTGATTAGCGAGGATGTTACTCTTTGACCTCCCAGCCCAGTGCGCTGGCACCCAGCACGGCTGCGTCACTCTCCTTGAGTTCACTGATGAGGATTTTCACCTTTCCCTTGTAGATGCCCAGCACGTTGCGGTCAAATGCCTCCTTCACCGGGTTCATGATCAGGTCACCGCTCTTGGTCAGACCACCGAACAGCACGAAGGCCTCGGGGCTGGAGAAGTTGGTGAAATCGGCCAGCGCCTCGCCCAGAATCGTACCTGTGTAGTTGAAGATTTCCTTGGCCAGCTTGTCGCCGGCGATGGCGCAGTCATACACATCCTTGCTCGTGATGGCCTCGATGTCATAGTCACGCAGCTTGGACGGCTCGTTGCGCACCTCCAGGAACTCCCTTGCTGTGCGTGCAACGCCCGTTGCCGAGCAGTAGGCCTCCAGGCAGCCCGTGCGACCGCAACCGCACACGCGCCCGTTGGTGCGCTTCACGATCACGTGACCTAGCTCACCGGCAAAACCGTCGTGGCCGTACACCATCTGACCATTGACAACAATGCCACTGCCAACGCCTGTTCCCAGTGTGATCATGATGAAATCCTTCATGCCGCGGGCCACGCCATAGGTCATCTCGCCGATGGCAGCCGCATTGGCGTCGTTGGTGATCAGGCAGGGAATGCCGAATTTCTTGGTCACCATTTCGGCCAGAGGTATGGGAGTGGGCCAGGGCAGGTTGGGGGCCTGGTCGATAAGGCCGGTGTAGTAGTTGCCATTGGGAGCGCCGATGCCGATGCCATTGATCTTGTCCTCGGCGTTATTCTCCTTGATCAGGCGAGTCAGCTCCTGGTGCAGCTCGTCGATATAGTCATTGAAGTCGCTGTGCTTAGCGGTCTTGATGGAACTGCTGGCCAGCACATTGCCGCGAGCGTCTACGATGCCAAAGACGGTGTTGGTGCCGCCCATGTCGATACCGATTACATAAGGTTTTGCCATGATTTTGGTTCTGTTTTTTATTGGTTGATAATAAAAATGTTATAACAAACTTGAACCACAAAGATAACAAATTCTTTTCAATAAATAGGTTTTATCTCTAAAAATGTTTATCTTTGCACTCGTTCATTGACCAATCTCGGCCGCAGCGGCGACCTATGCAATCCTGTCAATGAATACATATTAGATACAGGCGTTTTCTGTAACGCTTTGGTTTTGACGTTTCAAGAATCTCGCAAATTCAAAGAACAATCCGTCGAAAACAAAGCAACGGGGAGCGTCCCTATAGGTGTATTATATCCTAACCCATGCTTTCAAAAAGGCTTGGGAAATTGATATACGCATCTACGTGGGGCTTTCGACGTTGCTCATTTCTGACGGATTAGGCAATGCGAGAGCCTTTGAAATGTGGAACTGAGCAGCAGACTTGGCTCCACGCTTTGTTTCTGATAGTGGATAACCTCTGATTATCAACCAATTATGGTTGTCGAGAGCCGCAACCGTAAAATTTTAATTATGGCTTTATCTAATAATCTTCAACTTTTTTGTCCCGTTAGAGGACAATTAACTGTTAATAAAAAGAGTAAAGATGGGTTGACGCCTACAGAAGAATCGTATAGAGTTGAAGCAATAAGATATTTGATTTCAAAGGGTTATCCAAAAGAAAACTTTTGGATTGAGCCCATAATTAAGAAATTTGGTAATGGTGGTAGAAACAGCTTCAGAAGTGATTTTGCTGTTTTGGATATACCAGTCAGTGAGGTGGAATCTAATTCACCCGATGAGATACTGAACCATTCTTTGTTAATATGTGAAGTAAAAAGGGATAACTCAAAGAGTGATTATGTTAAAATCACGCAAGTAAAACCAATGTTAGATTTTGCTATAGATCAAAATACAATTGGGTTATATTGGGATAATATTGATAGAAGAGTCTTTTGGATCGAAATATACAACAATAAAAAGGAGATTAAAGAAGGACCGATTTCTTTTATACCACCATTTGGCCTATCTGTTAAAACATCTCCTTTGACTTTTAAGGCAATTGAACCAGCAGAAAACTTATTAGATTCATTTGCGAGGATTGAAGATATTTTGCATCAAGCAGCTTTTGACCCAGAAAAAAGATATGAGATAATACTTCAACTACTTCTCGCAAAGATTTTTGATGAACATCAATTTGAAACCCGTGAAGATGAACCGTTAGAAATTCAAGATTTTCAAGCAATTGGTATTACACCAGAGATGGCATTAAGAAAAGTGGAAAGTGTCGTAAAAAGAGCGGTTTCTTTTTATAGCAAGCATCTACCTAATAAGATTTCTGATAAGATATTGTTGAATGGGGATCAAATTCTACAAGTTCTTCAAATTCTTGCACCCATAAAAATAACTCATTCAAAAAGAGATGTTGTGCAAACATTCTATATGAAATTTGCTAAGGACTTGTATAAATGGGATTTAGCGCAATATTTTACACCAACATCTGTAACAGATTTCCTTGTGGAAATTGTTAATCCTCAGTTTGGTGAACATGTTGCAGACCCTGCATGCGGTAGTGCTGATTTTCTTGTCGCTGCATTTAGAAAATTAAGGAAATATAATCCTGGCTATGCCGATTGTGTTTGGGGTATAGATAATTCACATAATGCAGTTCAAGTTGCTGTTCTAAATATGCTATTGAATGGCGATGGGAAAAGTAATATTAATAGGGATGACTCCCTAGCAAATGTGAGTAATTATCTTGAGCGTTTTGATATTATCACTTGTAATCCGCCTTTTGGCAGCAAAATTGTAGAAAAAAGAAAGGACGTTCTTAAACAATATGATTTGGGTTTTGAGTGGGAACTTGGAGAATCCGGTTACTACAAAAAAACTGATAAATTGCTAGCAAATCAAGAGACAGGTATCCTTTTTGTTGAAACGTGTGTAAAAGAGTGTAAACCAGGAGGTCGTATAGCAATAATATTGCCAAATGGTTATCTTGGAAATCGCTCTCCAAAATATAAAATAGTGAGAGAGTGGATTCTAAAACATGCAAAAATAGCTGCAATTATATCTCTGCCAAGATTTACCTTTAAATCAAGCGGTGCAGATGTTAGCGCTTCTGTTCTTTATTTAGAAAAGAGATCGATTATATTGGATAATTTTGATGACGACCATCTATATCGTTTTGCAGTAGAACTCATAGAAAAAGTTGGTTGGGATGCAGGCAATAAAAGAGCACAACCGATATATAAACGCAATCAAGATGATGGAAGTCTGATAATGGATAAGAATGGAGATTTTATCTTAGACTGTGATTTTATCCCCGCAGTAGATAGGATTGTCAATAGTGCTGCAGCTGATTGTTTTGAGTGGTTAAATAAGAATCGTATTACTCACAATAATCCAGATAGTTGGTCTATTTGCATTGACCATGTATATGCAGATCCAGACTTAACTCTTGACCCTAAAAGATATGGCAAAAAAGTCATGCAGTTACGAGATAAGTTATCCAAGAATCCTCATGTGCTTCTTAGTGATCTTGTTGAGTTTATCCCAGAACGTCAAACAAGTAAGGGCTCTAAGGTTAAGATAAGTAAATCTGCTATTTATAACTATGTTGAAATACAGGATATTATCCAAGGAGATTATTCATATAAAGAACTAAGAGGATGGGAACTGCCAAGTAGGGCCAAACATTTTGCAGAGCCTAATGATATTTATTTTGGCTCCATTTGGGGGAGTGTTGTAAAATGGTGCTACATTCCAGATGGTGCAAATAATATTGTAGTTACTAATGGTTGTTTCAGATGCCGTATGAAAGAAGAAAAGAAGGACTTATTACCAGATTTGCTATCATATTTGAATAGCGAAGGTTGGGCGGTGCAAATGCGTTCTCTTGCTCGTGGCTCTGATGGTTTGGCTGAGATCTGCATTGAAGATGCCTCCAATGTTATTATTCCATTATTGAGTGATAAGGTGAGAAATGAGATACTTCCAACAATTACTGCTCTTAAAAATGGAACTACGTCATTAAATTCAATTATTAAGAATCATATAAAGTCAAATGAGGTAGTATATAATGACCCACCGAAACGCCCCAGTCATATAGTGCTCGTTTAAAGTCGCAATCAAATGATAGCCTTTAAGTTGAATGATACTATGATGAAACATTAATATTGCTTGATTTCTCGCACTTAATCGGTGAAATCAAGCAATATTAAGTTAAGAACTTTCTATATATGCATTTGCATATTTGTCTGATTTCTTGACGTTTATGTCAACCTCGCTTAGCGACTTAGTGTGAGGTATGTGTCAGAAGGTCGCCGAGAGGCGGACATTGATTTGGCGGCGGGTCAGGTAGTTGGGGACAGCATACTGGATATTGTTCACGTCGGTGACCCAGTAGTAGCTGCTCACGTTAGAGATGTCCATCAGGTTGAAGCAGTCGAGTCCCAGCCAGATTTCCTTGAAATGGCTGAACAGGCCGCTCGTGGGGCGATGGTCCTTGCCGATGAGTTCGTAGCTCAGTCCGACATCCACACGCTTGTAGGCTGGCTGGCGGACGTAGGAGTCGGCACGTGTCATGTGTGGTGCAGTCGTGGGCAGACCGTCGCTCAGGACGCCCTTGAGGCTGAACTTCAGTCGGGGGATGCTGGGGAAGTAGTCGGTGAAGAACAGCGCGATGCTATAGCGCTGGTCTGTGGGACGCGGCACCTTCACGCCGTTGAGGTCTTCCTGGGTCTTCATCAGCGAGAAGCTGAGCCAGGAGTCGGTTCCCTCGACAAATTGGCCGAACAGTTTCATGTCCACACCGGCAATGTAACCCTTGGAAGAATTCACGCCGCTATAGACCAGTTTCAAGTTATCAATCTCATAGGGAATCAAGTTCGACAGGTTCTTGTAGTAGGCCTCGGCCGTGAACTTGAAGGGGCGGTCGAGGGCCCTGAAGGTGTAGTCGCTGCCCAGGATGACCTGTATGCTGCGTTGTGACTTGATGTCCTTGTTGAGCAGGATGTTGCGGTTGCCCAGCGTGTCGGTGACCTGCTGGCGGTATTCCTTGTAGAATGGTGCCTGGTAATAGATGCCTCCCGAGAGTCGCAGCGACAGGTTCTTGTTGCGCTCGGGCACAAATCCCAGGCTCACACGCGGGGAGATGAGCGTCTCGCCGTTGAAGTCCCAGTGGGACAGTCTCACGCCCGCATTCAGCGACCAGTAGCCGACATTGCTGTTGAATCGCCATGTGTCCATGATCCAGCCAGCAATGCGTGTGGTGTTCAGGTCGTTGCTCGACGACTCGGTGAAGATGACGTTGACTTGATCAGGGATGTGGGGCAGGGAATAGCCTGCACTGTCTCGCCACTGCCACTGGCGGGAGCGGTCGTAGATGTTCTCGCGGCGCATCGAGACACCGTAGGAGATGCTGTTCTGGTTGATGCCGACGTTGCCGCGCAGGGTCAGGTCCATCACGTTCATCTTCAAGCGAGTGCGCTCGTGCTCGTGATATTTGCCCACGCCCAGTTCCTGGCCGGCCTGGTCAAGCCAGTACTCGCCGTGTATGTCATAGGCCACCAGCTCGTCGGTGCGGTAGCCCGAGGCCTGCAATGTGAGGTCGGTGCCCTTGTTGTTGAAGGAGTAGGTCGCCGCAGCGGCGCCGAAGTAGGTCTGGAACTTATCCTTCTCGTAGCCGTCAAAATAGACGGTAAACGACTTCACGTCCTCACTGGTACCGAAGCTGGTCTCGCGGTTGACGGGCGTGAAGCGGTAGTCGTTGATGCTGACGTTGCCCAGCAGAGCGATGCGCAGCTTGTCGATGGGCTTGAAGACGAGGCTGGTCTGGTAGTCAAAGTATTGCGGGTCATACTCGCCCTTGCTCTCGAGTGAACCCATGAGCGAGGAGTTGCGCTTGTAACGAATGCCGTGCATCTGGCTATAGTGGCGCGTGCTGTGTCCCAGCATGAGGCTGCCGCCCTGCAGGCTGGCGGCAAACGAGCTCTCAAAGGCTTCGGGCTCGCGGTAGGTGATGTCGAGCACCGACGACATGCGGTCGCCATAGGCGGCGCTGAAACCGCCTGTCGAGAAATCCACCTTGCGCACCATGTCGGCATTGATGATACTCATGCCCTCCTGCTGTCCCGAGCTGATGAGCTGCGGCCTGTAGACCTCGATGCCGTTGATATAGACGCGGGTCTCGTCGTAGGAGCCG
>JAFTFA010000194.1 GCA_017449785.1 Muribaculaceae bacterium | reverse complement strand
CCTTGAGGACGCTCTCGATGGTCACCATGGGGCGAACCTTGAGCATCGAGCCCAGGACGATCATGTTGAAGGTCTTGGAGTTCTTCATCTCGATCGACTTCTCGGTAGCATCGATAGGATAAATCTTGATGTCGGTGCGAGTGGGTTTCTTGTGGATGCCATAGGTGTCATACATCAGGATGCCACCGGGCTTTACCTTGCTCTCAAACTTGTCGAGCGACTGCTGGTTGAGTACAACCACGACATCATAGGTGTTCAAGACAGGCGAGCTGATGCGCTCATCGCTCACGATAACGGTAACGTTGGCGGTACCACCACGCTGCTCGGGACCGTAAGAGGGAAGCCAGCAGACCTCCTTGTCTTCCATCAGACCAGAGTAGGCCAGGATTTTACCCATTGACAGTACACCCTGTCCGCCGAAACCGGCAATAACTATTTCGTTGATCATAGTGTCTTCTAAATTTTAGCGTTGAATACCTTCTTCTAAGTTCTTCAGGTCTCCCAGGGGATACTTGGCGAACATATTCTCTTCCATCCACTTGTTGGCCTTCTCGGGCGTGAGTTTCCAACCCGTGTTGCAAGCGCTCACGATCTCTACGACCGAGGTGCCCTTGCAGTTGATGCTGTTCTCAAAAGCCTTGCGCAATGCGGCTTTGGCCTTGCGTACGTTGGCGGGCGTGTGAACGCTCTGACGGGTCACGTAGCAGGTACCGTCGAGTTGTGCCAGCAGCGGAGTGATGGCCAGAGGATAACCATTGAGGTCCGGACGGCGGCCGTAGGGGCAGGTAGCGGTCTTCTGGCCCAGCAGGGTCGTGGGAGCCATCTGTCCACCGGTCATGCCGTAGATAGCATTATTGATGAAGATGATAGCGATGTTCTCGCCACGGTTGCAAGCGTGAATCGACTCGCAGGTACCGATGGCCGAGAAGTCACCGTCGCCCTGATAGGTGAATACCAGGTTCTCGGGCCAGAGGCGCTTGACAGCGGTAGCCAGAGCGGTGGCACGGCCGTGGGGAGCCTCCTCCCAGTCAACGTCGATGTAGTTGTAGGCAAAGACGGCGCAACCAACGGGCGAAACGCCGACGGTCTTCTCAGCAACACCCATTTCCTCGATGACTTGGGCAACGAGCTTGTGTACAACGCCATGGCTGCAACCAGGGCAATAGTGCATGTGAACTTGGTTCAGCAGCGCAGGTGCAGAATAAACTTTATTCTCAGGTTTAATGATATCGTTGAGTTCCATTGCGTTATTACTTATTAATGAGTTTCTCTTTCAGTACGTTCAACAGTTCGTCGGGCGTGGGCACGTTGCCACCGAAGCGGCCATAGTGCTCAACCGGCATCTTGCATTCAACGGCAAGTTTCACATCCTCGACCATCTGGCCGGCGTTGAGCTCAACGCAGAGGATACCCTTGACGTTCTTGGCGGCCGCGCGCCGCTGCTTCTCGGGGAAGGGCCACAGGGTGATGGGACGGAACATACCGACCTGGATACCCTCCTGGCGTGCCAGTTCCATCGTCTTCATGGCGATGCGGGCGGTGGTGCCGAAGGCGGTGATCAGGTAGTCGCAGTCCTCGACGTCGATGAGCTCGCAACGGGTCTCGTTCTTCTCGATCTCGCGATAGCAAGCCTGGAAGCGCCAGTTGTTCTCCTCCATCTTGTCGTCATCGAGCTCCAGGCTGGTAACGACGTTGCTGGGACGCATGCCCTTGCGGCCGTTGACGGCCCAGGGGCACTGCTGGCGGATTTCCTCCTCGGTGCGGCGCGGACGCTGCTCGGGCAGGACGACCTTCTCCATGAGCTGGCCGATGGTACCGTCGGCGAGAATCATCGACACGCAACGATACTTGAATGCCAGGTCAAAGCCCAGGGCGACCATGTCGGCCATCTCCTGAACGCTGCTGGGAGCGAGCACGATCATGTGGTAGTCACCGTGACCGCCACCCTTGCAAGCCTGGAAGTAGTCGGCCTGTGAAGCGTGGATGGTACCCAGACCAGGGCCACCGCGCTGCACGTTGATCAACAGAGCGGGAACCTCGCTGGCTGCGAGATAGGACACACCCTCCTGCATGAGGCTGAAGCCAGGGCTGGAGGTTGAAGTGCAGACGGCCTTACCGGTCATGGCACCGCCATAGACCATGTTGATGGCAGCGACCTCGCTCTCGGCCTGCAGCACAACCATACCAGTAGTCTCCCAAGGCATTTCTTCCTCGAGTTTCTCAAGCACCTCACTCTGCGGAGTGATCGGGTAGCCGAAATATCCGTCGGCGCCGTAGCGGATCATCGCCATGGCCAGGGCTTCGTTACCCTTCATCAATGTTACTTTATCGTTCATATTGTTCGACAGTAATTTAAATGGTTAGTCACTATTATTTCTCCATCACGCGATAGACCTCGATGCAGGCATCGGGACAAACAAGAGCACAACTCTGGCAACCGATACATGCCTCGGGTTGCTCCATATACGCGAAATGATATCCGCGGTCATTCACCTCTTTTTCCTTGAGGTTCAGCACATTGCACGGGCAAGCCACAACACACAGGCGGCATCCCTTGCATCGTTCCGTATTCACTACTACGGCTCCATGAATTTTTGCCATAAATAAAGAAATAGTTTAAAGGTTATAAAGTTTACTTTTCTTACTCCTGCAAAAATACTTCTTTTTGGGGACATAGCAAGCAAAAATGAATGAATATTTACCCAAAAGTGGTGATTTTCTTTCTAAAATAAGCTGATATAGCATAAAGCGGGATGTTTTCCATCCAGCCCTCATCTTGATAAGGTTTCATTGATATTCTCAAGCCGCTAAGCTCACTAAATGATCATCTACATTAAAAATAAATTGACCACTGACTGACAAAATCAGTTTTTACATTTTTTTGGACGTTCATCAACACATAATCAACATTTTTTGGACGAATACTTGACTTTGCGATTCTAATGATATTTGTTGTGAAGTTGAAACAAAGTATAAATAGTATTAAAAAGAGCCGCTATTTATAAGGATTCTTAATATCTTTGCGAAAAAACATTATAAAAAGTATTGTATTATGAAAACGATTGTATTACTTCTCGCCTCATTGATGCCATTTGCCTTGTTCTCTCAAAGCAAATCCAGCAACGCGGACATTAAAAAGCCAGGGTCCTCAAATATTGTTATTGCTCCAGAATCTAATGTACTTACCGAAAACACGCTTAACTTGGAGGTACATTTAATAGATAAGAGCAAAAGCAATGATCAACTATATTCCATCAGACTCTCAGGGCTTCGCTCCAGATCCAACAGGAGGCTGCTTCTGGTAGAAGCACAGCCCATTTTTCTGACATTAAGCAATGGTAAAGTCTTGGAATTCAATACTGTTGGAGCGGGCTTTAAAAAAGTCAACAATACACAATCCCACGGCATTGATGACGACCTCGTCTTCAAGGTTTCTCGTGAACAGATCAACGAAATCATACAAGGCAGAATTGTAAATGTGCGTTTTGCGCTCAACGGCACGAGAATGGTCAACTATAAGGTCGAGAATAATCGTTTCTCTGAGGCCTTGAGTGAGCAACTTGAAGTTCTTGATGGCAAAAAGAACCCAATGAGTGGTGACATTGACAGATACCTCGTGCCATTACGGGTTGTCACTACCGAAAAGTAACCAACTCATCCCAAATCGCCAGGCCTTGGCGACACGGCTTGTGAACTAATAATAAAATTGTATTTTTGCCCCCGTTAATTAAGTAGCGAGGGCGTTTGCCCCCCGCTGCCGATGTTGATGATCAAATTATATTACTCACTGCAAAACAGCAAGACATGATGAAGAAGACAATGACACTCTTGATGGTAGGATTGATGCTGCTGACCGCCAGCTGCGGGCAACAGACCCGTCAACAGATTGCCGAAATCATAGGCCGCGCCCGGATGAAGAAAATTGAGAAGGACATCAATTCACGCATACGGGGCATGGTCGTCCCCAAGCTCAAGTACCCCGACAGTTACCAGCCCATCAGCACCGACATGTCGATTGTGACCAGCGACATGGTCATCTATGACTCACAGGCGTTTCTCGCCCTGCGCGACCTGAACCGCACCATCGAGGACTTTAATGAGAACTATGCCAATGACACGACCTCACAGGAGGCACGCAACGAACTGGAGGGGATCAAATCCATGGCTGCCGTCGTGCATGACCGGGTCGAGGCCATCAACAAGCGCCCCATCAAGTTTGAGGCCATCGATGCCTACCACCAGTTCTATGCCGACGACCGTCCCGGCCACCAGGCCAAGAAAGGATACCACTTCATCATCCACAAGGACAACCGCATCACCCTGCTGTGTGACCACGACGAGTTCCAGCAAGTGAAAGCATTCACCAGGCAGCTGCTCAATGAGCCACCCTACATTGCCCATTAAAACCGAGACACAGGGGAGTGTGTCATAATTGGTATCCGGAACCTTTGATTGAGCTTCGCCCGAGAAATTTAATGGCAATCATATAGATGTCGGCCCATCGGGTGATTGAACCGCCCTTGCGGGCGGGAAACTAAACAAATTATATTTTTAAAGTTTAATTTTCTTTTAATTTCCCGTGCGAGAGCACGGTCAACGGTAGTGGCATTTTATCAGGGCCAACTGCTATATCGTTCCCAGTTTAAAAGACAGATTGGCAATCAATCATACTTCATCAAACTCACATTAATATATTGCAAGGCGGCGGGACCGTGGTGTGGTCTCGCCGCCTTGACTATTTGATAAACTTGGCTGCGCCTTAGCCATTGAAAACAAGTTTTCATGGCATTCGGCTTGCACAAGTTTTGACGGGGGCTCGCAATGAAGCCCTTGATGGGTCAAATCTGAGGATTACTTCTTGTTGTAAGCGTTGATGATGTTGTCGATGGTGTCATCGATGCGCATGCGGTAGAACGAGCGCCAAACGAAGAAGATAGCCACGAGTACCAGCACGATGCCGGCATAGGGGGCAACGGCGCTGAAGTTGGGGCTGATGGCCATCTCCATAGCCAGCAGACCGAACAGGGTGGTGAACTTGATGATGGGGTTCAAGGAAACCGAAGAGGTGTCCTTGAAGGGGTCACCAACGGTGTCACCGACAACCGATGCGTCGTGCAGGTCGGTACCCTTGAGGTCGAGGTCAACCTCAACGACCTTCTTACTGTTATCCCAGCTACCACCGGCGTTGGCCATGAACACGGCCTGGAACAGACCGAACAGGGCAATCGAGATCAGATAAGAAACGAACAGCGAAACGGCGTTGTTGCCACCGACGCTACCCGGCGATGCCAAGCAGGCGAAACCGAGGGCGAAGAAGAAGATGGCCAGGAAGATGTTGAACATACCCTTCTGGGCATACTGGGTGCAGATCCTGACGACCTCGACCGACGACTTGGTGTCGGCCTTCTTGGGAGCGTTGGGATCGAGCTTGATGTGGTCCTTGATGAAGGCGACGGCACGGTTGGCACCGACGGTAACGGCCTGGGTCGAAGCACCGGTGAACCAGTAGATCACGCAACCACCCAGCAGGAAGCCGATGATGGTGTAGGGATTCAACAGGTTGAGCAGGCTGGCGGGATCGACGCCCAGGGTCTTCTGGATCACGAGGATGATGGAGAAGATCATCGTGGTAGCACCAACGACGGCGGTACCGATGAGCACGGGCTTGGCAGTAGCCTTGAAGGTATTGCCGGCACCGTCGTTCTCCTCCAGGTAGTGCTTGGACTTCTCCCAGTCGGGGGTGAAGCCAAACTCCTTCTCGATCTGCTCGTCCTTGTTGGGCACCTCCTCGATGAGGGAGAGCTCATAGACGCTCTGGGCGTTGTCGGTCACGGGCCCGTAGCTGTCAACAGCGATGGTCACAGGACCCATGCCCAGCATACCGAAGGCCACCAGACCGAAGGCGAAGATGGCGGGATAGGACATCAGGGCCTCGGGGATGTCGATAGAGAAGGCATAGCCGACGAACATCAGCAGCACGAAGGCCAGGCCGGTCCAGAAGCCCGAGAAGTTACCTGCCACAAAGCCGCTGAGGATATTCAGCGAGGCACCACCGTGGTGGGAAGCCTTAACGAACTCCAGAACGTGGCCGCTCTTGGGCGAGGTGAAGATCTTGGTGATCTCGGGGATGAGGGCGGCGCCCAGGGTACCCATCGAGATGATGCTGGCCAGCTGCCACCACAGGTTGGGGCTATCGGCAATGTTGCCCAGCTGCATATAGGAAACGATGTAGGTCACTGCGATACTCAGCACACTGGCAATCCAGATGAGGCTGGTCAACGGTTTCTCAAAGTCGAGGTTCTCCTTGCCGGCATATTTTGCCTTGCAATAGGCCTTGTTGATCCAGTAGGCGACAACCGAGGTGATCACCATGAGGATACGCATCGAGAAGATCCACACGAGCAGGTTCTTCTGCATCTCGGGATCGTTGACAGCCAGCAGGATGAACGATACCAGGGCGACACCGGTCACACCATAGGTCTCAAAGCCGTCGGCGGTGGGGCCAACGCTGTCACCAGCGTTGTCACCGGTACAGTCGGCAATCACACCAGGGTTGCGGGGGTCATCCTCACCGATCTTGAAGACCACCTTCATCAGGTCAGAGCCGATGTCGGCAATCTTGGTGAAGATACCACCGGCGATGCGCAGGGCGCTGGCACCGAGGCTCTCACCGATAGCGAAGCCGATCAGGCAGACACCAGCCAGGTCACAGGGGACATAAAGCAGGATGACGAGCATGATGATGAGCTCAACGCACACCAGCATCACGCCGATGCTCATACCCGCATTCAAGGGGATGTTGAGCAGGCGCAGCGGGTCGCGGCGCAGCGAAGCGAACGCCATGCGAGCGTTGGCATAGGTGTTCATGCGGATACCATAGGCAGCAACGGCATAGGAGCCGAGCATACCGATGATGGTGGACAGCAGGATGATGCATACTTCCCAGACCTTCATGTGGGTCAGGCCGCCGAAGTAGAAGGCGACAACCACACCGATGAAGACAAACAGGATGGCCAGGAAACGGCCCTGCTGCTTGAGGTAGGTCGAACAGGTCTTGTAGATCACCTCACCGATCTCGCGCATGGCATCATGCACGGGCAGATTCTTGGTCTTGATGAAGTGATAGACACCGAACAACATACCCAAGATGCACACCAGGAAACCCCAGTGCAAGAAACTGAAATCATGCAACGACTCTGGCATGACCAGGTCTGCCTCACTGGCGCTCAGTCCAAAGGCTGAGGCTAATGCCAGCACGAAAATAAAAGATTTCTTCATAGATTTCTTTAAAAAAATTTTACTTGTGTTTATGTTGATAAATGTTGAATACAGTTGGTTTTCATGCCATCCCAGGGGCGATAGTCCCCTGAAAATCGCCGCAAAGATACTACCATTTTTTTTAATAGGTATTATTTTATTAAGAAATTATCACCCGAGAATCAAAAAAAACTGTTTCAAGTCGCTAAAACGGCAAAAATTATGGCAAAAAAACCGGAAATTTTCATCTTTTGGTGACAAATTGCCGATTCTTTAGCCAAAATGATGGCAAATTCCCAAGTTACAAACTGTAACTTCTATGACATTTATTCAAACACATAATTAAGAAAATCATGCAAAGGCTTGAGAGGTTGTAAGTCGGCAGCCACGCGCTCCACCCAATCCTCGCAGTCAAAGTAGCCTTCATCGACGTGCATGACCATCAGGTATTCTTTCATCTTGAGGTACTGCGCCAGGGGGTGATCCTTGGGGTAGCCCTTGGGGACGGTCTTGAGCGACTGTGACATCCACTGGTAGCGCGAGGTGACATCGGGATGGTTGACGATGGCGAGAAATTCCTCGGGCTCGGCATCGATGAGGCTGCGCAGCTGGTCCAGGATGGACTTCTCGGGCCACCAGATGCCGCCGCACAACATCATCTCCTCTACCCCGATGTGGACATAGTAGCCCGACTGCACCGTGTGGCGGCCGCCCTTGCCGATGACACCCGAGAAATAGGTCTTGTAGGGACTCTTGTCATGAGAAAAACGGATGTCGCGGTAGATGCGGTAAACACAGTCCTTGACAGCAAGGCCGCGCACGTCGGGGTAATACTCGGCCACGAGCGTGATGAGTCGCTCCATATCCTGTTCCCAGGCGCCGCGCAGGGCATCGAACTGAGGCTTGCGGGCCTTGAACCATGTGCGGTCGTTGTTGATGGCGAGCTGGCGCAGGAAGGCCATGATCTCGCTGATGTTGCTGGCTGATTTCATAATCGGTGGTCTGTTTAACTTTTTACTGGCACAAAGGTAATCACTTTTACCCACACGGGCAAAAAATCACGACCACTGGTTCTGGTAGGGAAAATTGGGACAGAGGGGTGAATTCCACGCGAAAACGCCCCTCACGGGCCGCGTTTATCGGCAATCGGCCAGTCCTGTATAATGGTTCAAGAAACAGAATAATCCGTTATAAAAAGGACGGATTTTCAAAAATAATTGTAAAATAATTTGTATAGTTGATAACAAATCATTACCTTTGGCGCATCATTTCATGTAACTGAATCATTCACTTTATTTATATAACCTCAACATTTATCTAAAACTACAGGCTTATGAAAAAAATTTTATTTTTCTTGACAGCCGCCATGATGGCGATGTCCTTACTGGCCGCACCTGTTGATCAGGCGACGGCCATGAGAAAGGCACAAAGTTTCTTGACCAATCAGCTTTATGCAGGTAAAATGATGTCACCGGCAGCCCTCAATCCGGTACTGATCAAGGCCGAGTTCGGCAACGTGAAGTACAGCGAGCCGGTCTATTACATCTACAACACGGCTACCACGTTTATCGTCGTTGCCGGCGATGACCGCGCTGAGGAAATCCTCATGGTGGGCGATCGTCCCCTGGACGACGTGAACAATCTGCCCCTGGGCTTGCAGGACCTGCTGGGACAGTACAAGAACCAGATCATGTACTTGCAGGAGCATCCGGGTATGAACTCCAAGGTGCTGCTCAGCCCGTCCACCACGCCGAAGCTGCGCGCCGGCACCTACGGCCCGCTGCTGACGGCCATCTGGGACCAGGAGGCACCGTTCTACAATCAGTGCAAGTTCGGCAGCTACCAGTGCTTGACCGGCTGTCCCGCCACGTCGGCCTCGATGGTGTTCCACTACTGGAAGTACCCGACGGCAGCCACTCCCGCCGTACCGGGTTACAAGTCCACCATCAGCTACTCGAGCTATGGTTCCACGAGCTATACCCACTCGGCTCTTCCCTCGACAACGTTTGACTGGGCCAACATGCTGGACGACTACACGGGCAGCTACACGACCGCCCAGGGTACCGCAGTGGCCACGCTGATGCGCTATGTGGGCCAGGCCGAGCGCATGGGCTACGGTACGAGCGCAGCTGGTGGTAGCGGTGTGAGTGTTGACAGTGTGTGCAACATTCGCGACGCTTTCACCTTCTTCGGCTACGACAGCAGCACCACGCGCTTTGTCAAGAAGACCAGCGCCTACAGTGGCGGCACCACCCTGTACAGTGACAGCCAGTGGGCAGCGTTGATCCAGGAGGAGATGGCAGCCGGCCGTCCCATCGTCTTCTGTGCCGTCAGCAGCAATGCGGGCGGACACGCCTTCAACGTCGATGGCTATAACAGCAGCACCAACAAGTACCACGTCAACTTCGGCTGGAGTGGTTCGGGCAACGCCTGGTGCTCATTGAACGCATTCGGCTACAGCAGCTACAACTTCAACGTCTATCAGCAGATGGTTATCGGCATCAAGCCTCCCACGAGCAGTGCCACCCCGACGCTGACCGTCAGCCCGTCAACGCTGAGCTTCAGCACCACCGCCGGACAGACCGTCAGCAAGACGTTCACCGTGACCGGTACCAACCTGACCGGCAACGTGAGCCTGGCGCTGACCGATGCCAACGGCGTTTACAGCATCTCGCCCTCGACCATCACTGCCAGCGCAGCCGCCAGCGGTGCCACTGTCACCGTGACCTACAAGCCGACGGCAGCCGGCTCCCATGCCGCCACCGTCAAGCTCACCAGCAGCGGCGCAACTGCCGTCAACGTCTCGATGAGCGGTACCGCAACCGCAGCCGCCCTGGAGACCTATACTCCCGTGATGAGTGCCGCCAACAGCAGCTACATCACCACCAACAGCTTCCGCGCCAACTGGACCGACCAGACCTCCAGCGCCAACGTGGCCAGCTACACCCTGCAAGTGACCGAGAAGGGCAGCACTCCCGCCACCACCGAACTGGCCAACATCGACCTGAGCGGTGTAACCCAGGTGACCAACTCGGAGGGCTACCTGAGCGACGTGTCGAGCAGCATCACCAGCTACCTGGGCAGCGGCTGGACCGCTTCGACCTATGTGTATGCCAACACGGGCATGCTCATCACCGGCGGCAACCTGGTATCGCCCACCTATAGCCTGACCGGCTACAGCAAGGTGACCGTGAAGGTGAAGGCCTACTCCTACTACTCGAGCTACTATGGCAACGCCACCCTGAGCGTGGGCACCGGCAGTGCCACTCAGACGCAAGCCCTGACGGACAACAACACCGAGTACACCTTTGTACTGAACTGCTCGTCAAGCGACAAGGTGACCATCGGCTCGACCAGCAACTACATCAGTGTGAGCAACATCCAGATCATTGCCGGCGACGCCTCGGTCAACATGCTTGCAGCCAGCGAGACCGGCGGTGAGACCAGCCGCACCATCACCGGCATCACCAGCAAGTACTACACCGTCAGCAACTTGAAGGAGGGTGCCTCCTTTGTTTACAAGGTGAAAGCCATCTACACCGACGGCAGCGAGAGCGCATGGAGCAACGAGCAGGAAGTTACCCTGAACGAGGCCGTTGTCGCCACTCCCACCCTGACCGTCACTCCGACGAGCCTGAACATGTCGGCCTACACGGGCGAAACGGCAACCGCCACCTTCAAGGTAACGGGCGCTGACCTCACCGGCAACGTGACGCTCACCAAGAGCGGCTCGAGCGTCTTCAGCATCACGCCGACCACCATCACGGCAGCCAATGCCGCCAATGGCGTGAACGTGACCGTGACCTATGCTCCCACCGCTACCGGTACCCAGACGGGCACCATCACCATCGCCAGCAGTGGCGCCGAGAGCAAGACCGTTGCCCTGACGGGTACCGCCACCACCGCTCCCATCACGACCTACACTCCCGTGATGAGCGCAGCCAACAGCAACTACATCACCAGCTCGGCCTTCCGCGCCGACTGGACCGACCAGACGGCCAGCGCCAACGTGGCCAGCTACACCCTGCAAGTCAATGGCCAGGGCGGTTCAACCCCCTCGACCGGCACTACCCTGCTGGGCACCATCGACGGCAGCAGCTACACCGGCAGCTACAAGACCATCAGCCTGACCTCGCCGTGGGGCGGCTCCAACGTCAAGGGCGGCAACAATGCCGTTTACTTCACCAAGAGCGGCAAGATCACCTTCACGATCCCCTCGGGCTACAGCAATGCCACCTTCAGCGTGAAGATCACGACCGTCACCGGCAGCTACGGCACGGGCAACGTCACTGTTGCTTCGACCAAGACCAGCGCCGTGGGACACACCTTCGCCAAGGGTGAGACCTACACCTGGACCGTGACCGGCAGCACCGGCGACGTGATCACCCTGACCACGACCGACAGCAGCTACTCGCCCGACATGGCCCTCATCGAGGTCTATGCCGGCAACACGACGCTCAATGCCACCGAGACTGGCGACGCAACGGCACGCACCATCACCGGCATCACCAGCAAGTACTACACTGTCCAGAACCTGACCGCCGGAGCCACCTATACCTATAAGGTGAAGGCCATCTACACCGACGGCAGCGAGAGTGCATGGAGTAACGAGCAGACCGTCACCCTCAAGGACGAGGAACCCGCTGCTACTCCCACCCTGACCGTGACGCCCGCCAGCCTGAGCATGAGTGCCAACGTGGGCGCTACCAAGACGGCCACCTTCAAGGTAACGGGTGCCGACCTCACCGGCAACGTCACCCTGAGCCTGAGCGGTGCCAGCGTCTTCAGCATCTCGACGACGAGCATCACCGCAGCCAATGCCGCCAACGGCGTGAACGTGACCGTGACCTATGCTCCCACCGCCTATGGCACACAGACGGCTACCGTCACCGTGGCCAGCTCGGGCGCAACGAGCAAGACCGTCGCCCTGACCGGTAACGCCACCATCGACAAGGCCACTCCCGTGCTGAATGCAGCAACCAACATCAGCAGCACCGGCTTCACCGCCAACTGGACCCACGATGTATCGGCATCGTCGGTATCGAGCTACACGCTCTATGGCACGCTGACGGCACAGCCCGGCGGCGACGATGAACCCACCACTACCCTGCTGGGCACCATCGACGGCAGCAACTACACCGGCAGCTATGCCACCGTGACGCTGACCTCGCCCTGGAGCGGTACTAATGTGAAGGGCGGCAATGGCGCCGTTTACACCAAGAACAGCAGCTCGTCCTGGTGGTGGAGCTCGACGACGACCTATGGTTACATCTACTTCACGATTCCGTCGGGTTACACCAACGCCACCTTCACCGTGATGGTCACCACGGCCAACAACAGCTACGGCACCGGCAACATTACCGTGAAGTCGGCCAAGACCTCGGCTGTGGGCCACACCTTCGCCAAGGGTGAGACCTATGCCTGGACCGTCACCGGCAGCGCTGGTGATGTCATCACCCTCTACTCGACCGACAGCAGCTACTCGCCCGACATGACGCTGATCCAGGTATATGCCGGCACAGCCTCGCTGAACGCCACCGCAACGGGTGACAACACCGACTTTGTGATCACCGACATCGAGGCCGGCAGCACGGGCATCACCCTGAGCAACCTGGTCGAGGGCGGTACCTACTCCTACTACCTCGTGGCCAACTATGTTGACGGCACCACCGCAACCAGCAACACCCAGGAGGTAACGCTCGTCAGCCTGAACGTCAATCCCAACACCGCTATCAACTCGATTGCCGCCGATGGCGACGAGATCGACTCGGTAACCTATGTGAACATGAACGGTGTTCAGAGCAAGCAGCCGTTTGACGGTGTCAACATCGTTGTCACCCGCTACAAGAACGGTGTGGTCAAGAGCAGCAAGGTACTGTTTTAAAGAGACTAACGCTATCAGGGACATCCCCTGATAGACATCCCTGACAGTGGGGGCGGCGCCATCGCGGGCACCGCCCTCATTTTGTTAAAGTAACTAAATCCTACCTCTTATTTATAACAAAAACCAAGAAAACTTTTGGAGTTTTGAAAGTTTTCTCTAATTTTGCAGCCCGTAATCAACAAGGAAGCAAACTATTCATCAATAAACAATGGACACCAAAGAACGCATCGTTACCGAAAGTAGCAAGATGCTGATGAGCGTAGGTCCCACGTCCATGACCATGGACGAAGTGGCCCGCGCCTGCGGTATATCCAAGCGCACCCTCTATGAGACCTTCCCGGACAAGCGCTCCCTCATCGCCGAGTGCCTGCACCGCCATCACGAGGCCAAGAATGCCGAAGTCAGGGAAATCTTTGACACCTCGGCCAACTGCTTTGAGGCGATGTTCAAGGTCTATCAGCGCGCCCGCACCATGTATCAAGCCACATCGATGGCCTTTCTCAATGATCTGAAGCGCCTGTACCCCGACATCTTTGACGCTCATATCGAGAATGAGCGCACGACCGTGAACGGCCTCGCCAGCGTGTTGAGCCAGGCCCAGGAGCAGGGACTCGTCATCAAGCGCATCAATCCCGCGATTGCCGCCTACCTGTTCGTGCTGTCGATGCGCGAACTGCACCGGTCGAACAGTGCCTCAAAGTATGGTTTTGAACAGGCCGACGTGTTTGAGCACATGTTCATCAGCTTCCTGCGCGGCGTGGCGACCATCAAGGGCATCGAGATGATCGAGTACCTCGAGAAACAGCACCTAGCACAGCAAAATCAATAAAACCACAATACTACAATGTTCAACAAAAAGCTTTTTTACATTATCGTATTAATGTTAACAGGCAATGTCGTGGGCGCTCATGCCCAACTGGTATTATCGCTCGACGAGTGCATCCAGATTGCCCTGAACGAGAATCCGACCATCAAGGTACAGGAAATGGAGATTACCCGCGTGGACTATAGCCACAAGGAGGCAATAGGCCAGTTGCTGCCCACCATCTCCCTGGCAGGCCAGTACACCCGCAACCTCGCGTTGCAGACGATGTACATGGACACCCCCAACGGCTCAATGGCCATCAAGATGGGTAACGACAACACCCATGCGGCCGGTTTCCAGGCCCAGATTCCGCTGGTTGTGCCCCAGCTGTGGAAATCCATCAAGCTGAGCGAGAACCAGATCTTGCAGAACGTGGAGAAGGCCCGCGCCAACAAGCTGTCGCTGGTCAACCAGGTGGAGAAAGCCTACTATGCCCTGCTGCTGGCACAAGACAGCAAGCGTGTCATCGAGGAGAACCACGCCACGGCCAAGTTGAACGCCGAAATCTACCAGAAGAAGTTTGACCTGGGCGCCGCGTCAGAGTATGACGTGCTGCGCGCCAACGTTGCCGTCACCAACCTGGAGCCCTCGATTCTCGAGGCCGAGAACTCCATCAATGCCCTGTTGCTGCAATTGAAGCTCTTGATGGGCATGGACGTGCGCACCGAGATTGCCCCCAAGCAGCAGTTGAGCGACTTCAGGGGTGAGATGTATGCCCGCGTGATGAGCAACACCCTGGGCAGCGACACCACGCTGGCCAACAACACCAGCCTCAAGTCGCTGGACTTGCAGACCGACTACCTGAAGAAGGCCCTCGACGTGCAGAAGATGTCCTGGTACCCCACCCTGAGCGGTACTGCCAGCCTGATGTGGCACTCGATGAACAACGGCAGCCCCTTCAGCGGACTGCGCTGGAGCCGTGCCTCGAGTGTGGGCCTGGCACTGGCATTCCCCATCTTCCAGGGCGGTCAGCGCTACTACAAGCAGAAGCAGGCCCAAATCGCCGTCGACGAGATGAAGTGGCAACGCGAGAACCTGGAACGCAGCCTGCACGTGCAGGTCGAGACCCAGAACGACGCCATTGCCAAGAGTCTCAAGCAGATCGAGAGCAACGAGGGCGGCGTGCGCCAGGCCCAGAAGGCCAATGACATCATGCAACAGAGCTTCAAGATCGGTGCCGCATCGTTCATCCAGCTGCGCGACACCGAGGATGCCCTGATGGCAGCCCGGCTGGCCTACTATCAGGCCATCTACAACTACCTGGTTGCCGAGAGCGACCTGGAGTATGTGCTGGGTAATACTCACTACGTTCGTGAGTAGTGAGTAGTGAGGAGAGAGGAGTGAGTAGAGGAGAGAGAGATTAGAAAAAAACAAATAACAATATATTACAAGACAAGATGAAGACAAAGAGACTTTTACCGATTGTGATGCTCGTGCTGGCACTGGCATCTTGCTCCAGTAAGGACGAGAAGAAGACAACCGAAGTGAAGGAAGAGTTGCCCATCGTCGAGGTAGTGACCATCGGCGAGGAAGCTGTGAAGCAGACCAGCGAGTACACCGGTACCGTTGAAGCGTTCAAGACCAACAACATCTCGTCAAACAGCGGTGCCCGCATCAAGCGCATCCTGGTTGACGTGGGTTCGCGCGTGGCCCGTGGCCAGCGACTGGTCATCCTTGACGACGTGAACATTGCCCAGCAGCAGATTGCCTTGGCCAACCTGAAGCGCGAACTGGACCGCGCCAAGGAACTGGTGAAGATCGGCGGCGGTACCCAGCAGACGGTGGACCAGCTGCAGGCACAGTATGACGCCAATGCCCGCGCCATCCGCACTATGCAGGAGAACACGGTGCTGACCTCACCCGTGAGCGGTGTCGTTACCGCCAAGAACTATGACGCCGGCGACCTGCCCGCAGGCCTCCCCGTGCTGACCATCGAGCAGCAAAATCCCCTCAAGGTCATCGTCAACGTCAACGAGACCGAGTATCCCAAGGTCAAGAGGGGCATGCCCGTGACTGTGAAGTTTGACACCTATGGCGAGGAGACATTCCAGGGCCAGGTTTACCTCATCCACCCCACTGTTGACGCCACAAGCCGCACCTTCCAAGTCGAGGTGGCCATCACCAACCGCCAGGACAAGGTGCGCACCGGCATGTTTGCCCGCGTCAACTTCAACTATGGCACGACCCACAGCGTTGTCGTTCCCGACCGTGCCGTGCAGAAGCAGGTCGGCTCGGGCGTGCGCTACGTCTGGGTTTACCAGGGAGGCGAGGTCGAGTTGCGTGAGGTAGAACTGGGCCAGCGCCTGGAGGACCGCTACGAGATCAAGGGCGGTCTGGCAGCAGGCAGCCAGGTTGTTATCGCCGGTGCATCACGCCTGACCGACGGTGCCAAAGTTGAACTCAAGAAATAATCCCTCCGAGCCATGAGTCTTTATTCCAGTTCAGTAAAACGACCGGTGACCACGAGCCTGGTGTTTGTGGCACTGATTGTGCTGGGTCTGTTCTCGCTCAAGAATCTGCCCATCGACCTGTTCCCCGACGTGGACACCAACACCATCATGGTGATGACCTCCTATGCGGGCACCAGCGCGTCGGACATCGAGCAGAACGTGACCCGTCCCCTCGAGAATACCCTCAACTCGGTGGAACACCTCAAGCACATCACCAGTAACAGTAGGGAGAACATCTCGATTGTCACCCTGGAGTTTGAATACGGTTATGACATCGACGCGTTGACCAACGACGTGCGCGACAAGCTCGACATGGTGTCGAGCATGCTGCCCGACGATGCCAACACGCCCATCATCTTCAAGTTCAGCAGCGACATGATTCCTATCGTGCTGCTGTCGGTACAGGCCACCCAGAGTATGCCTGGCTTGTACAAGATCCTTGACGAGAACGTGGCCAACCCGCTGGCCCGTGTCGATGGTGTCGGCTCGGTGTCGATCGCCGGTGCCCCCAAGCGTGAGGTCCACATCTATCTGGACCCCCTGCGCATGGAAGCCTACAACCTGAGCGTCGAGACCGTCGCCGCCCTTGTCGGTGCCGAGAACCGCAACATCCCCGGCGGTACGTTCGACATCGGTAACGAGACCTACCCCCTGCGTGTGCAGGGTGAGTTCAGCGACCCGCAGCAGATGGGTTCGATGGTTGTGGGCATGTCGCCCAGCGGTGGTGTCGTCCACCTGAGTGACGTGGCCCGCATCGACGACTCGCTCGAGGAGCGCGCCCAGGAGAGCTACAGCAATGGCCAGAAGGGTGCCATGATCATCGTGCAGAAGCAGTCCGGTGCCAACTCGGTACAGATTTCGACCAAGATTGCCGAACAGCTTCCCAAGATCCAGAAGAACCTGCCCAGCGACATCAAGCTGGGTTACATCGTGGACACGAGCGACAACATCCGCAACACCATCGGCTCGCTGGTCGAGACCGTGCTGTTCGCGCTGCTGTTCGTGGGCATTGTGGTGTTTGTGTTCCTGGGACGCTGGCGTGCTACCGTCATCGTGCTGGTGACCATCCCCATCTCGTTGATCGCATCGTTCATCTACCTGTATGTCACGGGTAACTCACTGAACATCGTGTCACTGTCGGCACTGTCCATCGCCATCGGTATGGTGGTCGATGATGCCATCGTGGTGCTCGAGAACGTGACGACCCACATCGAGCGCGGTTCCGCGCCCATGCAGGCCGCCGTCAACGGCACCAACGAGGTCGCCCTGTCGGTAATGGCTTCGACCCTGACACTGATTGCCGTGTTCTTCCCGCTGACGCTCGTCAAGGGCATGACCGGCGTGCTGTTCAAGCAGCTGGGCTGGATGGTGACCATCATGATGGTGCTGTCGCTCATCTGCGCCTTGATGCTGACCCCCATGCTGTGCAGCCGCCTGCTGCGCCTGAACGTGACCGACACCGCCATCTTCAAGAAAGTGTATGGCCCCATCCTCAAGGTGCTCGACAAGATCGACGACTTCTATGCCAGGGTGCTTGACGTGTGCGTTACCCACCGCTGGATCACCTCGGCAACCGCACTGGGCATCTTCATCGGCTCGATGTTCTTGATGAAGTTCATCGGCACCGAGTTCTTCCCCGTCAACGATAACGGCCGCCTGGGCGTCTCGCTCGAGTTGCCCATCGGCTCACGCGTTGAGCTGGCCAAGGACGTCAGCGAGCGCTTGTACAAGGAATGGACTGCCAAGTATCCCGAGATCAAGGTGTTCAACTACACCGTGGGCCAGGCCAGCAGCGACAACACGTTTGCCTCGATGCAGAACAACGGCTCGCACATCATCTCGATGAACATCACGCTGACCGACGCCGACAAGCGCGACCGCGGCATTACCGAGATCGCCGGCATGATGCGTGAAGACCTCAAGCAATATCCCGAGTTGAAGAAGGCCCTCGTCAACGTGGGCGGCTCGCGTGGCGGCGGCATGAGCGGCCAGTCCACGCTGAACTATGAGATCTACGGCTATGACTTCACCAAGACCGACAGTGTCGCCCAGCGCCTGAAGCGCATCCTCGAGAGCGTGCCCGGTGCTGCCGACATCAACATCAGCCGCAGTGACTACCAGCCCGAGTATCACGTGGACTTCGACCGCGAGAAACTGGCCCTGTACGGCCTGAACCTGAGCACTGCCGCCACGGCCCTGCGCAACCGCATCAACGGCACGACGGCCAGCTACTTCCGCGAGGACGGTATGGAGTATGACATCAAGGTGATGTATGACCCCGAGCACCGCCGCAGCATCAGCGACATCGAGAACATCATGCTCTACAACACGATGGGACAGGGTGTGCGCCTCAAGGAGGTGGGCACCGTTGTCGAGCGCTTCTATCCGCCCACAATCGAGCGCAAGGATCGCGAGCGCATCATCACCGTCTCGACCGTTGTCCAGGAGCGTCCCATGAGTGAGGTCATCGCCGATGCCCAGCCGCTCATCGACAAGATGGACAAGCCCAGCGATGTCATCATCCAGCTGAGCGGTAGCTACGAGGACCAGCAGGATTCATTCGGCGACCTCGCCGTGCTGGGTATCCTCATCATCATGCTCGTGTACATGGTGATGGCCGGCCAGTTCGAGTCGTTCACCTATCCTGCCATCATCATGACGTCGATCCTGTTCGCCTTCTCGGGTATTGTGCTCATCCTGCTGTTGACGGGCACCAACCTGAACGTGATGTCGATGATCGGTGCCATCATGCTGATCGGTATTGTGGTGAAAAACGGTATTGTGCTCATCGACTACATCAACCTGAACCGCGAGCGCGGCATGAGCATCCGCCGTGCCGTGATCAACGGTGGTCACTCGCGTCTGCGCCCCGTGCTGATGACGTCGTTGACGACCATCCTGGGTATGGTGCCCATGGCAGTGGGTACCGGTGTGGGTAGCGAGATGTGGCGCCCGATGGGTACTGCCGTGATCGGTGGTCTGACGATGTCCACGTTGATGACCCTGCTGTTCGTGCCGACGATGTACACCATCTTTGCCTACAACGGCATCAAGCGCACCCGCAAGAAGATGAGCGAGGAGCACCAGAAGGCAGTTAAAAGTTAATAGTGAATAGTGAATCATTTGGCATTCGCCATCAACTTGCAACTTAAAACTCACAACTTAAAACTTACAACTAAGAAAAAATATGAAAGCGATATTTGTAGCCTTTGATGAGGCATATTACGACCGCATTGTCGAGAAGCTGCAACTGCTCAACTGCCGTGGTTTCACCGGCTGGCGCGAGGTGCAGGGACGCGGCAGCAAGACGGGTGAGCCCCACTATGCCACCCACGCCTGGCCCTCGATTGCATCGGCCATCTTGACGGTGGTTGATGACCGCCGCGTGGACGCTGTCCTGGACGAGCTGCACCAGATGGACCTGGCGACGCCCAAACTGGGCTTGCGTGCCTTTGTCCTGCCCGTGGAGCGCACCATCTAGCCGCCCGGCAATGGCCCATTCCCACTATCTACCATCAAGGCTTGCCTTCACCACGAGGCAAGCCTTGCTTGATTGAAAAAAAACCACTACCTTTGCGCCTCGATAATGATGAAAAAATTATTGGTCATATTGCTCATGGCGGCAGCTGCGGTCAACATCGCAACGGCCCAGTTCACCCAGGAACGCGCTTCAAGCGGCACCAAGGCTAAGAAGCAGCGCGTCGAGCCCTCGGTGGCCTGGAGCGTGAGTGAGCCGCTGGGCCTACACTACCCCGCTACCATCGACACCCTGCATCTGAACTACCATCGCACGATGGTGCCGTCGATGGTGAGCGACGCATGGCTCACGACGGGCAACTATGGCGCACCGGGACAGAACCAGATTTTCTTTGACCGTCCCACTACCAGCGAGTTCTTCTTTGAGGACGCCATCGGTGCCTGGATGCATGGCACGGGCACGATGCGCTACTACAACACCCGCATCCCCATGACCCTGCTCAGCCACTCGACGGGCGGCGACAAGTACAGCAACCTGGACAGGACCCGCTTGGAGTTCTCGGGCAACGTGGACCGCAAGACGCAGCTGGGCGGCGGCCTGGACTATATCTACAGCAAGGGCTCCTATGACGTGCAGGCCGACAAGGACTTCACGTGGCGCCTGTTCGGTTCCCACATGGGCGACCGCTACGAGATGCAGGCCTTCTTCAACCACTACAACTACACCACCAAGGAGAGCGGCGGCATCACCAATGACCTCTACATCACCGACCCTGCCGAGGTGCAGGGCGGCGTGACACGCGTGGACAACAAGAGCATCCCCACCCAGCTGAGCAGTGCCCACAGCCACCTGGAGGGTAGCCAGCTGTACCTCAACCAGCGCTACAAGGTGGGCTTCTACCGCTATCGTCGCGACAGCGTCACCGACACGGTGATCGACCGCACCTATGTCCCCGTGACCAGCTTCATCTGGACACTCGACTTCAAGCACGGCAAGCACCAGTTCCTGAACAGTTCCAGCCAGCAGGACAACAACTTCTTTGACCACAGCTACCTGACCCTTGACGGTACTGACGAGCAGACGAGCTACTGGCGGCTGCGCAACACGGTGGGCGTGTCGATGCTCGAGGGCTTCAACAAGTATGCCAAGTTCGGCTTTGCCGTCTATGGCACGCACGAGGTGAGGCGCTACACCCAGGTGAACGACAGCGTCACCGGCACCAAGCTGCCCGAGGGGCTCGACGTGCTGCCCGTGAGCGTTCCCCACAGCTCGACCCATAATCTGCTGTGGCTGGGCGGCCAGTTGACCAAGCAGCGAGGTTCACTGCTGCGCTACAACGCCACAGCCCAATTCGGCGTGCTGGGCGATGCGGCCGGCGAGGTGGACATCACGGGCGACGTGACCACGCGCTTCAAGCTGCTGGGCGACACGGTCAGCGTCAAGGGATATGGCTACTTCAAGAACCTGTCGGTGCCCTACCTGCTGCAGCACTTCATCTCCAACCACTATGCGTGGGACAACAGTTTTGTCAAGACTAAGCGAGTGCGCGTCGGCGGCGAGCTGGACATTCCCTTCTCGTGGACCAACGTCAACGTGGGCTACGAGACGCTCAACGACTACATCTACTGGGATGCCGAGGGCCTGCCCGCACAGCATGGCGGCGCTATCCACGTGCTGAGTGCCCGTCTGCGCCAGGGCCTTCACTTCAAGGCATTCAATTGGGTAAACAGCGTCACGTTGCAGACGAGCAGCAACGAGCAAGTGCTGCCGTTACCCAAGCTGGCAATCTACAGCAACCTGTATGCCACATTCACCATCGCCCGCGTGCTGCATGTGCAGATGGGTGTGGACGGCAACTTCTACACCAAGTACTACGCCCCCGCCTACAATCCGGCGACGATGACCTTCCACAGCCAGCAGGAGATAGAATGCGGCAACTTTGCCATCATGAACCTGTATGCCAACTTCAGGATGAAACAGGCGCGCTTCTTTGTCGCCTGGACCCACTTCAACCAGAAGATCCACAGCGGTGATGCCTACTTCGCCACCCCCCACTACCCGCTCAACCCCGCCCGCCTGCAAGTGGGCGTGAGCGTCAACTTCGTCAATTGAAACTCCGATCCTTATTAATCCATCAGCATGAGCGACATCAAGAACAATGATGAAGAATCACCTCGCATAGTGAAGTCTCACGACATTCACATTGATACGGATTATGCCAACTGGATTGCTGAGGTAAAACACCGCTACCGTTCGGCACAAGTGAAAGCAGCGGTCCGGGTCAATGCAGAAAAACTACTGTTTAATTGGCAATTAGGTCGTGACTTAGTCCAAAAGAAAGCTGAGGAGCGATGGGGTGCCGGAGTGGTTGAACAAGTAAGCCTCGACCTGAAGCGAGAGTTTCCAGAGGCCGAAGGATTCTCGACATCTAATTTGTGGTATATGAAGAAGTGGTACCTATTCTATACTACAGATTTAGACTTGATTGATTTTCAACAGTTGATTGGACAATTCTGTTCACAAACCGAACAAGTGGCAATAAAACTCCACCAATATGGTGGAGAAATTCCGACTGAAAACGAGGGTGTGTCATAATTCAGTTATGGCTCACCCTCTTTGCAAGTCAACCGCCTGAGAATGCGATATTATTCAGGCGGCTGTTTTTCTGTGTTTTGCCAGAGCATTCGATTCTCATGGGGTAAAAAAACGAACTGTGACGGCAAAATGGCAAAAATGGGGCGTATTTCCTCCGTTTCAGGCGGATTTTGCGATTTTTGCGGCCATTTTCTTGATGTTGAAGGCGATGGCGAAGAAGGCAAAGTCCATGGTGACCTT
>JAFTFA010000193.1 GCA_017449785.1 Muribaculaceae bacterium | reverse complement strand
TGGACCGATCCCGTTATCTGGCGGCCGGAGAAGCACGTCTTCATACCCTTGCTCCATACACTGACACTGATCGTGCTGGGGATCCTTTCGCTGTGCAACATCGGCATTGCCCTGAAAAACAAGCCCGGCAAGAAGCCTCTCATTGTCAAAGGGGCTCGACAAGTGGGTAAAACCATGTCAATTCGTCATTTTGCCGAACAGTATTATAGCCATGTCATAGAGATTAATTTTGTACTGCAAAGCCAGTATCGTAATATTTTTGAGAATGGGTATGAGGTGGATTCTATTATCAAGAACATCACCTTGCTCAATCCTCATTATCAATTTGAGCCAGGCAATACTCTGATTTTTTTTGATGAACTACAAGCATATCCCGATTGTGCAACAAGCCTCAAGTCATTCAAGATAGATGGACGATATGATGTCATCTGTTCAGGATCGTTGATGGGAGTCTATTATCAGCAGATAGAATCCAACAGCGTTGGCTACAAAGAAGATTACATGATGCACTCAATGGATTTTGAAGAATTTTTGTGGGCTTGTGGATATGGTGAGTCACTGACCGAAGAACTTTTTACCCACATGCTTGAAGTCAAGCCATTATCATCAGTCATGATGCAGCAAATGACAGAGCTTTTCCGTGACTATATGGTGCTAGGCGGTATGCCCGAAGTGGTCAACACTTATATCAGCAATAAGAATTTCGGTGGCACCCTATCCATACAGCAACAACTATTGCTGGACTACGAAGAAGATATCACGAAATATGCCATTGGTTTGGAAAAAGGGAAAGTGTTGGCAGTCTATCGCCATATCTCAACCTTTCTTGCCCAAGAGAACAAGCGTTTTCAGGTAACCAAGATTGGCAGCAATGCCCGCAATAGACAGTATATCGGTGCAGTAGAGTGGTTAGATAACGCCGGCATCGTGAACGTATGCTATTGCTTGCACGAACTTGCCTTGCCTCTCAATGGCAACTATGATCCTAAATTATATAAGGTCTATTACAAGGACACAGGAATGCTCATAGCGTCACTTGATGAAGAAGCTCAAGAAGACCTGCGCAAGAACCGTAATTTTGCGACATATAAGGGAGCCATCTATGAAAATATTGTAGCAGACATGCTTGTCAAGCAGGGCTATCATCTTTTCTACTATCGTAATGAACGCTCTTCACTGGAAATGGATTTCTTTGTCAGAAGTGCCAACCACCTTTGGCCTATCGAAGTTAAAGCCAATAATACAGCCAGTGCATCTCTTAAGAAACTGACAGAACCCGAGAAACAAAAACAATGGGCGGACATGAAATACGGTATCAAACTGTGTGCGGCTAACATTGGTTTCAATGGCAAATTCTACACGTTTCCCTATTTTCTTACCTTCTTGCTTAAAAAATGGCTACGTGAGCAAGAATAATCAGGTGTCCGGTAAAGACTCAGCAAGGCACTACATGCTGTGGGATAGTCCTCAATCAGATACAATATTTAACGCATTACCAATCAGATGATTGCAATAACCAATCAGGTTTTTACTGGACAATATCATCAAATCAAGCAAGAGGCCGTATCAGACGCAGATGATGCTGATACGGCCTCTTGACGAGATGGAATGCAATATCTTTACCTTACATGGCCAGGCGCAGGCCTTGATCCTTCCATTTGGCATCGACAAGGTCTGACCAACGGCGGGCGTTGCGGCTATAGTCTGAGTCATAATCGATACTGCCACCGCGAATCACGTGCTGATCACCTGATTCAAGACCAGTGGGGTTGATCTGATCATCGGCGCTGGGATAAGACCCTCCGTCATAGATGTCTTGACACCACTCAAACACATTGCCGCTCATGTCAAAGATACCCAACTCGTTGGGAACCTTAGTCGCAACGGGATGTGTCGTGCCACCGGCATTGCCCTTGAACCAAGCTACTTTACCGAGATCGTTGCTGCCGGAATACATATTGCCCCGCATCTTGTTGCCGCCACGAGCAGCAAATTCCCACTCGGCCTCGGTGAGCATTCTGAACTTCATGCCCGTCAGCTGATTCAATCGGGTGATGAACTCCTGGCACTGATTCCAAGACACCATTTCGACGGGCTGGTTCAAGTCGCCAGTGTAATTACTCGGGTTGGTGCCCATGACAGCTTGCCAGAGTGCCTGGGTCACCTCGGTCTGGCCGATGTAGTAATCGGACAGCGTCACCTTGTGGACAGGCTGCTCCTGGTAAGTAGCGTTACTGCCCTGGTCGCGGGTGGCTCCCATGGCAAAGGTGCCGCCCTCGACGGCAACCATCTTGAATGTCACGCCATTGACTGTAAAAAACCTATTGCCCGTTATCACCGGGGTCAAATCGGTCGACCTTAGCAGCATATTGATCAAGGAAGTGACATCGGTGATGTTGATCCTGCCGTCGGCATTGACATCGGCACCGGCACCAAATGTTGTGGCATTGGTCAGCAACAAGTTGATCAACTGCGTCACGTCCGAAATGTTCACGTTGCCATCGTTATTCACGTCTCCCCTGTAGGTGGTAGGCTGGATGCCTTGCATGAATCGGTACTCCCTGGAATCACCGGCAATCTCAAACTTGACAACCGCCTCGCGGTAATCGTTGCGGCCGGGGATGGGCTGGGCAGTCACCACGGCACGGACCCCCGAGAACCCATTGCCGTCATACTGGTTGATCAACTTAATATCCAACCAGTCGGGCAGCGTTTCACTGCCATTGCAAGTGATGGTCCAGTCTTCGGAGCGATCCGATGTCAGGAAATCGATGCCGCCCACGGTGGTACCATCGACCGCTGTTCTGGTCAAGGTGCCGCCTGCCTGGGAGAAGTAATACTCGCCATCCTCATTCTCGTGCTTGAAAGTGAGATAGGGATTCTCGGTACCGATAAAGATGGTAAAACCTGTCATCATTGTTTCCGAACTGAAAAGTTATTCAGGCCTAACCAGATATACTCACCGTTGAAGTTGTCGTCATCATCGGTGAGACCATACTTCAGATAGGCCAGTTCACCATATCCCTCATCCACCTGGTCATCTCTTGAAATCAAAGCCGTAAAACTGACGAGATCTTCCATTCCCTCATCATTGTAACCATCAATGCACACGAGAATGGGGAAATCAATGACAGGATGCACTTCATGGGCCATGCCATTCTCTTCTTCATAAAGGGTAAAGGTCACGCAGGCCTCGTCTTGAGCAATATTGGGTTTCACGGTAGCTTCACCTACGGCAATCAGTTCACCCGGCACTTCGGGCAGCATGACGCTTTGGTCCTCCAGATAGCCGGGGATCTGATCCAGCCGATATACTTTACAACTCATTGTCACGTCACGATTGACGATCCATTCAGAACCCACAAGATAGACATTCTCGAGCAAATAGGGATGCTGAGGCTGTTCAAAAGCCTGGGCAATGCCATTAATGGGGTGATTATGATTAGGATTCGTGCCGCTATTCTTTCCAAACCAGTAGCCCCATTCATTGTCGCCATAGGGCTCAGCACCATAATAGTATGCCCATATATATAATAAATTATCGTCATCATGATAACGTCCACCACAGACCATCGTCTTGCTTGAATACATGGGGAAAGCGTTATCGCTCTCACACAATTCCCTCGTTTTGGATCGTCCATATTCACTGAGGATTAAAGCCGGATGGGGAAGGGAGTCTGTTTGAGATAGACCAATCGACTCGCCGTAGATCTGATAATCACCACGCTGGGCTGTGGCATCATCCCATCGGCCATTCACTGCAAGCAACCGTGGAACAGTATCTAAATCGGTGTCCAGGATGGGCGTGGTGAAATTGATTTTGGACTGATAGTCCAGCGAGTGGAGTTCCCCACCGAACCAGAAATCCCATGCATAATTGATTGAACTGCCGGCATCAGGGGGATAAACTTCCCAACTGTAATCAGCGTATGGTTTGGCCATCAAGAGAGAAATGTCAGAAGTTAATGTAGGAGTCTCTCCATCGATGAGAAAACAGGGCGCACAATACATGCCTGCAGGACGGCGGTAGAACGGCTTGGAAGCATCGGCCCTGACGGGGCCCTTGGGTCGAGACGAGATGAGAGACGAGGGGTCACGCATCTTCATTTCCTTTGCTGTCGTGAGCTCGGAGAACTTCACAGGGGTCATCTCGGGCCTGTGGCCGACGGGCCCCAGGTGTCTTCTTGATGTAGCCTGTACACTAGTGGTTGCTGGACGTGACATGACGGTACCGTAATCGCCCGTAGCAATACACTCGGTCTTGGATTTCATTTGAGCGCCAGCAGTTGTCGCCAATAGCGCAATTGCTGCAAGGAGTAAAATTTTTTTCATCATCAATCAGTTATTTAAGGGTTATTAATGGAGATAACTATTTTGCAGCAAATTTAGTAAAAAAAACAACAATTTTGTGTATATTTGCCCCGAAAAAACATAATTCATATCGTTTTTTTAAGCAAAAATTGCGCATTTTCTTGCTTGACAAACGGATTAATTGGCATTTTCATGATGAAAAATATACTGTTTCTTATCCTGATTTTGACAGGTGCTGTTACGTCGGCAGCCGGCATGGAGCCGGTGGATTATGTCAGCATGCTGGTGGGGACGCAATCAAGTTTCCAGTTGTCAACGGGTAACACCTACCCTGCCATCGCCATGCCATGGGGCATGAACTGCTGGGTGCCGCAGACGGGCAAGAACGGTGACGGCTGGCAATATACCTACAATGCCAACAAAATACGCGGCCTGAAGCAGACCCACCAGCCCAGCCCATGGATCAACGACTACGGGCAGTTCTCGCTGATGCCCACCGTGGGCGACCCCGTGTGGGACGAGAATGAGCGTGCAAGCTGGTTCTCGCACAAGGCCGAGGAGGCCACGCCCTACTATTACAAGGTCTATCTCGCCGACCATGACGTGACAGCCGAGGTGGCCCCCACCGATCGTGCCGCCATCCTGCGTTTCACCTTTCCCGAGACCCACCAGGCCAACGTCGTGATCGATGCTTTTGACAAGGGCTCCGAGATCACCATCATGCCCGACAATCAAACCATCGTTGGCTACACGACGCGCAACAGCGGCGGTGTACCCGAGGGTTTCAAGAACTACTTCGTCATCATGTTTGACCGCGCTTTCACCCACTTCATCACCGTGGAGGACAGCATCATGCATGACGACAAGCGACATGTCTCATGCAATCACGCCAGCGCCGTGGTAACCTTCGACGTGCCTCGCGGGACTAAAATCAGCACTCGCGTCGCCTCGTCGTTCATCAGTCCACAGCAGGCGTTGGCCAACCTGGATGAACTGGGCCATGATGACCTGGAAACCATCAAGGAAAAGGGACGCCGACGTTGGAACGACGTGCTGGGCCGCATCCAGGTCGAGGACAGCAACATCGACCACCTGCGCACGTTCTACTCGTGCCTGTACCGCTCGGTGCTGTTTCCCCGCAGCTTCTATGAGATCGATGGCAACGGCAACCCCATCCACTACAGCCCCTATAACGGCCAGGTGCTGCCGGGACGGCTGTTTACCGACACAGGATTCTGGGACACCTTCCGCGCCCTGATGCCATTTGTCGATCTGGTGTATCCCACCATGGGCTCATGGATGCAGGAGGGGCTCGTCAATACCTATAAGGAGAGCGGCTTCCTGCCCGAGTGGGCCAGCCCGGGCCATCGCGACTGCATGGTGGGCAACAACAGCGCATCGGTGGTCGCCGATGCCTACCTGAAAGGCTTGCGGGACTATGATGTCGAGACCCTGTGGGAAGCCGTCGTGCATGGCACCAGGGCCGTCCATCCCCAGGTAAAATCCACAGGTCGCATCGGGCACGAGTACTATAATCAATTGGGATATATCCCCTATGACGTGAACGTCAGCGAGAACGTGGCGCGCACGCTGGAGTATGCCTACGACGACTGGTGCATCTACCGTTTGGGCAAGGCACTGGGCAAGCCCGAGAGCGAAATCGGCATTTATGCCCGGCGGGCGATGAACTACCGCAACGTGTTCGACACCCAGAGCAGGTTGATGCGTGGCCGCTTGTCAAACGGGCAATTCCAAGTCCCCTTCAGCCCATTGAAGTGGGGCGACGCCTTCACCGAGGGCAACAGCTGGCACTACACGTGGAGCGTGTTCCATGACCCGCAGGGGCTCATCGACCTGATGGGCGGCAGGCTGGCCTTCTGCCAGATGCTGGATTCGGTATTTGCCGTTCCGCCGGTGTTTGACGACAGTTATTACGGCTACACCATCCACGAGATACGCGAGATGCAGATCATGGACATGGGCAACTATGCCCACGGCAACCAGCCCATCCAGCACATGATCTACCTGTACAACTACGCCGGGCAGCCCTGGAAGGCCCAGTACTGGATCGGCGAGGTGATGGACCGTCTGTACAGTGCCGCCCCCGACGGCTACTGCGGCGACGAGGACAACGGGCAGACCTCGGCATGGTATGTATTCTCGGCGATGGGTTTCTACCCGGTGTGTCCCGGCAGCAACCAGTATGTGCTGGGAACGCCCTATTTCGACAAGGTGACCCTCCGTCTGGAGAACGGCAAGACCTTGACCCTCACCCGTGAGGGCGATGGTCGCTACATCCAGTCCATGACAGTCAATGGCAAGGAATATACCCGCAACTACCTGGATCACGACCTGCTCATGCAGGGCGGTGACATCCGCTTCATCATGGGCCAGCGGCCCAACATGCAGCGCGGCACGGGCAAGAACGACGTCCCCTACTCCTTCAGCCTGGGCAAGTAGGGGGGAAAACGGCACGGTCAGGTGTGCCCTATCCCGAATGATGATTCAGAACAGGATCACCGCCGGGGCGATCACTCACTTTTTCAATTTATCGATGATGTCTTTCACCAGCTTGAACGACTCGCGGGGCGCATCATTCCAGAAGTCGAGGTACTGCCTGGTGTTATCGTGGCTGGCACCGGGCGAGTCGCTGATGACACGCAGGGCGAGGAACGGCACGTTGCTCACATGACACACCTGGGCGATGGCTCCCGACTCCATATCAACGGCCAGGGCCTCGGGGAAGATGCCCTTGATGCGCTTCACGTCCTCCATCTTGTCGATGAACTGGTCGCCCGAGCAGATGAGGCCCTTGTGGATGTCGTCACGCTCGGGGATGAGGTCGAGCAGGCGCTTGGCACCTTGGAAATACAGGGGGAGCCCCTGCACCTGGCCCAATTCGCTCTCGGGGCCGCACCACACGTCATGATAGGCGACGCGGGTTCCCGCCACCACATCCATCACGTTGACCGACAAGTCGGCTCCGCCAGCGACACCGCTATTGATGACAAAGTCGGGCAGGAAGGCATTGATGAGCGTCAAGGCACCCATCGCCGCATTGACTTTGCCGATGCCGCACTGCATGGCAATCACGTCGTGACGGCCCATCTTGCCACGATGGAACTCACAACCGCCCATGCGGCTCTCCTCGCTATCCTGGAGCAGCGGCAGGAGCAGTTCGAGCTCCTTGTGCATCGCTACGATAATTCCAATCTTCATGGTTATTCTGTTCTGATTTGATGAAACATTTTTAAGCTACAAAATTACTATTTTTTCTCGATTTATACTACTTTTGTATCATGAAAGATTTGATCAATATCCTGCACGATGAGGGATTGACCCTGGTGGTGAAAAGCGAGGACGGCATGCTGCACCGTTACACGCAGCGCGGCGTGAAAGACCTGCTGTCACTGGTGAGCGAGAGCCCCGAGGTGCTGCATGGCGCCCTGGTCGCCGACAAGGCCGTGGGAAAAGCCGCAGCAGCCTGCATGGCCGTGGGCGGCGTGAGACAGGTCCATGCCGATGTCATGAGTGAGCCGGCCCTGGCTCTGCTACAACGACATGGGGTCATGGCCCAGTATGACCAACTGGTGGACCACATCATCAACCGCGCGGGTGACGGCTGGTGCCCGATGGAACGCCTGAGCCGCGACGTGGACGACCCGGCGACCATCATCACGAGAATCAAGGAATTCTTCACCTCCCATTGACGCGAAAAACACCGGAGCCACAAGGCCCCAGTGTTCTCTTCATTAAACATCACTAATTGTTACTATTGTTGTGTTTCCTGGCTTCAGATGGGTTATTTCTACTCTATAGACACATGAAAACGCCATTTTGCAACAACAAAATGGCGTTTTAACACAACTTTAACAATCTTACTATATGCCTCAACTATCCAGGCTAAGCGTAGGATGAGAACTTAGAGTTCGGCTTCCTTGAGTTTCTCGGCGTTCTCGGCGACGATGAGGTGGTCGATGCAGTCCTGGATGTCGCCGTCCATAAAGGCCGGCAGGTTGTAGACCGTATAGCCGATGCGGTGATCGGTGATACGGCCCTGCGGATAGTTGTAGGTGCGTATCTTGGCCGAGCGGTCACCCGTCGAGACGAGGGTCTTGCGGCGCGAGGCGATGTCGTCCATGTACTTCTGGTGCTCGTGGTCATAGATGAACGTGCGCAGTCGTGCCAGGGCGCGCTCCTTGTTCTTGGGCTGATCGCGGGTCTCGGTACACTCGATGAGGATTTCCTGCTGCTCGCCCGTGTTGGGGTTGGTCCACATGTAGCGCAGACGCACACCACTGTTCACCTTGTTCACATTCTGGCCGCCTGCACCACCGCTGCGGAAGGTGTCCCACTTGATTTCGCCCTCATTGATGTGCACGTCAAACGGTTCGGCCTCGGGCAGTACAGCCACGCTGGCGGCGCTGGTGTGGACACGGCCCTGGGTCTCGGTGACGGGCACACGCTGGACGCGGTGCACGCCCGACTCATACTTCAACGTGCCATAGACATTGTCGCCCGTGATACTGAACACCACCTCCTTGAAACCGCCCACGGCACCCTCGCTGCAACTGGACATCTGCACATTCCACCCCTTGGTCTCGCAGTAGCGGGTGTACATGCGGGCCAGGTCACCGGCAAACAGGGCCGCCTCGTCGCCACCCGTGCCGCCACGTATTTCCAGCACGACGTTCTTGCCGTCCTCGGGATCCTCGGGGATGAGCAGCAGCTTGATTTCCTCTTCGAGTTTGGGCACCTCGGCCTGATTGGCGTCGATTTCCTCGCGCGCCATGGCACGCAGGTCCTCGTCGGTCTCACTCTCAAGCACCGCCTTGGCCTGCTCGATGTCCTCGAGCAGCTTGCGGTAGCGATGGGTGGCACCCAGCAAGGTTTCCAGGCTCTTGTATTCCTTGGTGAGCTTGACGTAGCGCTTCTGGTCGGCAATGACGTTGGGGTCGGTGATGAGCGTGCCGATTTCCTCGAAACGCGCATCCAGACCGTCAAGGCGTTGCAATAATGGTGATTCTGCCATAGATTAAGTGTATTGTCTTGATTTTGGGCGCAAAGGTACTGCTTTTTTGGCGAATAGCCGCCAGTGAAGCCTCATTAGTTTTTGCGCCGCGTCATTCTCTCGGGGTGTGAATTGACGTATTGGTTGATGCGCTCGGCAAATTTACGGTCCTTCTTATTTCCGGGTTCGGGACTATATTCCATATACTCGGGGATGTCCTTGCCCAGATCTATCACCGCATGCTGATGGTAGGGCCCGGTGACTATCAACAGGGAGTCGTACAGGGTATGATGGTAGGCGTCATAGGTGGCCATCGCCAGGGTATCGCGGCCGACGCTCACGGTCTGGTAGTAGCGGCTGGAGATACCGAACTTGTCGAATCCGTCAGGGAAATGGATGCGGTAATTCTTGGGCGAGCAGTGGCTGATGGTGTAAACTGGCGCCATAGGGCCATTTTTATAGAGCCCCCCGATGCGGCGAGCATAAGCATGCTCGTGTCCTTGCAGGACCAAGTCAACGCCATACTGACGCACCAGGTCATCAAACATCCATCGCTGGATCATGTTGTTGCCGCCCTTGATGGAATAGAGCGGATGATGCAGGACGAGGATTTTCCATCGGGCTTGGCTCTGTTCAAGTTGTTCCTTGAGCCACTGGCGCTGGGTCCACAAGTAGGGGAACTCGCGGTTGCTGTCCAGGACAAAAATCTGGGCCGAACCATAGTTCAGGGTATAAACCATATTGTCGTCCACCTTGGAATCCAGGAAATAGGAGAAGATGAGCGGGAAACGGTGCTCGAGTCGCTGGATAACGCCCTTGAAGTAGTCATGGTTGCCGGTCACGTTGAGGATGGGCATGGACTGGCCGATGCTGTCCAAGTCACGGAATGTCTCGGCCCAGTACTGATTGGCGGGTCGCTCGGTCAAGTCGCCGCCACATACGAGGAACTCACACTCCCGATGCCGGGCAAGCGCCTCGCGCAGGATGCGGTTGGTCTCGCCGCCGATGGTGTCCTGGACATCGCCGACAAACAGAAACGAGAAGTCCGGTTTATCGTTGTGCCGCGTCGTGAAGGAATACCAGCCAGAGGCATTATTATCCGTGATCGCACGGTAATAATAGCGGGTGCCGGGCTTGAGGTGACGCAGCCGGGCAACATAATAGGCGGCACGCCCGACGCGCGAAGCGAACACCTCGCCCTGGGCGTCGACGGTCACGGTGTCGCTATCACACAGCAACTGCAATGATGACGGACGCAGGACCGTGTCACATTGCCAACTGACGTTGCGGGACAACTCGTCGCTGTCACCGAAGGTGAGCAGCACATGGACAGGCGTCATCGAGGGAGCGACGGCCTCCTCGGGCGGATTGCCGAACCAGACGTGCCATCGCATCGCTACCCACACTGCCAGGGCAACGATCGCCAGCAGAGTGGCGCACTTTACTATTTTCTTACGGACAGACTTCATTTCAATGGACAAAATTACTGCATTTTGGCCAACTATTCACATTCTGGGGCCGATAATTCCTGTCCTTGTGGTCAAAATCGCAAAAATTGCATCAGTGAGCACTTTTTAGTAATTTTGCAGCGATAACCGTTGAAACGACAAGACATGAAACGACATATCTCATCCTTGACATCACCCGTGTGGAGCCTGATATGGAACCTGCTGGTGGTCTATTGTGCCTATAGCCTGTGCCGCGTCATCTTCCTGGCACTCAACTGGTCCCTGTATGCAGGAACGATCACGTTGGGCCATGGGCTGGAACTGTTCGGGGCCGGATTGCTGTTCGACACGCCGGCGATCCTGTATACCAACGCCGTCATCCTGCTCATGTTCCTGCTGCCGTTGCACTTGAAGGAGCACCCTGCCTTTTACCGGGTGGCACGGTGGATCTATGTCATCGTGAACAGCATTGCCGTGTATATGAACCTGATGGACTGTGTTTACTTCCCCTTCACGGGCAAACGCACCACGGCATCGATCTTTGCCGAATTCAGCAACGAGAGCACCGGTGAAATGTTGAAAATCTTCGGCGGCCAGTTCCTGAGCCACTGGTATCTGGTACTGCTGGCCGGATTGGTCACATGGGCTTTCTGGAGGCTGTTTCGTCCTGATCCTAAAACGGCCACGCCAAGGCGAGGCCCTACAACAAGATACTATATCGTTCAAGCAGTGTCGCTGTTGATTGCCATCCCGCTGTGCATCGGCGCCATCCGCGGCGGCTTCACCAAGGCGACCCGCCCGATCACCATCAGCAATGCCAACCAGTATGTCAACCGGCCTGCCGAGACCGGCATTGTGCTCAACACGCCGTTCTCCATCTTCCGCACCTTGAAAAAGACGCCCTTTGTCGTGCCCGACTACATGAGCGACGAGGAGGCTGTCGCCCTCTATACCCCACTCCACCAGCCCAGTGGCAGCACAGCCTTCACGCCCCGCAACGTGGTCGTGCTCATCCTGGAGAGTTACAGCAAGCAGCACATCGGGTTCTACAACAAGACGTTGCGTGGCGGGACCTATCAGGGTTTCACGCCCTTCCTCGACTCGCTCATCACCACGAGCGCGATGACCTACAGGTACTCCTATGCCAACGGGCGCAAGAGCATCGAGGGGATGCCGTCGGTGCTGTCGTCGCTGCCCAACTTTGTTGAGCCGCTGTTCCTCACGCCCGCGTCACTGAATGCCATGTCGGGCCTGGCTCGTGAACTGGGCGAGAACAAGGGATATACCACCGCTTTCTTCCACGGGGCGCAGAACGGGTCGATGGGATTCCAGGCCTTTGCCCGCGCCACGGGATTCCAGCGATACTATGGCCGCACCGAGTATAATGCCGACCCCGATTTCCACGGTGATGAAGATTTTGACGGCACATGGGCCATCTGGGACGAGGAGTTCTTCCAGTATTATGCCCAGCAGATGAGCGAGATGCGTGAGCCGTTCATGACAGCCCTGTTCAGTGCCTCCAGTCATGACCCGTTTGTCGTGCCCGAGAAGTACAAGGGCCGTTTCCCTCAAGGCGAACGCCCCCTGCAGCAGTGCATTGCCTATACCGATCACGCATTGAAACGGTTCTTCGAGACGGCGAGCCGCCAGCCGTGGTTCAAGAACACCCTGTTTGTCATCACGGCCGACCACGTGAGCCAGCAGATCGACCCGTTCTACTGTACCTCGCTAGGCAACTATTGTGTACCCATCATCCTGTATGCTCCAGGCGACGCGTCACTGCACGGCTATGACGAGGAGCGTGTGGTCGAGCAGATCGACATCATGCCCACGGTGCTGAGTTATCTGCACTACGACAAGCCTTATATCGCCTTCGGGCGCAATATGCTGGGCAGCGACGAGGGTTTCGCCCTGCATTGGGTGCCCGAGTCCAGCAGCTATGAGTATGTCTGGGGAGACTATGCCCTGGAATTTGACGGGAAGCAGGTCACTGCGGCCTACCACTTCCGCACCGACTCCACCCTGACCCACAACGTCCTGGGCACCATGCCGACAGCCACGCGCAACCGCATGGAGCGGCACATGAAGTCCGTCATCCAGCAATACATGCAGCGCATGACCACCGACCGACTGACCGTGAAGCCCTGAAATCCAGGAATCAATAATAGAATTATCAACTCACCGCATGGCTACCTTCATCAGTCACCTCTCTAGAAGTTGAAGCCCAGGATGTGATAGACCCGGTTGACCATGGCCAGGCGGTCGATGTCGGGGCGGGTCGAGAAGAAGAGGAAAATGAGGTCACGCTCGGGAATCTTGCCGGCATAGATGGTGAAGCCGCCGTTGTCGCCCAGGTGATAGACGTGGGTGGGCTGGCCGGGATAGTCCTGGACAAAGAAGCCGTAGCCGTAGCCCGTATAGGGCTGGTAGCCATACTCGGCATCGGCAGGAATGCGTATCCACGGCTGATAGGCCAAGCGCTTGCTGGATGCCGTCCACACGCGGTTATCGCGCAAGGCACGCTCCCATCGCACAAAGTCGTTGATGGAACAATAGAGGGCACCGTCGGCCTTGGTAGCGAAGAAACTCTCCTCGCCATAATCATATTCGGCCCACTGCCCGATGCTGTCGCGCTCATAGCCATGGGCCATGTGTGCAATCTTGCGGTCGGGCTCAAAGTAGCGGCACGTCTCCATCCCGATGCGGCCAAAGACTTGGTTCTGCATGTAGGTCTCGAAGGGGGTGCCCGTGGCGCGCTCCACGATCTGGTAAATCAGCTGGAAAGTGGGATTGATATACTCATATTGGGTGCCGGGCTGGAAATTCAAGTGATCGAGCGTGCGCATATAGCCGACCGAGGCGACATCGGTGCTATAGAGCACAAAGTCGCGATTGTCACGGGGACGTGTATCGGGGATGCCCGACGTGTGACTCAGGATGTGATGCAGAGTGATGTCCTTGAAGAACGGCGCCTGGAACTCAGGGAAAAACTTCGAGAGCGGATCACTGAGCGAGAGACGGCCCTCCTCGGCCAGCTGTAGCAGGGCTACGGCCGAGAACTGCTTGGAGACCGACGCGATGCAGAAGTTGGTGGCAAACGTCACCGGCTCGCGCGTCACCATGTCGGCCAGACCGAAGCATCGGCTGTATATCGTGTTGCCGCCCTGCATGATGAGCACGGCTGCACCCGGCTCGTCGGGACTGCTGTACACCGCTTCAAACACGGCGTCGATGCGCCTTGTCAACTCTTCTTTCATATTCATGTTTTGTCCTGTAGCGGCGGTGGACCATGCCAGCAACGCCGCGATCATCATTATCTTCTTCATCATGGCGGCAAAATTAGACATTTTTCCTAGTCAGGGCAAATTAAGGCACATAAAAAAAGGCTTGCCGCTCTCCCGAGTAACAAACCCTCTGCAAATAACATTTCTCCAAATTTATTAACTTTTAACTTGAATAGAATTGATGCAATTAAGCTGGAAATACTTTTATTTTGATGACATTTGTCACTTTCATTTTACAGTAAATAAAATACACCGTTTATTTTTTATATTGAGCAACACGTACTCCATTAAATTCAATGCAAAATTATATATAATTTTCTTATACACGAAATAAATCAGCATAAAAAACAAGAAAATTCTGCAAAACTCATGGAAGTATACCATAAACCTCCTCATTTACTGGTTCAAGCCAGTCGGTTGTCGAGCCTTCCTCGACACGCGTCATGTAAGTGATGTGCTGGAACCAGCTGTCGCGGGCGGCACCATGCCAGTGCTTCACGCCCTCGGGGATGGCGATCACGACACCGGGCTTGAGCTCAATGGGAGTCTTGCCCCACTCCTGATACCAGCCACGGCCATCGACACAGATGAGCACCTGCACGGCCTTGTGGTGGATGTGCCAGTTGTTGCGGCAACCCGGCTCAAAGGTGACGTTGACGGGACCACCGTTCTCGGCATCCAGCGGGGCCAGATAGCTGTTACCGATAAAGTACTGCGCATAGGCGCTGTTGAACTCGCCGCGCGGCCAGGTGCCGTCGTTGGGACGTCCAGGCTCCTCCATGTTCTCGCCATAGACGGTGGCTATGGCCTTGCTGGCACGCCAGGACTCCACTTTTCCCACGGTAGCGGCAAGCACCTTGGGGATGGCATGCAGTTCATCGTCGGTCACGCCCATGTTGCGCGCGCCACGCACGTGGGCAATCAGTTGAGGCTCGCATCCCTCGAGCGCCGAGATGGCACTCACGGTAACAATCTCGCGCTCGGCATCGGTGAGCGTGTTGCGGGCGAAGATGTCGCCAAAGAGGTGTGCCTTGAGGTAATAGTCGGTCTGGGGCGCAAACTCATAGTTGAAAGGAGTGCCCGTGAGGCGCGTCTGCACCTCGGTACCCTGCTTGAGGGCATCATAGTCCTCGGGCAGCGGGGCAGCATCGGGGCCCATGGTGACGGGCTTGCCTTGCTGCTCGCGGTCGGCGACTACACGCTGGAGCACACCCAGGGCATTGAGTGAACGCGGGAAGCCGGTGTAGGCATACAGTTGTGACAAGGCTTCCTTGACCTGGTTGACGGTCAATCCGTTGTCCAGAGCCTCGTTGATGGCGGGCTCCAGGCGCTGCAAGTCGCCCTTGGCCTCAAGGGCAGCGATGGTAGCTAATGACTGTTTCTTCACATTCATGACTGATTGTGCATTGATATAGTTAGATGTTGATATCATTACCATTAATATAAAGAGTATAAATCTACTGATTCGTTTCATAGCGATTATCGATTGAAATTTAACTGATGCAAAATTACAACCTAATCGCCATGTAACTGTTACACATATTTCGGATTAAATTACCAATAATCCCGATTCGCACCCACAAAGAGATAAAAACCAGCGTCAATCCGTAGCCCATGGGACCGCGGATTGACGTGGAAATATTAAATACGATGTGTTGTGGCCTGGCTCGATTACAGACAGTTGCGGAAGATGACCTCAATGTCGTTCTGGTTCAAGGGCACAAAGCCGGGCAGCACGCCGCCCTGGCAAGCCTTGCGGGACATGGTGGGGATGTGCTCGTCGCCGATGCCCAGCTCGGTGAAGGTGCTCTTGAGGCCGAGCGTGGTGAAGAGGAACTCCTTGACCTTGTCGATGGCCTGGCGGGCAATGTCCATGGCCGGCTGGTCGGGGTTGATGCCGAAGACGTTGACACCGAATTGCACATACTTGCTCACCGTCTTCTCGCTGAGGCAATATTCCATCCAGCGCGGGGTGATGATGGCCAGGCCCAAACCATGAGTGATGTCATAGTAGGCCGACACCTCATGTTCCATCGGGTGGCAGCTCCAGGCTTGACGCTTGCCGCCGTCAACAAAGCCGTTGATGGCCCATGACGAGGTCCACATCAGGTTGGCACGAGCCTCATAGTTGCAGGGATCGGTCATCGCGATGGGAGCATACTTGATGATGGTCTTCATCATGCCCTCCATGAAGCAGTCCAGCATGTAGAGATCCTGATTCATATTGAAATAGACCTCAAAGATGTGGGACAACATGTCGGCGGCGCCACAGGCCGTCTGATAAGGGCTGACGGTATAGGTCACCGTCGGATCCAGGAAGGACACCTTGGGCAGCAAGATCGGGGACTCCACGCGGCCGATCTTGTCGTTGGTCTCGGGATTGCTGATCACGCCGCCGGCGTCCATCTCGCTACCCGTTGCCGAGAGCGTCAGCACGCTGATGATGGGCAGGGCCTCGGTAATGGGAGCCCACTTCTCGTTGAAGAAATCCCAGGGATCATGATCAACCTTGGCTCCGGCAGCCATGAACTTGGTCGCGTCGATGGTCGATCCGCCACCCACGGCCAGCAACACGTCGATGTTGTGCTCCTTGCACATCTGGGCACCACGGCGCACGCTGTCGATGCGGGGATTGGGCTCGATGCCTGACAGTTCAAACAATTCCATGCCAGCCTTCTTGACCTCGGCCACAACGGCATCATACAGGCCTGTACGCTTGATGGAACCGCCACCGTAGGTGAGCAGGACACGCTTGCCAAACTTAGCCAGTTCCTCACCGAGGTGCTGCAACTGGTTCTCTCCGAAATAAACCTTGACAGGTATGTTATAGACGAAGTTGTTCATTGAGTATTGATGTTCTTGATTAGAGTTTAACAATCACGTAGTTCTTGGAACCGAGGCCGATGTGCTCGGCCCAGTCGATGGTGTGGGTGCCATGACGGCTGTTGATGCGCTCGATGAGGGGCGCATTGTCGTCACCGGGCTTGCCCTTGTGGTTAAACACCATCTGGACGCAGGCCCAGTCCAGAGCGACGGGATCCAGGCTGGCCATGATGCCCATGTCCTTGAGTTTGGGCTCATCGGGGCTGCCATCACAGTCGCAATCGACCGACATGTTGTTCATCACATTGATATAGATGACATGGCCGCCCATGTAGTTGTGCACAGCCTGAGCTGCGGCTGCCATCGACTCGAGGAAACCGTCCTGGTCCTCGATGTGGTTCCACGCGTCACTGGCGTCATCGGTGTATCCGGCAGAGTGGATATAAGCCTTGCCGGCAGTGCTGGCGACACCGATCGAAGCGTTCTTCAACACACCGCCATAACCGCCCATGGCATGACCCTTGAAATGAGCCAGGTTGATCATCCAGTCATAGCTGGCCAGGTGGTCGCCCACGATGTCATACTTGATGTGGCTGCGGTCCTTGACAGGAATGCGCATCTGGCCGAACTCGTCCATGATATCGACGGCAAAGATCGAGTCAAAGCCGTGCTCGTGGATCGTCTGCCAGTGCTTGGACACGTCCTGGCGCGAGCCGCCATAGGCCGTGCAGCACTCCACGATAGTTCCACCGACTTCATCCACCAAGTTGCGGATGAGAGTGGGTTTCAGGTAATGGTTGTTACCCGCCTCGCCGGTACTGATTTTCACAGCCACCCGGCCCGATGCCTCGACACCGAGCGCCTTGTAGATCTTGACGAGCGACTCGGGAGAAATCTCGTTGGTGTAATACACCTTGCTCTGAGCACTTGCCATGACGGCCATCAACGCGGCAACCATGACAGCAAATAATTGTCTTTTCTTCATTTTATTGATGATTAATCAGATTCAAAGTGCAAATATACTACATTTTTTTGGAACTGGACGGCTCGGGCGTTCACTTGAGGCTCTCTACCCAGGATTTCATCTCGCCCTCGCCCATGTAGTTGAGGTTCTTGGGCTCGACCCAGTTGGCCCCGGGAGCCGAGGGCTTGAGATACCTCATCGTCTCGCCGGCACCGCTGCCGCCCGAGGTGAAGAAGGGCACGACGGTCTTGCCCGTCAGGTCATATTGCTCGAGGAAGGTGTTGATGATCGTCGGGGCAATGTACCACCAGATGGGATAGCCCACAAACACGGTGTCATACTGCTCCATGTTCTCCACCTTGTTGGCGATGGCGGGGCGGCTGCTCTTGTCTTCCATCTCCAGGGTCGAGCGGCTCTTCTTGTCGCGCCAGTTGAGGTCGGCAGGAGTATAGGGCACTGCGGGAATGATTTCGTGCAAGTCTGCACCGGCGGCCTTGGCAAGTTTGGTAGCCGCCTCCATGGTTGTACCGGTCGCGCTGAAGTAAGCGACCAGTGTCTTGCTGTTGTTACTCATGATTTCATTGTTAGTTTGGGCACTGCCGGTGACCGTGGCAAGAGCCAGCACACCAGCAATGACAATTAATAATATTTGCTTGTAATTCATTGTCGTTTATTTTGATAAGAGGATATTGATCAATGCCGTCACGTCGGCCACGCTCAACTCGCCATCGTTATTGACATCGGCAACGGCAGGATAGTCGTTCCTTCCCTTCAACAGCAGATCGATGAGTGCTGTCACGTCGGCAATACTCGTTTCACCGTCACCATTGATGTCACCGCCCTGTGCCGCGGCAGCCAATTCAAACCGAACAGTCACATTGCCCGTCCCCAGGGCCTCGGCAAGTCCGGTGGGATCGTCAATCGCTGCAATGCGGGTATAGGAATAAGAGGTGTTAAACGTATCGTAGAACAGGACCACGCAGGAGCGGCCATAGAGCATGATGTCACCGGCATGGATGGTTCCGGGATTGGTCGGTGCACTGGGCAGGTTGGTAGTCAGGTAATTGTACTTCTCATTGCCGTTGAGTTCAGTCATGTCGAGCGACAGCGGCAACAAGTCCATGAAAGCCTGGGCTGTTGTGCTAGAATCAAGCGTGGCGATAAAGGTCTTGTCTCCCACAATCACTCGCATCTTGACAGCCTCGACGGGCTCGACTTCAAATTGGAGGGTGCTCACCCAATTACTGGCCATAGTGGGTATGTTTGAACGATTATTATAATTAATGTGCAACGGATAACCGACAAAAGTACTGTTCGGCAGCTGGTTGTGCGCATCATTTACGACGCTGGTGATGCCACTGCTCCAGCTGGTCACTGCCAGAGCGACTTGCTTGCCGTCCAACTTTGAGGCATGGTTGTGAAGGAATGTGAGCATCGGGTTGGCCATCTTGCCATTCCACAACGGTGTGCAGATGATCACTGCATCCCAGGCATCAAAATCCTCAACGCTGGTCTGGATTTCGGGCCAATTGCCGGCATCAATCTGGCTGCGCTCGTTGTTGGCATAGTTATAGGTGGTCTGACTCTCGGGGCGAGGGTAATTGCCGTGGTCGATCACTTCGAGCAGGGTGCCGCCGCAATCGTCGGCAATGTTCTGGGCCAGGGTTTCGGTCACGCCGCTATAGGTATAATACAATACCAGCACACGGGCCTCGCTGGCAGGAACGGTCATGGCAGGTGCCATGATGCTGAATAAAAGCACAGGAATTAAAAACAAAAACAATCTTTTCATATCATATTTCATTTATTGGTTCACGATGCAAATTTACATTCCATTATCTGATAAAGAGATACCATTTTTTCTGAAGAATTTACCATATTCGCCGATTGTGACGAGTGGCGATTCATTCTCTGCCGGTCTATCACAATAATTGCCCGGGACCCCCATGAACGAGAGTCTCGGGCAACTGTGTTAAAATCATCGCTGGATCACTTCAAGTTGCTCTTGAAGAAGGTGTCCAGTTTCTCCCAGGGGATGACCTTGTCCTTGCCGCCGTCATAGAGGTCGCAATGGGTAGCACCCGGGATGATCATCAACTCCTTGTTGTCGCGGTAGCTGGTATAGGAGGTCATGTCGCGATAAGCATCCTCGGCAAAGTAGCGCGAATGGGCCTTCTCGCCGTGGACGATGAGGACAGCGGAGCGTATCTCCTTGGTGTACTTCAGGATGGGCTGGTTCATGAACGAGATGCATCCCGTCTGGTTCCAGCCATCGTTGGAGTTGAGCGAGCGCTCATGATAGCCACGGCTGGTCTTGTAGTAGTCATAATAGTCCTTGACAAATTGGGGGGCATCGTCGGGCAACGGGTCAACCACGCCGCCACCGGTCTCGTAGTAGCCGCGGGCATAGTCGGTGGTGCGCTGGTTGTTGAGGGCGACACGCTGCTGGTGGCGGGCCTCCTCGTCCATGCTGTCGAAGTAGCCACGGGCATTGACACGCGTCATGTCATACATCGTCATCACGGCAGTAGCCTTGATGCGCGTGTCGATGGCAGCCGTGTTCAGTGCCAGTCCGCCCCAACCACAGATGCCCAGAATGCCGATGCGCTCGGGATCCACATTGTCCAGTGTGGACAGGAAATCGACGGCAGCCTGGAAATCCTCGGTGTTGATGTCGGGCGATGCCATGTAACGGGGTTCTCCCCCACTCTCACCCGTGAATGACGGGTCAAAAGCAATGGTCAGGAAACCGCGCTGGGCCATTTCCTGGGCGTACAGGCCACTGCACTGCTCCTTGACTGCGCCGAAGGGGCCACTCATGGCGATGGCGGCCAGGCGACCGGTTGCGCCCTTGGGCACATACATGTCGGCGGCCAGAGTGATGCCATAACGGTTGACGAAGGTCACCTTCTTGTGATCGACCTTGTCGCTCTTGGGGAACACCTTGTCCCACGAGGTAGTGAGATGCAATTCCTGTTTCTTGATTTGGGTCTGTTTCATGTGTCGGTTGTTTTGAGCCACGGCACCGTTGCCCAGGGCAAGCGCACACGCGGCTATAGTGAATAAACTGATGATTTTTGCATTCATTGTTGTACAATCGGTGTTGATAAACATTTTCACGATGCAAAGTTACTGCCTGCATCGGTAACAATCACTACCAATTCAGCAGCAATAATTACCAAAATCGCAGTTTTCCTCATTTTCTGGCTGAAATATCCACCAAAAAGAGCATCCGCCACCAGTTCCCTGTGGACCTGGCGGCGGACGCTCATATTCATCAGATGCCTGCAGTGGATCAGAACCACTTCACATAAGCAAAGTCTTGACGATGGGGCAGGTTGTCATTCCAGGGATAGACACGATAGGCATAACGGAACATACCATTCTCACGGAAGGGCAGCTTGCAGTTATACGTCAGGATATCGCCGTCCTGGGCAACGACCTCAAACTCGGCCTTGCGATAGAACTTGACCTGGCCGTCTTCCTCCTTGTTGACAACAAGTTCGAGACGTACGTCTCGTCCCAAGCCGGCAGTGTCGATGCGCATGGTCACATTGATGTCCTCCACGCCGCTGGCGATGGCATCGCGGTTACCCATGATCTCGCCGACAAGGTGCACGTCATCCCAGCGGGCAGCCACATTCTCCTTCCAGGCCACGATGTCGTGGACGAGGGCATAGTTGTTGGCCATGAGCTTGGCAGCACGTTCGGCCTGCGGGCAGTAGAACTTCTCGAAGTAGTCACGGATCATG
>JAFTFA010000192.1 GCA_017449785.1 Muribaculaceae bacterium | reverse complement strand
GGCCTATGCAGTAGCCGATGGCAAGCTCCAGAGCGAGGACATCGCCTATGAGTTCGTCGTTGCTCCGCTGACCGGCATCGAGGAGATGAATGCCGACAAGCAGGTGGCTGGCGTTCGCTACTTCAACCTGGCTGGTCAGGAGATGCAGCAGGCCGAGGGTCTGACCATCGTCGTTACCACCTACACCGACGGCACCACCAGCGCCGTTAAGGTTGTGAAGTAATTGGTATTCAGCTATCGGCTGATAACAGAAGGAATTGTGGAGGCGCATGAGATTTTGCGCCTCTACTTTTTGTTGACTGGAAAGTATATATTACCTTTGCAGACACTGAATCAACCTCAATGATCATCGTCATGAAAAAATGCGTTTTGGTATTCCTGTTCGGCTGGATGGCCGCCATGGCAGTAGCCCAGGTGCCCCAGTTCTCGTCCCGTAACTTCGAGGGGTGGATTTATAATAACCCCTTCTATCTGCTCAATCAGGGCAACATCTTGGGCAACAAGATTGTGCTCTACAAGACATCGACCGGCCAGGACTTCTTGCTGACCTCGCCACAGTTTGACTGCAAGAAGGGGCAGACGCTGGAGATGGATGTGACCTGGATTCTCGACCAGTGGAAGAGCGAGCAGTTTGTCGCCAGCAAAGTGGCACTCACTGCTGCCTTGCTCGATGAGGCCGGGACAGCGGTCGATTCGGTGACGTTCACACCCACCAGCGTGACCAAGAGCATCAACCATGTGCTGCTGTCCATCAGGGTGCCTCGCGTGATCAATGGTGCGCGATTGCGTTTTGCCTCGTGGCGGGCCGATGTCAACAGTTGTGGTGCCGTGCGCCAGATCGACATGGTCAGCAGCATGTACGGTGACGTGAACCTTGACAACGAGGTGAGCGTGGCCGATGTCAATGCCATCATCGACATTATTCTGGCTGCCGGTACAAGTGATGACGCTATCATGCAGCGGGCCGATGTCAATCGTGACGGCGAGGTGAGTCTTGCCGATATCAATGAGGTGATAGACGTGATTGTCGGCTAGCTCCAAATGGCCCATTGACGAAAAAAGCCATGCCAGTCGATAAAAATCGGTGAAAATTTTGCAGATTTCAATTATTTGAAATATCTTTGCTTGATTTCTTGCCAATTCGCCAGAAAATGGCATTAATTGATAACGAAAACATTGAAAAAACGCTCAGAAGTGCCGTTTTTACTCAATTTTTGTTCTTAATGAATGTTAAATTTTGGCTGTGTGAGAAAATTATATTACTTTTGCCGAATGATATCAGCTAAGATAACGAACAATTAATTAATAAATAGTGTTTAAATAGTTTTTTATTATGAAAAAGATTATCTTGACTTTAGCCCTTCTGACGGGCGTATTCGCTTCACAGGCACAGTCTCTGGAGCCGAACAAGTTCTTTGACAACATGTCTGTAACCTTGAAGGGTGGTGCTATCATGCCCTTCCAGGGTTATGCTTTCTGGCCCAGCGCTCGTGGCATCTTCGGTTTGGAGATCAAGAAGCAGCTGACTCCGGTCTTCGGTCTGGGCGTTGAGGGTGAGGCTACCATCAACACCACCAGCTGGACCAAGGAGCCCAACTACTGGGGACCTAAGAGCCCGAACATCATCGACCACACGATGGCTGGTATGTTTGGTACCGTAAACCTGAGCAACCTCTTCGGTGGTTACAAGGGCAAACCTCGCGTATTTGAGCTCGAGGGCGTATTCGGTGCCGGTTGGTTGCACGCCTTCCACCGCGCTACTGAGTCGGCCAACGTTTATGGCAACGACTATGACAGCTGGTACACCAAGGCTGGTGCTAACCTGAACTTCAACTTCGGTGAGAACCGTGCTTGGACCTTCAGTCTGAAGCCCGCAGTGGTTTGGGACATGAACGGTGACATCATGCAGGCCTTCCGCAACAACCTGCCTGCTCGCACCATCGACGGCCCGCACGCTGACCTGAGCAAGATGAACGCTAACCACGCTGCTGTAGAGCTTGAGGCTGGTATCACCTACCACTTCAAGGGTAGCAACGGCGAGCGTTACATCACTTTCTGCCCCTACAAGTACAGCCAGGATGACATCGACGCTCTGAACGGTCAGATCAACGGCCTGCGCAACCAGCTCAATGGTCTGCAGGGTGACCTCGACGCCGCTAACGCTCGCAACGCTCAGCTCCAGCGCGACCTGGATGCTGCCCGCAAGGCTAAGCCCGCTGAGGTTGACAAGACCAAGTACATCGACAGGGAGAGTGCTATGATGAACGTTCTCGTTCACTTCAAGGTTAACAAGACCAACATCACCGCTGACCAGCAGCCCAATGTTGAGCGCGTTGCCATGTACCTGAAGAACAACCCCACCGCTACTGTTGACATCAAGGGTTATGCTTCTGTAGAGGGTCCCGCCGACAACAACGTACGTCTGGCTAATGGCCGTGCCGAGGCTGTTAAGAACATGCTCATCAACAAGTACAAGATTGATGCTAACCGCATCACTGCTAAGGGCTGTGGCACCACCGACATGTTCCAGGAGCTCAGCTGGAACCGCGTTTCGATCTGCGAACTCATCGTTAAGAAGTAATTCTTGAGAGATTAGTTTTAATCGAATCAACGGTTATTAAAACCTAAATTTCTCCTCGTTGACCATGGGTCGGCGGGGAGATTTTTTTGCCTATGTCGTTTTTTGGTTCTATCTTTGCGACATCTTTACTGGATGAAGGATATGATGGCAAGGATGATATTGTATATCGTGGCGTTGGCACTCGGCGCTGCGACACTATGGGGGCAGGAAAGCAACATCTTGCGCCACTATAGTTTGTCTGCAGGCGTTGGCACAACCGGCGTCACCATTGATGCCGGAACGATGGTCACCGACTATGTCGGCATCCGGGGCGGTATTGACCTGATGCCCCACTTCAAGTATTCTACTGAACTCTCATTGAATCTGATCAACCAGACGCAGGAAATCGGCATCGATCTCTCGCCGCTACGGGAGCGCAAGGTCGAGGTGGAAGGGACATTGCACAACACCACGGGCCATGCCTTGCTGGATATATACCCCCTGCCCAGGCTTGCCTTCCATGTGACCGTCGGTGCCTATATTGCGGGCGATGATGATGTGGTTGACGTCGTCAGTGGTGAAAACGAAATGTTGAAAAAAGTCGCCGACCTGAATGCCCGTCGTGGCATGTTTGCCATGATTCCGCTCAGCTATGGCCAAGTGGCTGCCAAAATGGGCGATTACAATATCATGCCCGACGATAACGGTAATGCCCGCGCTCAAGTCAAGGTGAGGAAAGTGAGGCCTTATCTGGGCATCGGCTATGGTCGTGCTGTGCCGCACTCCCGGCTGAATTGCCAGATTGATGTGGGAGTGCAGCTATCGGGCAAGCCACGAGTCTATAATGGGGTGAATGGCGAGGAAATAACGGCCGATGGCGCCAGGGGTGAGGACGGCGGCCTCTTGAGGTCGATTGATAGGGTGAAGTGTTATCCAGTGTTATCGGTCCGGCTTGCAGGCCGTATCTTCTGACAACGACATGTTTACTTGAGCTTGCGCATGTGCTCCTGGTCGAGCTGACCGGCAAAACGTTCACGGATGATGCGGCTGACAGCATCGCCGCGGTTGATGCGGTCCACCGTGATGCGTTGCAACGAGTCGTGGAGCAGGCTGTCCTGTTGCACCATGCGCAGTTCCTTCTCGCGGGTCAGCGACGAGGCGGCTGCGGCTTTGAGGTATTCCTGCCAGGTGGAGACGCGCTTGTTGAGGATGCGGTTGCGCTCGTTGATGAAGTGCAGGTAATCGGCATTGATGTCGCTGCCGGCGACGCTCCATGTGCCGGCCTGGATGGTCAAGCGGATGTTTCCGGGCTCGAGTACAAAGTGGAACGGATGTATCGTGTCGTTGTCCCAGCGTAGGAGGGCTACCTTGCTGCCCGACGTCTGTCCCTTGAAGGTGAATGTCCCGTCCTGGGCACGAGCCGAGCCACACACCCGCAGTTTGCCATATTCATCTTCCAGCACGAGCAGCGTGGCGCTGTCGTGTTGCACTTTCTCGTCGAGGGTGCAAGTCACGGTATAGTCCGTCGGTCCCCCGTCGCGGTGGTTGTCGCAGCCTGTCAACATGGCGAGGCACAGGCCTGCCAGCAGCATCAGTGTCGGTATCATCTTCCTCATCATGGTCGCAAAGTTACAAAACTTTTGTTCAGAATTCAGAATAATGACGTAAATTTGCATCAAAATATCAACTAATAAACCTGACAACAATGAGAACAGCAAGAAGACAAGCCATGATGCTCATGCTCATGACACTGCTGGCATGGCCCCTGGCGGCGCAACAACAGCAGTTCACGCTCGAGGACCTGAACTTCGGCGGCAAGAATTACCGTAACATGATTCCCAAGAACCGTTCCCTCACCTGGTGGGGCGACCAGCTGGTACGCCTGTCGAGTGACACGTGCTGGACGGTGAACGTGACCAATGGCAAGGAGAAAGTGCTGTTTACGCTCGAGAAACTCAACAAGAAGGCCGGCCTGACCGTTGACACGGCTAAGATTTATAACGTTCAGTCCTTCCCCTATGCCGACCAGCCTGTGGTCATGGCATGGAGCCGGAGCGAGCGCTTGCTTGTCAACTTCAAGAACGGCAAGATCGTGTGGCACCAGCCTGTGGACAGGAATGTCCAGGCTCTCGAGTGGTGCCTGCCAAGCCGCAGCACTGCCTATGTCAAGAACGATAACCTCTATGTCATCGATGGCGCGGGCAATACACGCCAGGTGACCAGTGACGGTTCGCGCGACCTGGTCTACGGCCAGAGCGTGCACCGCAACGAGTTTGGCATCGAGGGCGGCCTGTTCTGGAATCCGCAGGGTAGCCGCTTGGCCTTCTACCGTATGGACCAGACCATGGTGGGCGATTATCCCCTGATCACGGTGCCCGAGATTGATGACAGCACCCAAGTGATCGCCACGCCCGCCCCCGAGAAGTACCCCATGGCGGGCCAGACTTCCCATCTGGTGACCGTCGGCGTTCTGGATGTGGCTACGGGTGATACCGTCTATCTCAAGGCCGGCGATCCCACCGACCGCTATTTCTCCAACATCAGTTGGAACCCCGATGGCGACATCGTCTATGTGATGGAGGGCAACCGCGACCAGAATGTGGTCGATCTGGTGGCCTATGACGCCGTCACGGGCAACCGCATCAAGTCGATCTACCACGAGGAGCATCCCAAGTATGTCGAGCCCGAGAATCCCATCGCCTTCCTGCCCTGGAACAAGGAGCAGTTTGTGCTGCGCAGCGAGAAGGACGGTTATGACCACCTCTACCTCTATGACATCAACGGCAAGCAGGTGAAACAGCTCACCCGCGGCGAGTGGGTAGTGATGGACATGATCGGTTTTGATACCGAGCGCAAGTCCATTCTCTTCAGTGCCAATGCCGACAGCCCCATCCAGCAAAACCTCTATCGCGTGGATGTCGCTACCGGCGAGATGGTGCGCGTCGATGAGGGCGGCCGCGGCTGGCACAGCGGCCGCTTGAGCGCCAGTGGCCGTTACCTGATTGACAGTTACCAGGAGCCCGATGTGCCCCGCAATATCGCCATCGTTGACACCCGTAGCAACAAGCGGTATCGCTACTTCACCGCTCCCGATCCCTGGCAGGGCTACGCTGTGCCCGAGTACCGTTGCGGTTCCATCAAGGCCGCCGACGGCACCACCGACCTGTATTACCGCATGGTGATGCCCATCGACTTTGACCCGGCCAAGAAGTATCCCACGGTCGTCTATGTGTATGGCGGCCCTCATGCCCATAACGTCGATGCCCGCTGGCATTATTCCAGCCGCAGCTGGGAAACCTACATGGCACAGCGTGGCTACCTGTTGTTCATCCTCGACAACCGTGGCAGCGAGAACCGCGGGCGTGACTTCGAGCAGGCCACCTTTCGCCAGTTGGGCCAAGTCGAGATGCAGGATCAGATGTGCGGTGTGGACTTCCTGCGCACGCTCAACTATGTCGATACTGCGCGCCTGGGCGTCCACGGCTGGAGCTTCGGCGGCTTCATGACCATCAGCCTGATGACCAACTATCCCGACGTCTTCAAGGTGGGCGTGGCCGGTGGCCCCGTCATCGACTGGAAGTGGTATGAGGTGATGTACGGCGAGCGCTACATGGATACCCCGCAGAGCAATCCCGAGGGTTATGCCAAGACCAGCCTCATCCACAAGGCCAAGGACCTGAAGGGCCGCCTGCAGATCATCATCGGCCTGAACGACCCCACCGTCGTGCCGCAACATGCCTATAGCTTCTTGAAGGCCTGTATCGCTGCCGGCACGCAGCCCGACTTCTATGTCTATCCTGGCCAGGGCCACAACATGATGGGCCACCAGAGCGTGCATCTGCACGAGCGCATCACCCGCTACTTTGACGATTACCTGAAGTAAAGATACGTCAGTTGAGGCAACAAAGCAGGCTGGAAGCACAATCGAGGGTGCTTCCAGCCTGTTTCATGATGATGGAGTAGGGTGGCAGTCTAGCCGGCGGCCGCGGTTACTCCTTGCTCTCGGGGGTGTCCTTGGGGCCCTCGTGCTTGCGGACGATGCTGGCCAGATCCACGCCGACGGCACTCTTGACGGTGTCATTGACCTGGGCGAGCACGATGGGCAGTGTGCCGGTAATGGTCCCGATGCCTGCTCCGTTGTCACCGCCCGTGCTATAGATGTTCACGCCCTGGATGGTGGCTACCTGTTCGGCCACGTTGCGGGTGATTTCGGGCAGTTTCTCGATGACCATCTGGGCCACGGCAGCATCGTTATATTTCTTGAAGGCCTCGGCTTTCTTCTCCATGGCCTGGGCTTCGGCCTCGCCTTTCTTCTGCACGGCATAGGCCTCGGCTTCACCGCGGGCCTTGATACCCTCGGCCTCCTGCAACATGGCAAACTTCTGGGCTTCGGCCTTGGCACGGATGGCCTCGGCTTCCTGTTCGGCCTCATAGCGCTGTGCCTCGGCCTCGCGTTTGCGTTTCTCCAGGTCGGCCTCGGCGTTCTTCTGCACTTGGAATTTCTCGGCCTCAGCCTCAATCTGCTTTTGGTAGCGGTCGGCATCAGCCCTCTTGTTCACCTCGGCCAGCAGGGTGTTCTCGCGGATCTTGATCTGTTCGTTGGTCAGGTCCTGCTCTTTCTTGGTGCGGGCAATCTGGGCATCAACTTCTTTCTCGTTGAGCACCTTCTGCTGCTCCTGCTCCTGGATGCGGTAGGCGGCATCGGCCTGGGCCTGGCGTGTGTCGGCTTCCTGCTTGAGGTCGGCGCGGCGGATGGTCAATTCGTTCTGGCGTTCGGCAATGGCGGTCTGCGAGGCCACGGTGGCATCGTTGGCCAGTTTCTCGTTCTCGGCTTTGGCCTGGGCGATGTCCTTTTCGGCCTGGGCCTTGGTGATGGCGGCGTTCTTGCGGATGGTCCAGGTGTTGTCGGCACCCAGGTTCTCGATCAGTCCCAGTTCATCGGTGATGTTCTGCACGTTGAAGGCGAGAATCGAGATGCCCAGCTTGGCCATGTCGGGAGCGGCCTTGTCCATGACCTGGTTGGAGAAACCGTCGCGGTCCACGTTCAGTTCCTTGAGCCCCTGGCTGCCGATGAGCTCGCGCAGGTTGCCCTGTAACGTGTCCTGCAATTGGCTCGAAATGGTTGCCGGATCCATGTTCAGGAAGTTGCGTGCGGCGAGTCTCACGCCATCGGGGGTGGGGGTGACGGCTACCTTGGCCACGGCATCAACATTGACGTTGATGAAGTCGTTGGTGGGCACGCTACGCTCGGTGCGGATATCGACCGTCAACTGGCCCAGATACACCTTGTCGAGTCGTTCAAAGATGGGGATTTTCACGCCACCGGCGCCGATCAGGATGCGCGGTTCGCGCTTGATGCCCGAGATGACATAGGCCGTGCTGGGAGGAGCCTTGACGTAACATGTGAACAATACTACCAGTAACAGCAGGATGAGGATGCCTGCGATAATTCCTATTTCTAACGTTCCCATAATACAAAATATTTAAAGCTGTTTCTATTTTTACTCTTTAGACGCGATGGGCGGCGATTTTACTACATCATTCGTTTGTTAATTTCTGCAAAAATTGTGCCAACTCAATGAGGATTGAATGAGCATTGAGCTGACGCTGTCTGGGTTTGTTGTTTCTCATCATTGCTGCTATTGTGCCGCAAGTTGAATCTGACTGATCAAGCGCGCGCTCGCCGTGATTGCTTCATGGGATTTTGATGGGTAGATCTGCACATGGCATGTTGATGCGCAATTCATGGCGTATTTATGGCATGGGATGCAATGAGGCCGACTCGAGCATCGTTCACGGGAAAAGTGCTGTATTTAGTGCAGTTATCTATATAATAGATAAATTGTTGATAAAAAAAGCGCTGAAACGGCCTAAAAATGGGGAAATTTTCCTATATTTGCACCCAATTATAGACATAAACCGATAAACTCCAAAAAATAAACATTATGAACAAACAAATCACATTGCAGCAAGCCGTCGAGAAGGTTCAGGACGGCATGACAATTATGTTTGGCGGTTTCCTGGGTAACGGCAGTGCCACCCAAATCATCGACGCCATTGTTGAAAAAGGTGTTAAGGACCTCACTATCATTGCCAACGATACCGCCTATGACGAGGTGGCTCACGGCAAGCTGGTTACCAACCATCAGGTGAAGAAGGCTATCGTTTCCCACACGGGTACCAACAAGCAGACCGCTCTGCAGAAGAATGAGGGCACCCTCATCGTGGAGTATGTTCCCCAGGGTACACTGGCCGAGCGCATCCGTGCAGCAGGTGCTGGACTGGGTGGCGTGCTGACCCCCACAGGTCTGGGCACCATCATGGCCGATGGCAAGGAGATCATCAAGGTCGATGGCAAGGATTACCTGCTAGAGAAGCCTCTCAGGGCCGACATCGCCTTCTTGCGCGCCAACATCGTTGACGAGTTCGGCAACATGGTATTCCTGGGCACAACCAACAACTTCAACCCGCTGATGGCCACCGCAGCCGACTATGTTGTCGTTGAGGCCGAGAAGCTTGTTCCCGTCGGTGAAATCGCTCCCGAGCACGTTCACGCATCGGGCATCTATGTTGACGGCATCTATGTCGAGCAGTAACTATCACAACTAAGGAACTAAGGACTTACAACTTAAAACTTAAAACTAACAACTCAAAACTAAATAATGGAATACAAGACAATGATCAGACTGCGCATGAGCGCAAAGGATGCCCACTACGGCGGCAACCTGGTTGACGGAGCACACATGGTTCACTTGTTCGGTGACGTTGCTACCGAGTTGTTGATTATGCGCGATGGTGATGAAGGCCTGTTCTGCGCCTACGATAACATTGAGTTCCTGGCACCTGTCTATGCCGGTGACTTCATCGAGGCCGAGGGCTGGATCGACCGTGAAGGCAATACCTCACGCCACATGATTTTTGAGGCCCGCAAGGTGGCTCAGGCCCGTCCTGACATCAGTGCATCGGCTGCCGACATCCTGGAAGAACCCGTCGTGGTCTGCCGCGCATCGGGCACCTGTGTAACCCCCAAGGATTGCCAGCGCAAGTGAGTTAGGAGTTGTAATCCATGCTTTTAGCAACGAGCAACTAAAGACTTAAAACTAAAAACTTAAAACTGAATAATGGATAAACTGATTATCACTGCCGCCATCTGCGGCGCCGAGGTGACCAAGGAGCAGAATCCCAACGTCCCCTATACCGTAGAAGAAATCGTGCGTGAGGCCAAGTCGGCTGTTGACGCTGGTGCTGCCATCGTCCACCTGCACGTCCGCTGGGACGACGGTACGCCCACCCAGGACCGTGGCCGCTTCCAGGAGTGTGAAGAGGCGATCCTCAAGGTATGCCCCAACGTCATCCTCATCCCGTCGACCGGCGGTGCCGTGGGCATGACTCCCGACGAACGCCTGCAATCAACAGACACGACTCCGCTGCCCGAGATGGCAACGCTCGACTGCGGCACGTGCAACTTTGGCGACGAAATCTTTGACAACACGATGCCCACGATGCGAGCCTTCGGCAAGCGCATGATGGAGCGCGGCATCAAGCCCGAGTATGAGTGCTTCGAGATGGGTCATCTTGACACCATCCTCAACATGGCCCGCAAGGGTGAGGTTCCCGGCAATCCCATGCAGTTCAACTTTGTGCTGGGCGTGCCCGGTTGCACCCCTGCCACGGTAGCCAACCTGTGCTGGCTCGTGAACGGCATCCCCGCCGGCTCCACCTGGACCGTGACCGGCGTTGGCCGCCATGCCTTCCCGATGGCTGCTGCCGCTATCGCCATGGGCGGTAACGTGCGTGTGGGCTTTGAGGACAACCTCTACCTGTCCAAGGGTGTTCTGGCCAAGTCCAACGGCGAACTCGTGGAGAAGGTCGTCCGCCTGGCCAACGAGCTGGGTCGCCCCATCGCCACCAGCGACGAGGCCCGCGAGATCCTGGGCTTGAAACCCCGCAATTAATCTTTTAATGACTTTAGGGACTTTAAGGTCTTTAAGGTCCCTGAAGTCCTGAATGAAAACAAAATTTCATAACAATATTAGTTTAACACTTAAAACAAAACAACAACAATGCAGAAACACGGAAATAGATTCGGTACCCACCGAGTAATCGAGCCCAAGGGCGTTCTTCCCCAGCCCGCCAACAAGCTGGACAACAACATGGACGAGATCTATGACAACGAGATCCTCATCGACGTGCAGACCCTGAATATCGACTCCGCTTCGTTCACCGACATCCACAACTATGCTAAGCAGCAGGCCAAGGATCCCAACAACGAGGCCGAGGTGATGGAGGAGATCAAGAAGGAGATGCTCCTGAACGTTGAGCTGCAGGGCAAGCACCGCAACCGTCGCACCGGTTCGGGCGGTATGCTGCTGGGCAAGGTTGAGAAGATCGGTGATGCCTTGAAGGGCAAGATCGACCTCAAGGAGGGCGACCGCATCGCAACCCTCGTTTCGCTGTCGCTGACCCCGCTGCGCATCGACGAGATCCTGGACATCCGCGCCGACGTGGACCAGGTGGACATCAAGGGCAAGGCTGTCCTGTTCGAGAGCGGCATCTATGCCAAGATTCCCGATGACATGCCCGAGAAGCTTGCGTTGAGCGCCCTCGACGTTGCAGGTGCTCCCGCCCAGACCGCCAAGCTGTGCCAGTATGGCCAGAACGTGGTTATCCTGGGTGCCGGTGGCAAGAGCGGCATGCTGTGCTGCTATGAGGCCAAGAAGCGCGTAGGCATCACCGGTAAGGTAATCGGCCTGGCCAACAGCCCCAAATCGACCCAGCGCATCAAGGACCTCGGCTTCTGTGACGTTGTCGAGAGCGTTGCCGGCATGACTCCCGTTGAGGTCTATGAGCTGGTTTACAAGCTGACCGACGGCAAGATGGCCGACACCACCATCAACTGCGTGAACGTGCCCGACTGCGAGATGACGGCAGTGCTGTGCACCAAGGATGACGGCGTGGTTTACTTCTTCTCGATGGCCACCAGCTTCACCAAGGCTGCCCTGGGTGCCGAGGGCATCGGAGCCGACGTGAACATGATCATCGGTAACGGCTACACCAAGGGCCATGCCGACTTCACCTTGCAGGAGCTGCGCGAGTGCCCCGAGCTGAGGAAGATCTTTGAGGAACTCTACGCTTAATTTCAAGAAATTGATGTCGCTACGGGATGCCCTCGTGTGTCCCGGGCGACATCATCATTGATTATTCAATTATGGCTGAATCTAGAAGAAAACAACTTTTTCCTGATGTCACCGACGAGCAGTGGAACGACTGGAAGTGGCAGGTGAAAAACCGCATCGAGACGCTTGAGGAACTCAAGAAATATGTGAGCCTGACTCCCGAGGAGGAAGATGGTGTCAAGCAGACGTTGAAGACGCTGCGTATGGCCATCACGCCCTACTACCTGAGCCTCATCAATCCCGATGATCCCCACGATCCTATCCGTCGCCAGTGCATCCCCACGGGAGCCGAGACCCATCAGGCCGCTGCCGACCTGCTCGACCCCCTGCACGAGGACGAGGACTCGCCCACGCCCGGCCTGACGCATCGTTATCCCGACCGCGTGTTGTTCCTCATCACCGACATGTGCTCGATGTATTGCCGCCACTGCACCCGTCGCCGCTTTGCCGGCCAGACGGACAACGAGTGTGGCATCGACCGCATCGAGAAGGCGCTGGAGTACATCCGCAACACGCCGACCGTTCGTGACGTCCTGCTCTCGGGTGGTGACGCCTTGATGGTGAGCGACAAGCGACTGGAGTACATCATCTCCGAGTTGAGAAAGATTCCGCACGTCGAGATCGTCCGCCTGGGTACCCGCACGCCGGTCGTTTGCCCGCAGCGCATCACGCCGGAGCTGTGCAACATGTTGAAGAAGTATCATCCCATCTGGATCAATACCCACTTCAACCATCCCAACGAGGTGACTCCCGAGTCGAGCCGTGCCTGCGAGATGCTGGCCGACGCCGGTATCCCCCTGGGCAACCAGAGCGTGCTGCTGCGCGGCGTGAACGACTGCGTCCACGTGATGAAGAAGCTCGTTCACGAGATCGTCAAGATCCGCGTGCGTCCTTACTACATCTACCAGTGCGACCTGTCGATGGGTCTGGAGCACTTCCGCACCCCCGTCAGCAAGGGTATCGAGATCATCGAGGCCCTGCGCGGCCACACCAGCGGCTACTGCGTGCCCACCTTTGTGGTGGATGCTCCCGGCGGCGGCGGCAAGACGCCCGTCATGCCCCAGTATGTCATCTCACAGTCGCCAGGCAGGGTGGTATTGCGCAACTTTGAGGGCGTGATCACGACCTACACCGAGCCCACCGACTACCACAACGAGTGCAACTGCCCCGAGTGCCAGGCTGCCCGCCAGCGTGAGCAAGTGGCTGCCGACAAGGCCGTGGACGGTGTTATCTCGCTGCTCGAGGGTGAGCGCATGAACATTGAGCCCAAGGCCCTGAAGCGTCACGAGCGCAACGAGGTCCGCAACAAGAAGTGATAGAATTCATCCGTTGGTCTGTGGCGACACCGGTGGGTGTCCTCACAGGCCGTCGGATAGTTTTACAGTGCAGTGCTCCCGTTCATCGATGACATATTGCGTTACGATAGCCTGTCTATCGTCGGCCTGGAGAAGAACACCGGCAAGACCGAGTGCCTCAAGTATGTGCTCGACCGCCTGCCGGTCCAGAGCAAACGCATTGCCGTGACATCGATCGGCATCGATGGCGAGACAATCGATCAGGTAACCCGCACCCAGAAGCCCGAAATTGTCCTGCGTGAGGGCATGTACTTCGGCACTAGCGAGATGCACTACCGCCAGCGGCGCTTGGTGTCGGAACTCATCGACGTGAGCGACGAGAATACCTCGCTGGGCCGGGTCGTGACAGCTAGGGCACTGACGGGCGGCAAGATCCTGCTCTCGGGCCCCTCGTCGGCCAGCAGCCTCAAACGCTGGATGGACGAGATGCACCGCTCGGGTATCGAACTAGTCGTCATCGACGGTGCCTTGTCGCGCATGAGCTCGGCATCGCCCGCCGTGAGCCAGTCGATGATTCTGGCCACCGGGGCGGCCTACTCGGCCAACATGAACACCCTGGTGAGCAAGACGGCCCATATCGTCGAACTCGTCAATCTGGACTTGACCAGTGACGAGAACATCAAGAAGCTCATGCCTCTGGACAAGGGCGTGTGGTTTATCGACAAGCAGGGGTGCCTCAACGGCCTGGATGCCGTCACCTCGCTCTCGCGGGACATCCACTTCGAGGGGATGGAGGATTGCGAGAACCTCTATGTGGCCGGTGCACTGGTCGATGGCTTTCTCGAGAAGGTGAGAAAGAACAAGAGCCTCAAGCAGGCCGAACTGGTGGTCAGGGACTTCACCAAGGTATTTGTCACTCCCCAGCAGTTCAGACTGTTCCTCAAGGGCGGTGGACGCCTCCACGTGCTGCAACGCAGCAAGTTGCTGGCCGTCACCGTTAATCCCACGTCGCCCAGCGGATATGTCCTCGACTCGGACACCCTGTGCGGCCGACTGAGCGAAGCCATCGGGCTTCCCGTTTATGACCTGTTAAAGAACAACCAGCAGTAATGGTGCAACTCAAGAATGTCATAGAATCGCCCTGCGGCCTGCGTTTCATGCTCGATGAGCTGGAATTGCAGTCGGGTTTTGCCCGCCGCTGGCTCCTCGACTCGCCCATGATGACGCGAGCTGAGGAGATTGACGCGTGCTACTCGGTGCTGCGCCGCTTTGTTGAGTTTGTCGATCAGGTCGATAACACCTACATCAACACCCTCTGCCACAAGTTGTGCGGCCTGAAGGACATCCGCACGACCATCAAGAACCTCAAGCAAGGTGCCGTCCTGGACGACATCGAGCTCTTTGAGGTCAAGCACCTTGCCATCCTGGCGGCCGATGTCGCCCGATTGCTCGGCCAGCACGGCATGGACGGGGTAGTGGAGATTCCCGTGCTTGACGAGGTCATCACCATCCTTGACCCCGACGGGATGAAAATCGCCACATTTTATATATATGACTCCTATTGCGACCAGCTCAGGGACCTCAGGGTGCAGATGCGCCAGCATCCCGAGCAGCAGGATGAGCTCCTGTTGCAGGCCAGCGAGCTGGAAGAGGACGTCAGGAAAGACCTGAGCCGGCAGTTGCACCCCTTTGCAACCGCTATCGAGCAGGCACAACTCGCCCTGGCACGCATCGACGTGAATTTGGCCAAGGCGATGCAGATGAGACAGCTGGGACTGGCGTTTCCCGTTGTTTCACAGGACGGAACCAGCCGCTATGCGGCCATGTTCCACCCGCAGGTCAAGGCCGCCCTTGCCGCTCAGGGCAAGGAGTTCCAGCCTGTTGACATGGAATTTGGTCAGCAGCCCACACTCATCACGGGTGCCAACATGGGCGGCAAGACCGTGGTATTGAAGACCTTGACCCTGTGTCAATGGCTCTTCCAGTTCGGGTTCGGCATCCCCGCGGCTACGGCCCAGATTGCCGTGAGAGACGAGATATACTTCTGCATCGGTGACGAGCAGTCGGTCGAGAAAGGCCTGTCGTCGTTTGCCGCCGAGATGAAGAACATCGATGCCGTCATCAAGGCATCGCGCGAGAACAAGAAATTACTGGCGTTGATCGACGAGCCGGCACGCACCACCAATCCTACCGAGGGCTCTGCTCTGGTGACCGCGTTGTTGCGTGTGCTGGCGGGCAAGGACATGAGCCTGGTCATGACGACGCACTATGATATAGAGCCGGGACAGGCCCGTTGCCTCAGGGTGAGGGGACTGGAGAACGGCACAATGGACTACCGGTTGGTCGAGGTGCAGGACGGCGAGGTGCCCCACGAGGCCCTCAACATCGCCCAGAGCCTGGGCATCGACAGCGAGTGGATCAACACGGCGAGGGCCCTGCTGGAATCCTCGTCACAATGACAAGACAACGACATCACACAACATCACATCACATACTATATACTGTAATACACTATGCAAAAGAGCAAGTTAGGATTAGATTTTGAAAAAGTGGAGTACGCCAGAGGGCTGGCCAAGGGTATTGCCGAGGACGTCCAGTCCTTTGTCGAGCAGTACACCACTGTCGCTGTCGAGCGCACCCTGTGCCGCTTGATGGGCATCGACGGAGTTGATGACAATGACGTGCCCCTGCCCAACGTGGTGGTCGAGGCGCTGAAGGATAAGGGAGTCCTGAATGAGGGAGCCTTGTTCTTCATTGCCAATGCCATGATCCAGACCGGGCTCAGCCCCCAGCAGATTGCCGAGAAAGTGGCTGCCGATGAACTGGATCTCACCAAGGTGGTCACCCGTGACCCCCAGCAGATTGCCGACGTGCTGAAACCCGTCATTGACGAGAGCATGACGCGCATCCGCACCCGTCGCGCCCGCCGTGAGCATTACCTGGAGACCATCGGCGAGGGTCCCAAGCCCTACCTGTACATCATCGTGGCGACCGGCAACATCTATGAGGACGTGGTGCAGGCCCAGGCTGGTGCCCGCCAGGGTGCCGACGTCATCGCTGTGATCCGCACCACTGGCCAGAGCCTGTTGGACTATGTGCCCTATGGCGCGACGACCGAGGGCTTCGGTGGCACCTTTGCTACCCAGGAGAACTTCCGCATCATGCGCAAGGCTCTCGACGAGGTGGGCGAGGAGCAGGGCCGATACATCCGCCTGTGTAACTATTGCTCTGGCTTGTGTATGCCCGAGATTGCCATCATGGGAGCCTTTGAGGGACTGGACGTGATGCTGAACGATGCCTTGTATGGCATTCTGTTCCGCGACATCAACATGCAGCGCACCCTCATCGACCAGTACATGAGCCGCATCATCAACGGCTTTGCCGGTGTGATCATCAACACCGGTGAGGACAACTACCTGACTACAGCCGACGCTGTTGAGGCCGCCCACACGGTGCTCGCGTCGGACCTGATTAATGAGCAGCTCGCGCTCATGGCCGGTCTGCCCGAGGAGCAGATGGGTCTGGGACACGCCTTCGAGATGGATCCCATGCTCGAGAACGGCTTCCTGCTGGAGCTGGCCCAGGCACAGATGACCCGCGAAATCTTCCCCAAGGCCACGTTGAAGTACATGCCGCCCACCAAGTTCATGACGGGCAACATCTTCCGCGGTCACATCCAGGATGCGCTGTTCAACATGATCGGCATCTGGACCCACCAGGGCATCCAGCTGCTGGGTATGCCCACCGAGGCCATCCACACCCCCTTCATGAGCGACCGTTACCTCTCGATCGAGAACGCCAAGTACATCTTCAACAACATGAAGAGCATCGGCGAGGAGATGGAGTTTGTCGAGGGTGGCATCTGCCGCAACCGTGCCAAGGAAGTCCTGGGCAACACGATCAAGTTGCTTGAGGAGATTACCAAGGAGGGCCTCTTCACCGCACTGGAGAAGGGCATCTTCGGCGACGTGAAGCGTCCCAAGAACGGCGGTAAGGGCCTGCAAGGCGTGACCATGAAGGGCGAGAACTACTACAACCCGTTTGTGGAACTGATGAAGGGTAAGAGATAATAGAGAGAGTTACACGTTACATCACATTTAAGGTTACTTATTATTACGACTATGAGCGAAGGATTATATAGCATGGAAGCTAAGGATTTTGACAAAACCTTAGACTTTACCAAGATCAAGCCCTATGGCGACACCATGAACGATGGTAAGGTGCAACTCAGTTTCACCCTGCCCGTGCCCTGTGGTGCCGAGGCGGTCGAGGCCGCCAAGCAGTTGCTCCGCAAGATGGGTCTGGAGAACCCCAGCGTGGTCTATTACAAGGAATTGACCCCGGGATTCACCTTCTTCAACTGCTACGGCAGCTGCACCCACACTGTGGACTACAGCACCATCTACGTTCCCAAGGTCGAGTCCGACACGATGGACATGTATGAGACCGACGAGTACATCAGGGAGAACATCGGCCGCAAGATTGTCATCGTGGGTGCATCCACCGGTACCGACGCCCACACCGTGGGCATCGATGCCATCATGAACATGAAGGGCTATGCCGGCCACTACGGCCTGGAACGCTATGACATGATTGAGGCCTACAACCTGGGTTCCCAGGTGCCTAACGAAGAGTTCATTGCCAAGGGCATCGAACTCCACGCCGACGCCCTGCTCGTCTCCCAGACGGTGACCCAGAAGGACGTCCACATCAAGAACATGACCGAATTCATCGAGCTCATGGAGGCCGAGGGCCTGCGTGACAAGATGATCTGCTGCTGCGGTGGTGCCCGCATCACCCATGAGCTGGCCAAGGAGCTGGGCTTTGACGCCGGCTTCGGCATGAACACCTATGCCGACGACGTTGCATCGTTTGTCGTGCAAGAGATGGTCAAGAGAGGAATGAAATAATCTTTTTAAAAAACATAATTAATCTCAAAAACCGTACTATTATGGATAAATATCAAATGAGAGAAGTCATCGCAAAACGTGCTGCCAAAGAGCTGCACGACGGCGATGTTGTGAACCTGGGTATCGGTATCCCCACCTTAATCCCTAACTACCTGCCCGAGGGCGTTTCAGTAACGCTCCAGACCGAGAACGGCGCCATGGGCATGGGCCCCACCCCCGAAGAGGGCAAGGAGGACAAGAACCTGATCAATGCCGGTGGCGGTGCCATCACGTTGAATCCCGGTGCTTGCACCTTTGACTCGGCAACGTCGTTTGCCATCATCCGTGGCGGCCATGTGAACGTGTCGTTCCTGGGCGCTCTGCAGGTCGACGAGAAGGGTAACCTGGCCAACTGGATTATCCCTGGCAAGATGGCTCCCGGCATGGGCGGTGCAATGGACCTCGTTGTGGGTGCCAAGCGCGTGATCCTCACCATGGAGCACACCCAGAAGGGCAACCCCAAGATCTTGAAGGAGTGCACGCTGCCGCTGACCGCTGCCGGACAGGTCAATATGATCATCACCGAGATGGGCGTCATGGACATCTCCCCCGAGGGCATCGTCCTGCGCGAGCTGCATCCCGAGTTCACCGTCGAGGACGTGCAGGCCGCAACCGAGGCCAAGCTCATCATCTCGCCGGATCTCAAGCCCATGGATATCTGATTTTTCTCCCCTTTGAGTCATGGAATATCAATTCTTGAAGGTTGAGCACAACGAGGGTGTCACCGTGATGAAGATCTCGGCTCCCAAGTCGTTGAATGCACTCAACTCCACTATCCTCAAGGAACTGGATGCCTTCATCGGCAGCCTGGATGCCTCGACGCGCGTGCTCATCGTCACGGGCGACGGCGAGAAGTCCTTTGTCGCCGGTGCCGATATCTCCGAGATGGCCCACCTCAACGAGCAGGAAGGCTTTGAGTTCGGCCGCCTGGGTGCACAGGTGTTCCGCCGCATCGAGACGTTGCCCATTCCCGTCATTGCCGCTGTCAACGGCTTCGCCCTGGGTGGCGGTTGTGAACTGGCGATGGCCTGCGACGTGCGCATCGCCTCCAGCAAGGCCAAGTTCGGCCAGCCCGAGGTCGGCCTGGGCATCATCCCCGGTTTCTCAGGGACCTGCCGCCTTCCCAAGCTCGTCGGCCAGGGCTATGCCAAGGAGATGATCTACACGGGCAAGGTGATCCGCGCCGATGAGGCCCTGCGCATCGGCCTGGTCAATGCTGTCTATGAGCCCGAGGAGCTGATGGACAAGGCCATGGAAATGGCCCAGATGATGCTCAAGAATGCTCCCGTGGCCATCAGCCTGGCCAAGCAGAGCATCAACGAGGGCTATGACATGGATGCCGACGGCGCCATTGCCAACGAGAATAAACTCTTCGGCAAGTGCTTCGCCACCCGTGACCAGAAGGAGGGTATGGATGCCTTCCTCAACAAGCGTAAGGCAGATTTTACCGGACAATAAATATTAAGAACTAAATCATTAATAATCAATAAATAAACAGAATCATGAAAATTTGTGTTATTGGAACTGGTACGATGGCCAAGGGTATCGTCAAGGCATTTGCCGCCAAGATGCCCGTTGTCATGAAGAGCCGCACCCAGGAGAGTCTGGACAAGGCTATGGCTTCGATTTCCAAGGGTTACAACAAGCTGGTCGAGAAGGGTAAGATCACCGAGGATGCCATGAAGGCTATCCTGGCCAACATCACCACGACGACCGACTATGCCACCTTTGCGGACGCCGACCTCGTTATCGAGGCTGCTGTCGAGAACATGCAGTTGAAGAAGGACGTCTTCATGGAGCTGGACAAGATCTGCAAGCCCGAGACCATCTTCGCTACCAACTCATCGTCTCTCTCGATTACCGAGATCGCAGCATGCACCAGCCGTCCCGCTCAGTTCATCGGCTGCCACTTCTTCAATCCTGCCGACCGCATGGCTCTGGTTGAGGTCATCAAGGGCCAGCTCACCAGCGACGAGACTGCCCAGTGCATCATCGACCTGACGACCCAGATCGGCAAGACCCCCGTGCCCGTGAACGAGGCTCCCGGTTTTGTCGTTAACCGCATTCTCATCCCGATGATCAACGAGGCAGTGGGCATCCTGGCCGACGGTATTGCCAGCGCCGAGGACATCGACAAGTGCATGATGCTGGGTGCCAACCATCCCATGGGTCCCCTCGCACTGGCCGACCTCATCGGCAACGACGTGAACCTCGCCATCATGGAAGTGCTCTACAACGAGTTTGGCGATCCCAAGTATCGTCCTCACCCGCTGCTGCGCAAGATGGTCCGCGCTGGCCTGCTGGGCCGCAAGACCGGTGAAGGTTTCTACAAGTATTAATCATTAAGTTGTAAGTTCTAAGTTGTAAGTTTTAAGGGATACTACCTCCTTCAAGCGATGTGTATCACGTGATACTTACAACTTAGAACTAAAAACTAAAAACTTAAAAAGACAATATGGATTTTAGCTATTCTAAGACTGAACAACTGTTCCTGCAGATGGTACGTTCCTTTGCAGAGAACGAGGTAAAGCCCCTTGCCGCCGAGATTGACGAGCAGGAACGCTTCCCCATCGAGACGGTCGAGAAAATGGGTAAGCTCGGCATGATGGGTATTCCTGTCCCCAAGCAGTATGGCGGTGCCGGTGGTACCGTGCAGATGTATATCATGGCTGTTGAGGAACTCTCCCGCGTGTGTGCCACGACGGGTGTTGTCCTGTCGGCTCACACCTCGCTGTGCGTGGCTCCCATCATGGAGCACGGCACCGAGGAGCAGAAGATGAAGTACTTGCCCAAGCTCGCTTCGGGTGAGTGGATTGGCGCCTTCGGTCTGACCGAGCCCAATGCCGGTACCGACGCTGCCATGCAGCAGACCACCGCTGTCGACGCTGGTGACCACTGGGTGCTCAACGGCTCCAAGATCTTCATCACCAACGCTTCTAACGCCCACGTCTTCATCGTCATGGCCATGACCGACAAGTCGCAGGGCACCAAGGGCATCTCGGCCTTCATCGTCGAGAAGGGTATGCCTGGTTTCTCCATCGGCAAGAAGGAGTTGAAGATGGGTATCCGCGGCAGCGCTACCTGTGAGTTGATTTTTGAAAACTGCATCGTGCCCAAGGAGAACCTCCTCGGCCAGCTTGGCAAAGGCTTCAAGATTGCCATGATGACGCTGGATGGCGGCCGCATCGGTATCGCTTCCCAGGCCCTCGGCATTGCCCAGGGTGCCATGGACGAGACCGTCAAGTACACCAAGGAGCGCAAGCAGTTTGGCCGCGCTATCGCCAAGTTCCAGAACACCCAGTTCCAGATGGCTGACCTCAAGACCAAGGTCGAGGCTGCCCGTCTGCTCGTGCGCAGTGCTGCCTGGAAGAAGGACATGCACCTGCCCTACAGTGCCGATGCCGCTATGGCTAAGCTCTTTGCTGCCGAGACCGCTATGGAAGTGACGACCAAGGCCGTCCAGTTCCACGGTGGATATGGTTATACTCGTGAGTATCCCGTTGAGCGCATGATGCGTGATGCCAAGATTACCGAGATCTATGAAGGTACATCCGAGGTTCAGCGCATGGTTATCGCCGGTCAGTTATTCAAATAAGTTATAAGTTTTAAGTTGTGGGTTTTAAGTGATATTCCCTTTTTCCCAGGTGATACAGACCATGCTTACAACTGAGAACTAAAAACTAAAAACTAAAAGAAGATATGAATATAATTGTTTGCATTAAACAAGTTCCCGATACCACCGTTGTCAAGATTGACCCCGTGAAGGGTACTTTGATTCGCGAAGGCGTTCCCAGCATCATGAACCCCGATGACAAGGGCGGCCTTGAACTCGCATTGAGGCTGAAAGACCAGTTCGGTGCCAATGTCACCGTCATCTCGATGGGTCCTCCCCAAGCCGACGTCATGCTGCGCGAGGCACTCGCCATGGGTGCCGACCGTGCCATCCTGTTGAGCGACCGCAAGTTTGCCGGTGCCGACACGTTGGCAACGTCCTATGCCCTGTCCGGCCTGTGCCGTGTCCTGGACTATGACCTGATCATTGCCGGCCGCCAGGCCATCGATGGTGATACCGCCCAGGTGGGCCCCGAGCTCGCCGAGCACCTGGGTCTGCCCCAGATCACCTATGTTGCCGATGCCAAGGTGCTTGACAATGGCAACCTGCAGGTGGACAAGGAGAACGAGGATGGCGTACAGGTCCTCGAGGTCGAGGGCAAGTGCCTGTTGACCGTGCTCGCCTCCGCCTTTGAGCCCCGCTACATGAGCGTCAGCGGCATCATGGAGGCCTATGACAAGGAAGTTGAGGTCTGGAGTGCCGACAAGATCGACGTCGATGAGGGCAAGCTCGGTCTCGCCGGTTCGCCCACCAAGGTCTTCAAGTCCTTCCCCAAGGCCATGAAGGCTCCCGGTGAGGTGCATGAGGTGACCCCCGAAGAGGCTGTCGAGCTCATTGTTAATCAACTCAAAGTTAAACACATTATCTAAAATGAGTTTTAAGTTTTAAGTTGTAAGTCTTAAGTTATAAGTTTTAAGTTGTAAGTTTCAAGTGATATTACCTTTCCCGGGAGATACACATTATGCTTACAACCAAAAACTAAGAACTAAAGAGAAACACTTGCAACTAAAAACTAAGGACTTAAAACTGAATATTATGGATAAGAAAGATTATAAGAACGTATTCGTTTTTGCCGAGCAGCGTGAGGGTGTCATCCAGCCCGTCGCATTTGAACTTTTAGGTAAGGCTCGTGACCTGGCCGATGCCCTCGGCGAGAAGGTCGTAGCCATGCTCCTCGGTCAAGGTATCAAGGATCAGGCCCAGACGCTCATCGAGTTCGGTGCCGACGAGGTGATCGTTGCCGATGCTCCCGAGTTGAAGGACTTCCTGAGCGAGCAGTACTCCCAGGCTGTTGGCCAGATTATCACCGAGTGCAAGCCCAGCATCGTCCTCTATGGTGCCACCACCATCGGCCGTGACCTGGCTCCGCGCATCGCTTCGCGCCTCAAGACCGGTCTGACCGCCGACTGCACCAAGCTCGAGATTGAGCCCGACAAGGATGGTGAGCCCGAATTCCGCATGACTCGTCCCGCCTTTGGCGGTAACCTGATGGCAACCATCATCTGCCCGAATAACCGTCCGCAGATGTCAACCGTCCGTCCCGGTGTGATGCAGAAGATGCAGCGCCAGGAGGGCCGTCAGGGTGTCGTCACCGAGTTTGCTCCCCAGTTTGATGCCAGCAAGTTCAAGGTAAAACTCGTCAAGACCATCAAGGCCGACAAGCAGATGGCCGACATCAGCGAGGCCAAGATCCTCGTCAGCGGTGGTCGTGGCGTGCATGACAAGGAAGGCTTCGACAAGTTGCAGGCCCTCGCCGATGTCCTCGGCGGTCAGGTGGCTTCGTCGCGTGCCATGGTAGATAACGGTGTGATGCCTCACGAGGTACAGGTCGGCCAGACGGGTAAGACCGTTCGTCCGGGTCTCTACATGGCTTGCGGTATCAGCGGCGCTATCCAGCACCTTGCAGGTATGGAAGAGAGCGACTTCATCATCGCTATCAACAAGGACAAGTTCGCCCCCATCTTCAGCGTGGCTGATCTGGGCATCGTCGGCGACCTTCACAAGATTGTCCCCATGTTGACCGAGCGCATCAAGAAGGAACTCGAGAAATAATCTCGTCCAAGCGACAACGCCTATCAATTAATCAGGGCGGGTGCCACGCGGCATCCGCCCTGATTGAATCATGTTATCTTGCTTGGTCTTGCACCTGTTGTCATGTAGTGAGACTGCTGATGAAGGCGGTCATCGAGGCATCGTGGCGACGGACGTCGCGGTAGAGCGCTAGCTGGTTGCGGGTACGGTCCAGGTTGTGGGCGGGATACTTGATCTTGTAGTAGGTGTCACCATTGAGGTAATCGGCCAGGAAACGGGCGCATTGCATGAACGGGAACAGTGCCACGGCATAGGGCAGGAGCTCGATTTCGAGTGGCGTGAGGAAACTCCGCGCCGATTCCAGATAACCCGTCGTGAAAGCCTTGAAAATCTCTTCGTCGAAGCTCACGTGTGACAGGTCGGGGTCGTCCTCGGCAGTCATATTGGCACCGGTGCGCAGGAAGTCGCCGTAGTCCGAGAAAATGAACGACGGCATCACCGTGTCGAGGTCGATGACACACAGGACTTGCCCGTCCTCGTCAAAGAGCATGTTGTTGACCTTGGTGTCGCAGTGGCAGATGCGTTTGGGCAGTCGGCCCTCGCGGTATAGGTGCTCGGCTTGGCACATCTCGTCGGCATCACGTTCCAGCTCCTCGACGATGTCGCGCACCTCGTCGAGACGGCCCGCAGCGTCGTTGCTGACGGCTTCGCGCAGTTGCCTCATGCGCAGTTCCATGTTATGGAAGTCGGGGATGGTATCGCCCAGCGGCTCGGGAACATCGACCAGCATCTGCTCAAAGTGGCCGAAGGCCTTGCCGGCGTCATGGGCACTGGCTGGCGTGACGGCCTCGCGGGTGATGGAGTGGGGGATAAACACCATCATGCGCCAGTATCGCCCGGCATCGTCGCGGTAGTAGGTCTTGCCGCCGCGGGCCTTGATGAATTGCAGCACCTTGCGGTCGATGTCGTCGGTGCCGGCGGCCAGGAGCTTGCGGCGGATGTGGGACGTCACGACCTCGATGTTGTGTTGCAGTAGGTCCACGTCGGTGAAGATGGCGTTGTTGATGCGTTGCAGCACATAGTCGGGCGCATCGTCGCCAGTGGTGATGACGTGGTAGCTGTCGTTGATGAGCCCGTTGCCCAGCGGCTTGACCTGCTCGACCGTGCCCATGATGTCAAATTGTGCCAGGATGCTGGCGGTGTCGATGTTATTCATCATGATGTGATAATTAGGTGTTTTCAGTTCTTTTTGGCGGCTTTGCGAGCGGCTTTGGCCTCCTGCTTGGCCACTTTCTCCCAATACTTGGCTCCGCGGGCCTTCAACTGCTCGGTGAAGGAGGTGGCGGCAGCGCGTGAGGCCGCTTCGGCTTCGGGAGTCGCCATGGCGTGGCGGTAGCCCCCGATCTTGTTCCACTCGCCTCGCGTGAAATCGGGCACTTGGACGGGCAGATAGCCGTTGTCCATCGAGATGCTGCCCAGTTCGGCAAGGCAGCACCACTCGGCCAGGTCATACACGTCGATGTCGAGCGGCAGCCCGTTCTGTAGGCAATAAACGAGTCGCGAGTCCATGATGAAGTCCATGCCACCGTGCCCGCCCACCTCATGGGCTTCCTCGCCATAGCGAGTGACGAGCGGCGAGGTGTAGGCCCTCAGGAGGGCCTCGGTGTCCTCCTTGTTCAGATAGGAATGGCCCGTGTAATGTTTGCTCAGGGCCGTGATTCCTGCCTTCTGCATCTCGTCGCTGGCCAGCGCATAGCCCTCTACAGGATATTTGTTGGCAAAACCGCGCGTGCCGGTGAGCTGGTACATGCGGTTATAGGGTTGAGGGGTCATCACGTTGTGGTGCACCTCGATGACTTTGCCCTGCTCGGTAGAGATGAGCGTGGTGGTGTGGTCACCGTTCTTGAAGGTAGGGCATTCCTCACCGGTACGGTCCTCGACCAGTTGCTTGCCGTTGAAGGAACGGGTATCCATGGCGATGAGCGTCTTCATGCGGTCACCACGATGGATGTTCAGCACCTGGGCAATCGGGCCCAGCCCGTGAGTGGCATAGAGGTCGCCGCGGAACTTGCTGTTGTAGTCCAGCCGCCAGCCCAGCTTGTCGTCGGCCCCGCGCTTCCAGTACTCGTCCCAGTAGGGGGACAACTCATGGCGATAGGCCCCTTGCACATAGATGACCTCGCCCAGCAGGCCCTGTTGCGCCATGTGGAGCGAATTGAGCTCGAAGAAGTCATAGCAGCAGTTCTCGAGCATCATCACGTGCAGTCGCTTGCTCTCGCTCAGGTTGATAAGCGACCAAATCTCGTTCATGTTCATTGCCGATGGCACCTCGATGGCGACGTGGTGGCCATTCTCGAGCGCTTCACGCGCCACCAGGAAGTGGTGAATCCAGTCGGTGGCGATATACACCAGGTCGATGTCGCTGCGCCGGCACAATTCCTTATATCCATCCTCGCAATAGTAGACGTCGGCAGCAGGCATCGATGCCCGCCGCAGGATCTGTTGGCAGCCTTCGGCACGTTCACGCTCGTGGTCGCACAGGGCTTTCACCTCGATGCCGGGAATGTGTGTCCAGCGCTCCACCGCGTCGGGCCCACGCATACCTAGACCGACAAATGCCACCCTCACGACCGGTATCTTGTCCACCCTGAGCCCCAGAGCCGATTGTTGGCCCGCAGGCCGCTGCGGCACTTCGGTGACAATGGTGCCGTCATGGACAGTGTAGGGCCAGTTGAACTGGGCCCACCCGTCAACAGGAAGCAGCACGCAGGCCACCACCAGCATAACCATAATCATCAATCGCTGTCTCATAATCATCCATTTAAGTCATTTCCACCCTGCAAAAGTAAATAAAAATATAATAAAAATATCAATAACAATAGTTGAAATCGTATTAAATGCTTCAAACAATAGTGGCTAATTAAATCGAAAAACAAAATGGAGGAATCAGTTCAAGAGTATCAGGATAAAGTCCAGTTACAATGGCAAAATGGTGTCAGGAGGGTGATTTGTGAGATGAAGTTGCCGTTGGATATTTCAAATGGATGAAATGGATGATGGTTGGGTGAGGGATTTTTAATAGTTTTGTTGAGCCAAGAGGCATGTGTGTTGATAACAATCGATAGTATAAACTTTTAAATGTAGAGGATATCATTATGAAATTCAAACTTTTTACAGGAACGAGCGAACAAGTAGAACGTGCCATCGAGCGATTCTTTAATGAAGGGGAAAATAAGTCTATCTCTTCAGTCTCTGTAGGCGGAAGCGACAAGAACAATGTAGTGGTCGGTATTCTTTATCATAAGAGTAACTATAGCAGCATTTATTAAGTCGCGATAAGATCTGGGATTATGACCAAGGAGTTGTATCGAGTGAAGTATCGGATCGAGGGACCGGCATCGGCGACCAATGCCTCGGCAACGGTGATGCTCTATTCGGCAAGCGAGAGCGAAGCCATTGCCGAACTGAAAAGGCGCGGCACCATCGGCCGAGACAAGACGGTGATCATCCTCGAGATCACCAGGGCGTGAGTTGAAACCACACTCGGCCCATGCATGGATGCCGTCTTAGATTAAGGTGGCAGGCTTTTTTGGGGGCAAACCTAGCAAGATTATCGCAAATTGCTGATATATTGCGAATTATCCACTGATTAACAATTGTTAATGCTGAAAATTTGCATATTTAAAATATTTGATATGCCTTTGCACTCGCAAATTGAATCTAGCATGGCAAAAGTTACCAATAATCAAAGTTAAACATCTGGAGACAAATTAAACGGCTGTCTCATTCGCCCCCTCACAAATGCAACAGTCAGCGCGAGAATAATACAACTTATTCAAAAATAAAGACTTATGTGATTGTGAGAAAATTCTAAGACTTTTTTGACTTGACTTGTGTGTGATGGTCTGCGGACTGTCGCAGTGGACTCAGCATCTCTTCTCAGCGATTTTCGCCGGGAATGCAAAGAAGGTGCCCAAGGAAATTGGCCGTCTGGCTGTACTGTATTAATAATGTTAATTTACAAATATTTATTTGAAATAACACAAAAACCGATCAATTAACTAACAGTAACTAGTCATAAAACCTAGAGTATGAGTACGAATAAAAACAAAATCATTTCCAAAGAAGAGTGCAAGGCTGTCAAGAACAAGTCGAAAGGCGTCAGTCTGGGGACCCGCAAAAAGCCCAAGTCACTGCTTGAAGCAATCGACAACATCAACGCCAAGCTCTCAACCTATGTCCGCGAGAGTGACGACGACCTCATCTTGTCCGAGGTGCGGGGGAACAATGTCGATTATCTGGCCAAGCGATTGCACATCACCCCCATGCAAGCTGCGGTCTTCTGTATCTGCGTTGAAGTCGGGCCCTCAAACATTGACTTCAAGAGCTTCGCTAGAGCATTGCGCTATTCCAATGCGCAAGCACTGTCGCTTGTCGACACACTCAACGAGCTGGTGCGGTGCCGTCTGCTGGGCCTCACGAATAGTTTCGGCAACAAGGCTTCGTCCTACAACATCTCGGCTAGAGCCCTCAGGTCGCTCATCGCCAATGCGGATTACGAAGCACCACAGCGCAACTTCACTGATACCGAGAGTCTGCTGGGCTATTATCACGACTTCTTCAACGAACTGGAAGAAGAAGGCATCAAGCAAGGATTGCTGCTTGAAGAAGTCGAAGAGATCTTCAGCGAGAACACCGACTTGGATTTCGTCAAGAAGGTCAATCAGTATCCATTGGGGGCCAAAGACCGCCTCTTGCTCATCGAATTCTGCGACAAACTCGTCAACGAAGACGATTCTGAACTCAGTTTCTATCAGCTTGACGATATCTTCCCCAACAAGAGTGACTTTGCTCGTATTAAGGCTGAGCTGCGTTCGGGAAATCATTTGCTGATGCTGTGTGAGCTAATTGAGTTTTCGTGTCATAATGGAGTTGCAGACACTAACAGTTTCACGTTAACCGAGAAAGCTCGCACAGAACTGCTCGCATCCATTGATCTCAAGACCAAAGAAGTGAAACTGAGTGGGGTCATCCAAGCCGATAGCATCACCACCAAGAATCTGTTTTACAGTGACAAGGTGGGCAAGCAAGTGGACAAGCTGCGCGGCTTTCTCGACAATGAGAATTATAAGGTGCTTGTGGAGCGTATGAAGGAACGTTTCAACCGCTGCGGGCTCACTTGCTTGATGTACGGCGGACCGGGAACTGGCAAGACCTAGACCGTCTATCAGCTCGCTCGACAGACTGGCCGCGACATAATGGCTATCGAAGTTCCCGATATCAAGAGCAAATGGGTCGGCGAAAGCGAGAAGAACATCAAGGCTGTTTTCGAGAAATACCGCTCAATGGTGGCAAAGTCCGAGGTAGCACCCATTCTGCTGTTCAACGAGGCTGACGCCATCATCGAGGTCCGCAAGACTGGAGCTGAGAACGCGGTCGACAAAATGGAGAACTCCATCCAAAACATCATCTTGCAAGAGATGGAGACCCTCAACGGCATTATGATAGCCACCACCAACTTGACCGAGAATCTGGACAGCGCCTTCGAGCGCCGCTTCCTCTACAAGGTGGAGTTTGAGCGTCCCGACGTGAGCGTGAGAGAGCACATCTGGCACGCGATGCTACCTGAACTGGGCGACAACGAGTGCAAGACGCTGGCCGAAGGATTCGACTTCAGTGGCGGTCAGATTGAGAACGTGGCTCGCAAATATGCCATCGACGGTATCTTGGGCGATCTTGAGCAGACCGACCGCTTGACCGAACTGACCACCTTGTGCCGCGAAGAGCGCATCAACGACACAATGAGTGACCGTCGCCGTGTCGGCTTCGTGGCGTGAGGAATCGAGAACAATGAATTGATTAGTAATGTGTTGAAAAATATAACCGATTTAACTATGATGATTACCATTAAGAACAGCAATCCGTATCTGATGTTCCGCATTCACAACTATTTCCACAACAAGGGCGTGCAGTGCATGCTCTGCAACGGCGACACCGAGGTCTCGCTTTTCTGTCTTGACCGCGATCAGGTTGAGCTCTTGCTGGCCGCTTTCACCAAGCACTTCCACTTGAAACCGGCCACAACGCTCGCCATGGCCTCATGAGCGATGGCCTATAAGCATTAACCTATTCGCTTCGCTTGGCGGTGAAATCTATCGCCGCCAAGCATTAAAAACCAAGAAGATGATTGAGCAGGACAGATGCCCTCACGGCAAACACGGCAGGCATATAGAAAGCAATGAGGATTTGGTGTTCGAGACCATTATTCACACCCACGAGCCCATGCCTTTTAAGACTCCGACGTTAGTTCAAGTGAAGGTCATGGAGGGCACAGATGCGAACCATGTCATCCAATGGTATGAAGATAACGGCTACATCTTGACAGATAGTTCAGCGGGCACGACGAAGTTTTATTTCTTCGGCGAATGGTTCGAAATCACAGCAACTGATTACTACTTTGTGAAGAAGACGGCACTAAGCGAATGGGAGAAGGAGAAACGCAGAATTATTCAATCATTACAGACAAGGGATAAATATGATTCAGGTGAAAAAGACGGATGACATGAAAGCCACTGGCGCTGCCGACGTGGAAGCGTGGACGATAGGTGACGTGTATCAGAACCGTGAAATGGTCTTGGCTCATCCCGAGCGATTTGGCAGAATCGTCACAAAATTTGTTGCTGGTGGCCTCGGGGCTTGTGCCTACAAGCGAGATGTCAGCATCTCTCAATTGACGCAATGCTGGCAACGCACCGAGTACCGGTGTAAGTGTCCCGAGTGTGGCCATGAGGCTTACATCTACTACTTTGCTGGGCACGTCAATGGTGGTGGTTACTGGGAAATCTATCTCTATTGTCCGGAGTGCGATTGCGGATACAGTAGCCGTTTTCCTCAAAGGCTGTCTCATTGGACTGTCTTGAAGGACATTTTCAAAGAAACAGCACAGAAAACAGATTCAAACACTTCAAAGTAACATTATGGGAAACAACATCGACAATAATAGAATGAAAATAGTTGTATTAGGAGACATACATGGTCTCACTGTGTGGAAGGATATCATAGATAAAGAGCAGCCCGATCAGTTGATTTTCTTGGGGGATTATGTTTCGTCCCATGAAGGTATTTCCGAGTCGGATCAGGTGTCAAACCTCTTGGAAATCCTGCGTTTCAAGGATCACCATCCCGAGACCATCTTGCTGCGCGGCAACCACGATATGCAACATTTGGGCTATTATTGGGCGGAATGTAGTGGGTACTTTCCATGGGTTGCTGAGTTAATGACGGATCTCAAAGAGGAATTCCTTGCCAACACCCAATGGATTCATATCATGGGCAACACGATATTTAGCCATGCTGGGATTTCGACGAAGTGGCTTGAGTCAAATCATCTCACTTTAGACAGAATCAATTCACTCGACCCAAGCGAGCGATTTGGATTCTGCTCTAGCGATCCGCGGGATATTTATGGAACCTCACCCGAACAGCCACCCACATGGATCCGACCGGAGACATTGGTCAATGTAATGATTCCGGGCTATGACCAAGTGGTCGGTCATACACCAGTGGAGCATTGCTTCAACGTGAAGAACTCAAGCGACATTCCAAATAACCTTTGGTTGTGTGACGCGCTGGACAACGGCTCCTATTTGGTGATAGAGGATAATAACTTTTACGAAAACAAACTTATAAAACAATAAAGCCATAGCATTATGAACGACAAAGAAAAAACACCGAGAGCTACAGCAGTACAGGCCGATAGACTGGATTTCCTCAAGCACGAAATTGAACGCGTTGGACGAGAAGCCGACAACTATTTGAGCCTTCTGCAGGAGCAACATGAGCTGATGTTTGGATATGACTGGTACGACGAGGTCTTTGAAGAGAACGGCAAGAAAGGATTGCGCAATGTTCGCGGGGAAGTGGTGGTGCCGGCCATCTATGATGATTTCCTCATACCGCGCCCCTATTATCTGCCCATGTTGCTTGTGGGGGCAAAGAAAGGCGACAAGGTCGCACTGGTGGAGCGTGACGGCAAGGGCACACCGCGTACAGACTTTGAATTCCATTATGTGGAACCCATCCCGTTCACCCCCATTCAATATTGCTTTCAAGTCCGAAGACTTACATCATTTTGCCATCATCATATTGGGCAAAGTCTTCACCCCTTACGAGTTGGTCTACTATTACAGGCCTTGTGATGATCATATCATTTTGAAAGGCGATAACGACAAATACGGCATCATAGGGATGGGCTCACTGATTTATATCTCACCCGAATATGACGACATCATCGACAATGGCATCGGGGATGATTTCACCTTCATCAAGGACGGCGTCAAAGGCCGCGTCACCATGGACAAGCGCTTCATCAGTGATGAAGAATACGGCAACTTGTCCGATGAAGAGCAGGACGAACTGTACGAATTGGGTTTCATCTGCGCTCCAGATGACTAAACCGAGAAAGAGAAATAACTTATACTGAAATCATTAAGGAGAACTCAAAATGGAAGATTTGAATAACGATATAAACATACAGGAGCGTGAAGGACAGGTTGTGGTGAAGGTTACCTTTATGTTTCACGACTTGGAATTAATTGGTGACGGTGAGGATTCGATATTCTTTTGGGCGACCGAAGAAGAGTACCGCAAATTCGAGGAGTACAATGCAAATCCTTGGGCCCACTATATTGGGTTAATGATAAGAATGCGTATGCCGGAGTTTCAGAAACGAGTCGAAAAGGCGGTTGAAGACTATGCGATGGACGTTTTCATCTCTGACATCAGATTATACGATCCCGATGTGGACGGTGATTTGGTGTATGAAGACGGCGATTTGCTGTATAGCGAATACGATATCATGAATGACGACTACGATGGCGATTTTGAGGAAGATGAAGTTAATGCTTAAGAGTTAATCAGAATGGTAATAACAGTTGAACTATTAGAGGAGAAGTTCGAAGAGTATAACAAGTTGTACTTCGGCGGTCGTCTGCTGTGGCCCTATGAGTTCTATCTGATCAGGTCATTCAGGTGTTTTGGCCGTTTCAGCTGCAATCAGCATTCGCCTGGCAGCAGGCTGCGCAATGTCAGAATCGGAATCTCGATGTACTATGACTGGACCGAGGAATATCTTCGCGATGTCCTCGTCCACGAGATGTTGCACTACAAGCTGGAGCGTTCCAAGAATGTCGAGAAGAAAATGCACGGCCCACGATTCCTGAAAGCGGCAGCCGAGATGAACGAGAAATATGGCTTGAATATCCAGGTTCATCCGAATTTGCGTGGACTGAAGGTCAGCGCAGCAGCACCCAAGCGTTCATTGGCCCGATTCTTCTGGGCACCAGCAAGTTAACCATATGAAGATAACGAAAGAAGACTTGAAGGTACGTTTTGACGAGTATAACCATCAGTATTTCAACTCAGTGCTGCCCCAGTGCGAGTTCTCCGTTATTAAATTGAGTTGCCTTGGCCGTTATATGTTCTCTTCTGGAAAGAACGGCAAACGTAAGTACCGCATCAGGTTGACTAGTGACGTTAACTGGACAGAGGAGACTCTTAGGGACGTGCTCATTCATGAAATGATACATCACTATGTAGTTGCTATCGACGGCTGCAAGGGAATTGAGGGTTCAGCTGGTATGGTTTATTCGGCCATGGGAAACGATTCCGCAGACAAGTTAAGAGGATTAAACGCAAATATGGCTTGAAGATACATATTCATGGTAATTCCAATCTATATCACAAGAACGAAAGAGTCCCGACCACTAGGTGGGGAGAGTTCGTGAGGCGAATCTACTATAATCTGACTTGATTCAATATTAACGATTTAAAAGAGATATCATGGATTTTTTAGAAGCATTGGGAATTGTACTAATAATCTCCATTCCCATCGTCATAGGAGTGCTGTTAATTGTTTGGATTGCCCAACGATTAACGGGTGGTCGTAGTTTATTGTATAAATTCATTCAAGACTACGGCTATGATCACGCCTATACCTTAGGCGCATTAGAGAATGTTGTGTTCAAGATCCTTACAAAAGAGGGATATGATGCGACTAACTTATCTGTCGGCCACGAAGTCGGGAATAGGTTTGAAGGAGATTTCCGTTGCCGAAAGGACAGCTATCGTCATAGCATAACCATCATTACTGACGGCTGGACAGTAGATTACAGGATTGACAACGAACCGACAAAAAGATATAAGTAAGACATATACATGGAGATAGCAAAGGAGGATTTACGACTGCGGTTTGACGAATACAACCAATTGTATTTTGAGGGAAAACTGAAGCGTGCCAAGATGGGGTTTCTTAGCAAAAGTTTTAAAACTATTGTTGGCATATTTGAATTTGAAATCGACAAAAATCGTCGTGTCAAAAATCCATCCATTAAAGTAAGCAAGAGAATCGTTGGCAATGAAGAAATACTGAAAAGAGTGTTATTGCATGAAATGGCACACTTATCAGTAACGCAAAATATAGAAAAGGCAAAAAACATGGTATAGCATTTATCAAAGAGTGCAAACGTATTGAAAGCCAATATAACGTAAAAGTGTGGCATAGTTGGATGAGAAAAGGATATATAGATAAACGGGAGAGCATCTTTTCCCTCCCATTTATATTATGCTACCATATCGCGTCGATAGTCAAATTCAGGTTAATTCAAAGAATCATTTAACGGTAAATGCTTAGAACGTTAGATGTATGACTGAAAATTACTATATTTGTCAACCAATAATTGTTTCGCTTATGAATAGCTACAGAAATATCAATTACAATGTGATGCTGGACACACAGCGTCAGTATGAGACTGTGCCGGAATTGGTCTCAGCAGTGGAGAACTCAATTTCACGCCAATACATGGTAGCACAAGAAGATGTTGTTGAAGTCGCTCCAGTTGAGAACTCTAACACGCGGTATGTTGTGTCTGGAAGACGAAGTTTTGAAGCCGCAAAAGGCTATAGCGGCAAAAAAGTGGCTGTATTGAACTTCGCCAATAACCACAGTATCGGTGGCGCCCCATTCTCGGCTGGAGCACAGGAAGAGTCGCTGTGTCGGTGTTCAACTCTATTTCCATGCTTACAGGCAATGAAAGAGGACTTCTATGAGAGGCACATTCGGCTTTATACTGCAGGCGAGCTGGACCACATGGGCAATGATGATATCATCTATACACCAGATGTCATCGTCTTTAAGACCGATGAGCGCACCGACCCGATTTGGCCCCAAATGATGCCTCGCGAGGAGTGGTACAAGGTGGATATCATCACCTGTGCCGCCCCAGAATTAAAGCATGTCCACAAAAAGCCCGATGATTACGAGACCCTAATAGCGCGACGCATTACGAGGATCCTTGATGTGGCTGCAAAAGCAGAAGCCGAAGTCCTCATCCTTGGCAAATGGGGCTGTGGAGACTTTAAGAATCCCATCGAAGTAGTGGCCAGGACATTCAAGACACTCTTGAAGAACTACAAGTTCGAAATTGTCGAGTTCGCCTTAGCAACTCGTGGAGATATCAACAAAGACATTTTTGCTCAAGAGTTTAGAAATGATGATGACAGATAATGCCATAGCGCATTAAATCAGTCTTTGAAAGAATTCAAATAAGTACAGAATATGGAAACCCTTTATCATGGCACTTACCGCCTTTTCGACCATTTTGATATTGCCCACCTAGGTGAAGGAGAGGGAAAATCCAAGTTTGGGCAAGGCATCTACATCACGTCAAGCTATGCCACCGCAGCCCTGTATGCAGCTAAAGCCGGCAAAGCTAATGGCGTTGATACCTTCTACGTCTATACACTGGAAGTGCCCGATTTGACCGAAGACAATCATGTGTTCTCGTGCAGACCGGTCAATCCAGCCATTGTTAAGCGTGTCGAGAGGGCTTTGAGCGCATCTATTCCAGAGGATGCCTTATCGGCCGGCAAACTCTTCCGCAAATATGTGGGCAACCTAAAAGTTGGCAAGACAGGAACAGTCAAGCAGATGACAGGCAAGGCTGATGCTGAGGCCGAGAATGCAGCATCCGTCTTCCTTCGCGAACAGGGCATCATCTATCTGGCGTGGCCGCAAGCCCAGACCAAACCCGACGGGGACACCAATCGCGCTGTCTTAGACAGCACGCTCATCAAGATTGTCAGAATTGATCAGGTGCAAGTCGATGCCAAAAACAAACTGATTGCGGACTCAATTACCGAGGTAAAACGATGAGTTTCTATAGCATAGCTGATTTCATCAAGGAGTATTATCCCGAGTACTACGGCATCGAGACTTACACCATTGCCGAGTGCATCCCCATTCGCAAGGTGAAAGACGAGTGGGGCCTGTTCAGCAATTTCGCACCTACTCCGCTTGTGGTTAACGGGGTGACATTCGAGAGTAGCGAGGAGTTGTTCCAACTGATGAAATTCAAAGATGAAGATGTCATCCGCCGAATCAGAGCCGGTATCACCATGGGCGGCAAGGCTTGCCATCAAATCAAGATGACCGCCAAGAGTTACGAAAAAGCATACCGCCGTCCAGACTGGGGACGGATGATACTTGACGCCATGAAGTTCTGCCTTACAACCAAATATGAGCAATGTCCCGAATTCCGCAACCTGCTTCAGACGAGTGCTGGCAAATACATCGTCGAGGACCAAACCTTAATGTCCAAGAAGAATCCCGACGCATGGGGCGTGAAAGCCGACCGAAACAACTACGTCGGCCCCAATCTCCTCGGACGCCTTCTCATGGAACATCGTAACAGCGGCACTCTCCATTACCACCTCCCCAACGACGCATTCACCTTCATCGCCGCCCTCAAGAAAGCTGATGGACAAAGATAGAATTTTTTATTCTTCGTCTTTTTGATAGAGAGTCCTTATTCTTTTGTCCACACCGTTAATGTCACGAATATCAGGTTCAACATTATCAATTTGATGATAACCATCCCAAATCCCCGAAGGGCATTTATCTTCAATAACAAAATTGGGGAACATTTTGTAATGGCGGATGATGCGATGGAGTAGTCCGCCTTTTCCAAATGCATCGTAGTTAATACCCCAACCGTTATCTTGTAATAAAAACAACCAGGGCGCTTTCTTGTATTGCATCACAAATAATTGAAAATAGGTAGCTATACCATCGGCAAATAGATAGGTGACTGCTAGACGTTCGGAACCCCATGAATCATCCCTATCTTGATTGCGCTCGTAAATCTCCATGATGCAAAAAGGCTGGACATTCTCTGCTATAAACGTTTCTGGATCTTTTCTGCTAATCAATAGATTACTTGGTAATTGGTAATCCCCTTGTGGCACTAAGTCTTCGTGAGACCATTCCACACGACCAATCGAGTGATAGCCCTTTAAGGTGCCTTTCTTACTCAGTTCGTATTCCACCTTTTCACGTGTTCGCCTGTAATCGTAATCAACGTACAGGAATGAGTGGGCGCAGTGAGCTTTATTTGCCGTCTCGATAAGGAAACCATCGTAACCGGCACCTGGATAATAACCGATTCGGCCAGACATGAAATCACTGAAATCAACATTGTCACCAGGTTGGTAGTTGGCCAACCATTCCGGCATATCCTCTGCCCATTGTTTAAGATAATCCGTCATTAACATAACAAAGACCCTTTCATTAGACATCTACTTACTTGTGAAAGGTGAAGCTCTCAATTTCTTTGTCGGCAATCTCCCAGAACTTCTCAATCTTACCATCCATGGCTTTGACAAATTCGTTATACGCTGCCTGGTTCAAGTTGTCGGCACCACCCTTAAAGAAGTTGTTGAGTTCCTCTTTCATTAACGGAATAGTTTCGCGGAATAAAGCGTAAGTCTTTTTACAGTTCGTAGAGTCTTTCTCATAAACAAGATCTGCCGTTTTCAAAACACTATTGGGCGACTTGTAGGCCATGTTCTCTCCATAGACCATAGGCCAATTAGTGCTCATTAAAAAGTTTATCATCGTATCTTTGCCCGCAACCTCAAAAATCGCATAATTGCACAGGGAAACGTAATAGAAAATAATGGCAAAATAAAGGGATTTCTCATGTTCATTGCTATGCGGCTCTGAAATATGCCTATCAACATTAAAGATTATACGGCAACCTCCGCCGTTTTTTGATCCTCCTACTCCGAAATAGTTCTGAAGACCTTTTTCAAACTCTTGGCTGCGATAATACTGCAGAAAATTCTCATAAGATAATTCTAAATCCATAATACTTTAAAATTATAAAAACAACACATGATTTCATTTTAAGCAAAGGTACAAAAAATACTCAAACTTCAAATCATAAAAGGTCAAAACATCATAATGGTCCCTGGCGTCTAGGGGTGTTAAAGCAGATGAAAACAACAACGTCGGCACCGACCTCTTTAGCTGACACTCCTTGAAACTTCGTGTTAACGACGCTCTCTCCTTCATCTCCACCCTCAAATCTAACAAAGAAGATATATCCGATCCCTGACGGGGACTTTTTAATAGAGTCTATGAAACGAGGTCAATGATCTTTTGGGGGAGAATGGTACTGAAACTATTGCTGAAGTAGCTCTCGTCAAAATCCATCTGCACTTCCATTATACCATAGAAGAATTCAATGGCCTCTTTGTAATGAAGAGTTTTTACGTAATTTGTTAACCAGGGGCCAAATTTGGCTAATACCAATTCGTATCTCTCTTCTTCATCTTCGGATTCATCGTAATACTCATCGAGCTCGTAAGGGTCAAGCCCACAGCTCTCTATGCAGTATTTCACGAGCTCTATCTCATCGTATTCATAATAGCCTTCTTCCAACCCATTAATCAGCCAATATAGTTCCTCTGTTTCATAGGCCACTTTTCGGTAATTCCTTCTCAACTTATTGTATAGCTTTGGATATCTCCTTGACAGCTTTAATTTCCTGTAATCTTTTGAGCCTAGTACTTTCATCTGGCTGACAAGAATGCCAACCTCCTTGTCAGAAAGATTAATTGTTCCCTCACCGGTTGTTACAATTTCCCCGGAATGTGACAAACCTAGATAAACGCTTGTTTGAAACTCATATAATGCCATATCTGCTTTGTCATTTAGTCATTTAGTTATTTACACATTAGAATTGGAGTCGTTGTCCGAGTATGTAGATGTTGGACGCATTGAGGAGGTCGGTATCAATCTTGGGTGTAGTCCCGACGATGAGGTGTCGGCGGCTGATGGTGAGAATCTTGCCCATGGCATTGCAGCCGTGGAGAATGCCGTTCTCGTCCGAATTTGTTGCCCACACGAGATCATGCTTCTTGACATGCTCGACAATGACAACATCATCGGGAACGCTTTTCAGCAGTTCCGCAAACTTCTTATTGAGGCGACATTTCTGCCAAACGCACCACAACATCCATTGATGCCTGAAAGTTAGAAAATCGGACCGGATGTCTTTCTTGTATTTAGCCTTTGAGTAGCGCCATGCCCAAGCT
>JAFTFA010000015.1 GCA_017449785.1 Muribaculaceae bacterium | reverse complement strand
GACAGTTCCGTATCCCTGCCTGGCAGACGGTGAAGAGCCTGATGAAGACCCCGCTTGTCATTGACGGCCGCAACGTGTATGACGGCGACGAGCTCGTGGAGCAAGGCTTTATCTATTACTGCATCGGGCGGTAGTTCCTGTTGAAAAGTGGATTAAATCAAGAAAAAACTCTCACCTCATTGGCGAGAGTTTTTTTTGATTTGGGGGAGGAGAGGGGGCTTATCTCCCCGTCGGGCAGTGGGCTTGTAACCCGCGATGCCAGGACGGGAGGGTGGTACTTTCTAGTACTGGTACTCGGTGTCGAGGACTTGGAACTCGGTGCGGCGGTTGATCTGGTCGGCGGCTTGCTGGTCTTCCTTGCTCAGGGACTTGATGAATTCCGGGGTCAGGGTCACGCCTTCCTCGAACTGTGGATACTGGCTGTGGATGCGCTTGGTGACCGTCTTGGGGCGCGATTCACCGTAGCCGGCGGGTTTGAGGCGTTCGCGCGGGATGCCGTTCTCGACGAGGTAGTCGACGACGCTCTGGGCACGACGCTGGGAGAGCCCCTGGTTATACTTCTCGGTACCGACGCGGTCGGTGTGGGATGCCATCTCGATGACGATGTTGGGGTGATCCTTGAGGAGCATGACCATGCTGTCAAGGGCGAGTTTGGACTCGTCGCGCAGGACGGCCTTGTCAAAGTCGTAGAAGATGTTCTCGATGATCTGGGCCTTGAAGGTGGCAGCGAGGATGAAGTCCACGTTGTACTCGGCGTCTTCCTCGGTGCTGTCGCTCTCAAATTCCTGTCGGGAGTTGAGATAGCCGTCGGCACTGGCCAGCATGGCATATTTCACGCCGCGTTGCAGGTCAAATCTGAAGGATCCGTCGGGCTTGGCGGCGGTCTTCTGGTTACTGCCGTCGTCACCCACGATGCGGATGACGGCATTGGGCACCGGCTCGTCGTCCTTGTCCACCACGTAGCCCGAAATCCAAATCTTCAACTCGGGCTTGATAAAGTCATAGATGTGGTCATAGCCGCGGGCATCACCACGGTTGCTCGAGAACATGCCGCTCTCGCCCTCGCCGAAGGTGATCCCGAAGTCGTCGGCCGATGAGTTCATGGGCACGCCCATATTCTCGATGACCCAGCGGTCCATCGCCAACTTGTCGTCCTCGTCGCGCGGCTGCAATGTGGCCAAGAACAGGTCCAGGCCGCCCATGCCGGGATGTCCGTCGCTGGAGAAGTAGAGGAGGCTGTCGGTGCGCACGTAGGGGAAACGCTCATTGCCCGGGGTGTTGATCTGCGGCCCCAGGTTCTCGAGCGTGCCGTGCTTGTCCTTGAGGTTGATGCGCCAGATGTCGGTGCCGCCCTGGCCGCCGGGAATGTCGCTGACGAAGTAGAGCCATTGCCCGTCGGGGCTGACGGCTGGGTCGCTGTAGTTGCTCAGGGTGTCGGCGGTGATTTCAAACTTTTGCGGGGCACTCCACTTGGCCTCGCTGCGGCTGCTGGTGTAGATCTCGACTGTCGTGGGCCAATTCTGGCGCACGGCGCGTGCCAGGTACATCGTGGAACCGTCGGGACTGAAGGCCGGTGCACCCTCGTCGTGCTCGGTGTTCAGGCCGCCCTCCACGACCTCGGGACGTGACCAGCCGCTCTTCTCGTCCTTCTTGGTGAAGTAGATGTCGCCCTTCTTGGTGCCGGTGATCTCGCTGCGGAGTTCGCCGGTCGATTTCTCGTTGGTCGATGTGAAGTAGATGTATTCCCTGTTCTTGTCGAGGTACATCGGGCAATAGTCGGCTCGGCGCGAGTTGAGCAGCTTGTTCTGCTTGACGATGTAGCGCGAGCCTTCCTCCTTCCACTGCGGGGCCAGTTCGCAGCCGCGCTTGCCCACCTGTGCCTCCCAATCGTCGGGGAACATGTCCAGGTATTCGTCGTAGGTCTTGATGGCGGCCGTGTATTGCCCCTCGCGCTGCTGGGACTGGGCCAGCCTCAAGAGCGTCGTTGAGTCGTCATACTCATATCGGATGGCATTCTGGAATGCGGCGGTGGCGCGGTTGCCCTGATTGAGCTTCAAGTGGCACATGCCCAGCTGGAAGGCCAGCTCGCCACGCAGCCAGGCATCCTCCTTGTGGTTATAGCGGTTATAGAGCTTGCGGTAGATGGCCGCCGCGTCAAAGTACTCGCCGCGGTCATAGGCCTCGTCGGCATCCTTGAGCTTGGGTCCCTTGCATGACGAGAGGGACATCGCTACCGATGCCAGCATCAGGCCTACTACCATATAAAGAATATGTTTCATGCACATGCGTTAGTGGAATAGCTTTACCATTTAAAACGATAAAGCACGCTGTTTTATTGTCTGTCAGGGGCTATTTAGTGTAGGTGCGGTTGATTGTCATCTCGTGCTTGCCGTCGAGGGCGATTTCCACCCGGGTGTATCGGCCGTGGGTGTCGATGCTATACTTGAAGGTGCGCTCGTGGATGACATCGGCCCCCTTCAGTTCCTTGATGGCAATGAGGAACTTCTTGCCCGTGGCGGTGTCAAAGTCATAGTGGTAGCGCAAGACGCGGCTGCCGCGCTCCTCGCGGATGACGTATCCGTCCTGATAGACGAGCGTGCGCTTGTCGCTGCCGGGCTGGTTGATGACGAGTTTGGCGATGTGGCCGTGCTCGTTGAAGGTGTAGTCCTGGCGGCTGCCGTTGTCGCCCTTGATGGTGACGCGATAGCCGTTCTCATCGAACATCGGCGCATAGTTGATGGCCTTGCTCTTGCTCTTGCTCTGCTTGAGGGTGAAGCCGTGGACGCTATTGTAGGAATAGGTGTAACTGACCACGGTCTTATTGCCCTTGCTGCCCTGGATGGTGGACTGGGTGAGCAGGCCCTTGTCGTTGAAGATGAACACGTTGTCCCGCTTGCTGCCGTTGGCCATGACGACGTTCTCGTCGACGCGACCGGTGCAGCCGTTGAAGCCCACGTCGAAGTGCTCGATGCGGTAGCTGTGGGTGGGATTGTTGACCAGGTTGCTATAGAATACCTGCAGGCGAGGGTGTCGGTTCCCGGTCGTGTCCATATAGTTGGCCAGCGTCTCGAGGGTGACGTTTTCGCTGCAATAGTAGTCGGTGCCAGTGTCTTGAGCGTGGATTGTAGCTGTAGTCATGATTGCCGCGAGGGCCAGCCAGACAAACTTCTTATTCATATCGGTCATCGGTTTAAAACTTTTCCCTGCAAAGATAGATAAAATCTTCTTTCTCACAAAAAAATGCACATTTCCTGTCGCCGATGGTGAGAGTTTGTCGTTTTTTGCCTATCTTCGCAGTTTGTTAACCGTCAAAACATAGCCAATAAAAATATTATCATACAAACAACAAATTCTATTTTTTTTATGAAAGACGAAGAAATCATTGTTGAACAACAGCAAGACGAGATCGCGTTGCCCGAGAACGCCGCTCGCGAGCTCAAGCCGGGGGAGAAATATGTCCCTATCTTGAAGCCCGACAAGGAGTATCCCGAGATTACGCCCTACAGCGTCTCGCTGGGTCTGATCATGGCGGTCATCTTCAGTGCCGCTGCTGCCTATCTGGGCCTGAAGGTGGGCCAGGTGTTTGAGGCTGCCATCCCCATCGCTATCATCGCAGCCGGTATCGGCGCGGTGACCAAGCGCAAGAACTCGCTCGGCGAGAATGTCATCATCCAGTCGATCGGTGCCGCATCGGGTATCATCGTGGCCGGTGCTATCTTTACCCTGCCGGCACTGTACATCCTGCAGGCCGAGTATCCCGAGATTACCGTCAGTTTTCTGGAAGTCTTCCTCAGTTCGTTGCTGGGCGGTATCCTGGGCATTCTGTTCTTTATCCCCTTCCGCAAGTACTTTGTGAGCGACATGCACGGCAAGTTCCCGTTCCCCGAGGCTACCGCGACGACCCAGGTGCTCGTCAGTGGCCAGAAGGGTGGTGAACAGGCCCGTCCACTGCTCATTGCCGGTCTGGTGGGTGGTCTGTATGACTTCCTGCTCTCGACCTTCGGCTGGTGGAAAGAGGTGCTCACGACCCAGGCCATTCCCGCCCTGCAAGGCTTCACCGACAACGTGAAGATGATCTTCAAGATCAATACCGGTGCTGCCGTGCTGGGTCTGGGCTACATCATCGGCCTGCCCTATGCCTTCATCATCTTTGCCGGTAGTGCTTTCATCTGGTGGGTCATCGTGCCCCTGTTGGGCATGAATCCCGAGTATGCTCAGATGGCTCCCGACCAGATCTTTGCCGGCGGAGCACGTTACATCGGCATCGGCGGTATTGCGATGAGTGGTATCATCGGCATCGTCAAGTCGTGGGGCGTCATCAAGAATGCTGCCGGTCTTGCCGGCCAGGCCTTCAAGGGCCAGGACCAGGGCGTGAAGGTGGAGCGCCACCAGCGCGACATCTCGATGAAGGTTCTCGTGTTTGCCCTGCTGGCAGCGTTGCTGGTGACCTTTGTGTTCTTCTATATCGGCGTGATTCACAACCTGATGCAGACGATTGTTGCCTTTATCGTCGTGCTGGTTATCGCCTTCCTGTTCACCACAGTGGCCGCCAACGCCATTGCCATCGTGGGCAGTAACCCCGTGTCGGGTATGACCCTGATGACCCTGATCGTGGCCAGTGTGATCTTTGTCGCCATCGGCCTGAATGGTTCCAAGGGCATCGTTGCCGCCATGGTAATCGGTGGTGTGGTCTGCACCGCACTCTCGATGGCTGGCGGTATGGTTACCGATATGAAGATCGGTTACTGGATCGGTACCACGCCCGCCAAGCAGCAGACGTGGAAGTTTGTCGGCACGTTGGTGTCGGCAGCTACCGTCGGCGGTGTGATGATCATTCTCAACAAGGCCTACGGCTTCACTGGCGAGAACGCCCTCGTTGCTCCCCAGGCCAACGCCATGGCTGCCGTCATCAAGCCCCTCATGATGGGCGGTGAGACCCCCTGGTTGCTCTATGGTGTGGGTGCTATCTTGGCCCTGCTGCTCAACTGGTTGAAGGTTCCTGCCCTGCCTTTCTCGCTGGGTATGTTCATCCCCTTGCAGCTCAATGCCCCGCTGCTCGTCGGTGCCATCATCAGCTGGTTTGTCAGCACGCGCAGCAAGGATGAGGCTGTCAACAATGCCCGCAAGGAGCGCGGAACGCTGCTCGCCAGCGGTTTCATTGCCGGTGGTGCCCTGATGGGTGTTGTCAGTGCCGCAATGATTTTCTTCGGCTTCAAGTACACCAGCCCCCTTGGCGAGACGGCCAGCAATCTGCTTGCCATCGTGATGTACATCGCCTTGATCCTTTTCCTGGCCGTTTCCTGCCTGCGTGCCCGCAAGGATAATGACCAATAAAGTGCTGGATGATAGCGCCCTCGGTTGATTGTTTCCAGGCCGTGGACGTGATGACAGTAATTTCCCCAAAACGGGAGGCTGTGCCAGATTGTGGATGGTGCAGCCTCCCGTTTCCTTGATAGTTGGAACTTCGTTTTATCAATAAGGATATTTCCTATATATTATCGGCAAAAAATATTCAAGATGTGAAGTTTTTAATAAAAAAAACTTATAATTTATCATTTTATTGAAAAATTATTTGTATCTTTGCGGCCTGTAAGCCTCAACTGTGATATGCATAGCCACTCCACAGGAGTTTTCTCATGCATTCAAGTAAAACAGATTTAATATTGAACAGTCACATTAAATATTTAGAAAAATACTATTATGGCAACTAAATAAGATTCACTTGATTACAAAATCTTGAAAATGCTGTCGCTCAATGCGCGCAAGCCCTATCTGGAGATTGCTAGGACATGCAATGTTTCGGGTGCTGCGATCCACCAGCGCATCCAGAAGCTCTATAACATGGGTGTCATCCGTGGTTCCATCTCGCTGATTGACCCGGCATCGGTCGGATACCAGACGTGTGCCTACATCGGCTTTTTCCTGAATGACCCCTCCAAGTTTGACGAGGTGGTTGCCAGGCTCAAGACGGTTCCCGAGGTGGTAGAGTGCTACTTCACGACTGGTAAGTATGACCTGTTTATCAAGCTCTATGCTCAGAACAACGACCACTTGCTGCAAGTCATCCATGACCGCTTCATGAAGATGGGTCTGGGCCGCAGCGAGACGCTGATCACCTTCAAGGAAGTCTTCAAGCGCCAGATTCCCATTGAGCCAGACGGCGAGGAAATCAATGATTAACGACATTGAGGGGGCGAGCTAGTCGCTCCCTTTTTTTAAAATACAAGTTCATGAAGTGCTTGCTCACAGCATGAAACTTGAGGATTAGAGGTTAGAGATGAGTGAAGAGAATTTGTCTTATTTTGCGGTTTTTGCCACATTGATTGACGGCTCCGCCATCCCCATACACTTATACACCTCTACACCCCTACACCTCAAGTTTCTAAACGTGGCACAGCCACTTTAGGAACTTGAATAAGAAAAAGATTATTTCAGGTAAAATTATGATGGAAGACATGACAACGATTGGCCTCACGCGACAGGAACAGCAGTGGCTGGAAAACGCCCGGCAGATGGGCCGTGAGGCAGGAGAGGTATTGAAGAGTTACTTTCGCCGCCGTGACCTCGACATCGAGGACAAGGGCAGCGCGTTTGACATCGTGACCGAGGCCGACAAGGGCAGCGAGCGCATCATCCTGGGGCACCTGCATGACCGTTATCCCGATGATGCCGTCTTGAGCGAGGAGAGCGGCGATGACCATCGCCGGGCGCGCTGCCAGTGGGTCATCGACCCCCTGGACGGCACGGTCAACTATAGCGCCGGCATCGCCACCTATTGCATCTCTATCGGCCTCAAGGTCGATGGCGAGACCGTGATGGGCTATGTGTATGCCCCGACGCTAGACGAGGAATTCTGGGCCGTCAAGGGCAAGGGCGCGTTCGGTCCCCAGGGCCGGTTGCAGGTCAAGGGCACGACCGAGTTGCAGCGGGCAGTCGTCTCGACGGGATTCCCCTATGACAAAGCCACCAATCCCGACAACAATCTGGACCGCGTGGGGCGCATCATGCCGCGCGTCAGGGGCTTGCGCCGACTCGGGTCGGCAGCGATGGACCTGTGCTATGTCGCTGCCGGATGGCTCGACGGCTACTGGGAACTGAACCTCAAGGAGTGGGACGCCTGTGCCGGTGAACTCATTGCCCGCGAGGCCGGAGCCGTTGTCACGCGCTACCGCAACGACCACGGCATCTGCATCCTTGCCGCCTGTCCCGGCATCGCCACCCGGCTGCTGGAACTGGTAGAGTGAGTCCACCTCCCCCCAAAAACTAACAACTAAAAGCGGACAACTAAAAACTATTTTTACTACCTTTGCACCCATTGAAATAAAAATTACAGGAATTTGAATATGGATAACAATAGCAAGAAGATTGTTTTAAGCGGAATACGCCCCACGGGGCAGTTGCACCTGGGTAACTACCTGGGCGCGTTGAGTAACTTCGTGAAGATGCAGAACGAGGGCAAGTATGACAGCTACTACTTCATTGCCGACCTGCACGCCCTCACGACCAACCCCGACCCCAAGGAACTGCACACCAACGTGCGCCACATCCTGGCCGAGTATCTGGCCGCGGGGCTGGATCCCGAGAAATCGACCATCTTTGTGCAGAGCGATGTTCCCGAGGTGAGCGAGATGTACCTGCTGCTCAATATGCACGTGGGCATCGGTGAGCTGATGCGCACCGCCGCCTTCAAGGACAAGGCCCGCAAGGCCCTGGGCATCACCGCCCCCAACCAGGGCGATGACGACGAGGACGTGGCCAAGGAAATCATCGGTGCCAGCACCAACAAGCGCGTGAATGCCGGCCTGCTGACTTATCCCACGCTCATGGCCGTCGATATCCTCATCCAGCGTGCCGACTTCGTGCCCGTGGGCAAGGACCAGGAGCAGCACCTGGAGCTGACGCGCCGCTTTGCCCGCCGCTTCAACTCGTTCTACAAGACCGAATACTTCACCGAGCCGCAGAACTTCAACTTCGGCAGTGCGCCCGTGAAGGTGCCCGGCCTGGACGGCAGCGGCAAGATGGGCAAGAGCGAGGGTAACTGCATCTACCTGGTGGACGAGGAGAAAGTCATCCGCAAGAAGGTGATGCGCGCCGTGACCGATGGTGGCCCCACCGAGCCCAATCAACCGATGGCCGAGCCGGTGCAGAACCTCTTTACGATTCTCAAGCTCGTCGGCACGCCCGATAAGGTGGAGTATTTCACCGAGGCCTATAACAACTGCTCGATACGCTACGGTGACCTCAAGAAAGAGATTGCCGAGGACATCGTGGCCATGACCACCCCCATCCGCGAGCGCATCCTGGACATCGAGAACGACAGTGCCTATCTGCATCGCGTCCTGGAGATGGGAGCCGAGCGCGCCCGTGCCCGCGCCAGCAAGACGCTGGCCGACGTGCGCGAGATCATGGGCATCACCAAGTTCTAGCAATTCCCTAAAGTCCCTAAGGTCCTTAAAGTCCTTCAAGTCCTTAAGGTCCCTAAAGTCCTTCAAGAAAAGATGCGAGGCTACATCGAGGATAAAGAATTTGGGAAAATATATGTGGAACTGCGCCGAGGGATGACCTCGGTGCGGTTTGCTTATCATGCCGACGGCCATTTGCTCATGCGGGCTCCGCTAGGCGTGTCGGTGGCCGACCTGCAGCGCATGGTGGACATCAATCGTGAGCAGTTGCGCCATTTTCCGCATCCCGGGAGAGTCTCGTTCAGGGTGGGGCAGGTGATAGAGTGCTACAAGTGCCGTGTCGTCATCGAGCAGCAGAGCCGCATGCCCGGTTACATCCTCAACCATTGGGAGGGTGACACCCTGCACCTGCAGGTGCACGAGAGTGTTGACCTAGATGACGACAACGTGACGCGGACCATCTCTCACGTCATTGGGCGGGCAATGGAGGTACAGGCCCACACCGTGCTGTTGCCGCTGGCCCGGCAAGTAGCCGGCGAGTTGGGGCTGCAGCCCGCAGGCTTCGAGGTGGGTCGCGGCATGAGGAAATTGGGCCACTGCACGGCCCGGCGGGTCATCCAGCTCTCCCGCAACCTCATGTTCATGCCCGAGGCGCTCATCCGCTACGTCATCTGCCACGAGTTGGCCCATCTCACCCACATGAACCACTCGCCCGAGTTCCACGCCCTGTGCAACCAGTACACCGGCGGCCACGAGAAGGACCTGGAACGCCAACTGCGCCAATTCCGCTTCCCCATCCTGAAATAACGCCAGATACCCCGTCGTTTTATCAGACAACGCCTCTTTTTTAAGACAACCATGACAACATGATTGACAACCACAACAACTTTTTTATTGATTGACATCATTGGACTAGTCGCTTGTTGGCCCACCAAGGACTTTAAATTTACACAAAAGTCTTGCAGATTTAAAATTCAACTTTAAATTTGCACTAATTTTCTTGTAAATTTAAAGTCATTTCAGCACTCAATGTTTGCTGTTTACTGATAATTGAATTACCTTTGCAGGGTGATGCAGGTGGTGTTGCATGCGCATCTCCATCTGTCACACAGACATGTTAGTAACTAAAAGCGTTTTGCTTTTCGCTCTCTTTGGAAACTTAGGAACTTTTCAACAAGAAATGCGAAGAATTGCAAAGCGGTTTCTGCGCTATATGCGTGGGCCGTTTTCGCACATCTGCATTTCTGGGTTTCCTAAGACCTCCAAAGAAGGTGTGGCAAATTCAGTCCACGCTTTTTCATTTTTGTAATTACATGGTTGCTCGAGGGCTGGGGCTCCGAAAATAACTAAGAAATTATGAGAAGTTTTTTAACGCCAAAATTTGTTTTATTGTCGGTGCTTATTGTTGCAAGTACATTCAAAGCTTCGGCAGAATTTTCAACTGATGGTCTTCTTGAGGTGAGAGCTTTCAATCATGGTGATTATAAGGCCTATATCCCAGATTCGGCATGGATTGTTAAAGCAAAGCCTAATTATAGTGGTGCTGCCTGTCTGACTTCTGTCACTGTGGAACATTACTACCTTGAGGCAAGATATGATGCCATGGGTCATTTTATCGGTTATGATACCATCCGATATAACAGAACGTATCCTGTGACTGCGATGGCAAACAACGCATTTGCAGGATCAAAGATTTCAAGTTTCTATTTGCCTGGGAATATTAAGTTTTCATCGGACTTGACTACCTTAGGTAGCAATGAAACACCTCTTAATTTAAGCGGTTGTATTAATCTTACTAGTGTTACAATTCCATCTAGGGTAACCTCTGTCAATTTTGGTGGATGCACTTCGTTGACGGGGGCTACTTTACCTATCGGATGTGAGTCGTGGAATTTCTCGAATACTGCTGTAACGAATATAGACTTTCTGCCAGCCGGCATAACGCATATGATGGGATTCGCGGGTAATAATATACCTATCGTTAATATTCCTGGAACAGTAAAAGGCATCTATGACTATTCATTTAAGGGCTGTCCAATATCAAAACTTACTATTCCTGAATCCGTTGAATACATCGGCGATGATGCATTCCTTGATTGTGGAGAAATCAAGGAATTGGTTTGGAATGCCAAGAATTGTGTTCATTCTGGAGTTGGTAAATCATTACAAGGGATAATTGATCATATATATGCTGTCCCTTTTAAAGGAACATCCTTCGAATCTGTCGTCGTTGGAAGGAACGTTGAATATATTGGCAGCTACCTTTTGGGAAATTCTGGTATTTATGAAGGAGAGCAGGTAATTGTTCCCGTGAAAAAATTGACTTGGAATGCAATTAATTGTGGATACAACCAATTTTACACAAGGGATCTTGAGCAAGTGATTATTGGCAATGAAGTTCAAGCAATACCTAGTGAATTTGTATGGAGTTCCAAGATCACTGAAATAACCATCCCCAACTCTGTTACTTCCATAGGTGGCCTTGCATTTGCTTACTGCTCAAAATTGAGCACACTACGTTTGAACGCAAAAAATATAATGTTTATTAATAATTATTATCTTAACGTGTTCGGGGGGTGTGGTAATCTATCCCACATTATCATTGGCGATGAAGTTGAGTCCATCAGCGAAATTGTTGGATCTTATGGGTTGTTTAATATTGGAGATGATGACAATAATATTCAAACAGTTACCAGTTATGCTATAGTTCCACCAGTAATAACAGCAAAATGTTTTACTCAAAAAACTTACGAGAATGCTGTGCTGGAAGTGCCTGCAGAGTCGCTTGAAGCCTACCGCAATGCCGAGGGCTGGAAAAACTTCTTCAAGTTTAGTGTGATTGAGGAAATTCCAGGCGGTGAAACCGACAAGTTGTGTGGCGATGTCAATGGTGACGGCAAGGTGACAATCGATGATGTGACGACATTGATTAGTTACCTGCTGAGCGGTAATGTCAGCCCGTTTGACGCGGGGAATGCCGATTGTAATGGTGACGGCAGAGTGAGCATCGATGACGTGACGGCGCTCATCAACTACTTGCTGACCAGCAAATGGTAGAATGAATGATAATCGGCTTGTATAGTCACGCAAACCTACATGTTGCCAAATTCTAATTGCTTTCAGTGGTAAGACGATAAGAATCGTTTGATGTGGAAAACGATGATGTCACATTAGATCTCAAACGATTTAAAGAAGACAATAAGTACAATAAACACAAAGTGCTATATTTCAATGACTTTGTTTTATTGTACTTATTGTTTCCCTTCAATGAATGGAGGGCTGCTTTTTAAAAATCAGTGGATGGTGACCTGGGTGGCGCCGAAGCCGTACTCGCGGAAGCTGGCGTCCTGGGCCGTGCAGCGCGGGTAGCGGCGTTTGAGCTCGCCCAGCAGGTGCTGGCGCAGCTTGCCCTCGCCCTTGCCGTGGATGAAGACGATGCGCTGGCCGTGCTTGCTCAGGTTGGCGTCCATGATCTCGCGGAACTTGTCCATCTGGTACTCGAGGATAGCGCCGGGCGTCATGCCGTTGAGGTTGTCGAGCAGCGAGGTGATGTGCAGGTCCTGGACAATGATGCCGTTGGGGTCGGTCTTCTTCTGCACCGGCTTGCGCTGGGGTCGGTCAAGGCGCTTTTTCTCCTTCATGGCGCGCTCGAGTTCACCGCTGTCGATGCGCATCATGCGGGCGGGGCGGTCGTTGGTGACGATTTCCACTGCGATGACCGGCACGTCAAAGTAGGGATTCTCGTGGAAGCAATGCACCTTGTAGAACTTGGTCACGTCCAGCCGTTGCTCGACGAGGGCGGGATTCTTGAGCTTGAAGCCCTTGCCCTGCTTGAAGGCGACATACTGCACGGCAATGTGCGTCATGTCGTTGAGGTCGTCGTGGCCGAACTCCTCGAGCTCCACCTGGATGTTGGGCTCCACGATGCCATGATAGCGGGTCTTCCACTCGCCGTCGCCGTCACCGCGGGTCATGTAGGTGAAATAGAGGTAGTAGTTGCTGTCGTTGACCAGCGTGGCATAGAACGTGGTCGTGTTCAGGTGCTTGATCTCGCGGGCCTCATAGCCCAGCACGACGTTGAGCACCTCGCCCTCGGGGGTCTCCTCGACGGGCAGGGTGGGCTCTGGCGCGGGCTGTGGTCTGGGCGCAGGCTTGTCGGGCTCGACCAGGCGGGTGCGGATGTCGAGCGGGCGCTCATAGGCCGACGCCTTGTTGCCTGCCTGTCCTACGATGACCAGTTCCTTCTCCAGCGCAGGGCGCTCAAAGCCGTCCTGATCCTCCACGTAGACGGTCTTGCCGTCGATTCTGGACACTCTGCCGCCTCCCACATCGTTGAGGAAGCGCACGATATCGTTAATCTTTACATTCATGATGATTCGGTTTTTTTAGGCTGCAAAGGTACAAAAAATCCCTCACCTTTATCCCAAAAACAACTGAATCATCTGATATTTCTGAGAATCAGAGCAATCAGATGATACAGCTTGTTTAAAACCATTAGTGTCAGGGGAAATCTTCATCCTGCTATGCAATTGGCTGATTAATATTGATTTCGATATACGATTTTGTGGCAAGTTGTAGGGCCTCGCCTTGGCGTGGCCGTTCCTGACAGATTGACTCCCAATGTCATCCTCGGCATTTTTCTAGAAGTCATTGATTTACATCTGTTTACGTGCGCGCTGTGATCTTGATGCTGTGTGGCCACGCCAAGGCGAGGCCCTACACTCGCCATGTTTCGGATGAGTTCTTACTTTTCCCGGACAACAGTCGTTTAAAACAATCGGTGAGATCAATACTTGTGGTCGGTGCTATTGAGCTCGTCGCTGGTGAGTTTCTTGCGGTCCATCTTGTACCAGCAGTAGGCGATGTAGGCCAGGACAAAGGGGACAAGGATCGAGACCACGCTCATCACGGTGAGGGTGAACTCGCTGGACGAGCTGTTGCGCAGCGTGAGCGAACTCTGCACATCGAGCAACGAGGGCAGATAGGCCGTGTTGTTATAGCCCATGACCCAGAACAACGTCATCACCACCAGCACGGTGCCGATGCCGGCGGGCCAGATGCCCTGGCGGTAGCCGGCCTTCATGAGTGTCTTGCCGATGCCCAGCAGCACCATCACCACGCCCAGCAGCAGGATGATGAGTGCCCACCACATTGACAGGTAGTTGTTCAAGTACTTGTAGGGCACCCACTGGGCATTGCCGCTGTCGTCATAGCCCACGCCGGGCGACGTCAAGATGACGGCCACCGTGGCCAGGAACAGCACGACAAACACGGCGGCATTGACCAGCAGCAACTTGCGCTGGCTCTGGTCCACCTCATTGTCGTCGATGTTGTTGATGAAATAGAGCGATGCCAGCGTGCGCGCCAGGAAGAACACCATCACGCCGAATAGCAGGCACTTCCAGCAGGCGATGGCCTCCAGACCGTGGTTGGGTCCCCACTGCGAGATGGTCGCTGCCTGCACGTTGAGGATGTTGCTCTTGGTCACCGTGAACTCGGCGCCGAAGAACATCGTCGCTACTGCTACGCCCAGCAGCACGGGACCCACGATGCCGTTGATCAACAGCAGCGTGTCATAGAACCGCGAGCCGTAGATGTTGCCGGGCTTGGAACGGTACTCATAGCTGATGGCCTGGATCACAAAGCTGAACAGGATGAGCATCCACAGCCAGTAGGCACCGCCGAAGCTGGTGCTGTAGAAGAGCGGGAACGAGGCAAAGAATGCGCCGCCGAAGGTCACCAGCGTCGTGTAGGTCAGCTCCCACTTGCGGCCCATCGAGTTGATGAGCAACGCGCGCTTGTCGGGCTTGGTGTAGTGGATGAGCATCGACTGGCCGCCCTGCACCATGAGCAGGAACACCAGCAACGCCCCCAGCACCGACATGATGAGCCACCAGTAATTCTGTAACAGGTTGTATGTAGTCATGACTTGGTTCCTCCTTCCTTGATTAATCGTTTACGGTGTCTAAATTGGTCTGCGATTTCTTGGAAATCTGCTTGCAGATGATGCCGACGTCGGCAATGAGCAGCGCGGTGAATACCACGGCAAAGATCCAGAAGGTGATCTGTACATAGCTGGCATTCAGGTCGCTGATGGCCACCTTGTTGGGCATCAGGTCCTGGATGGTCCACGGCTGGCGTCCCACCTCGGCGACAATCCAGCCACTGGCACTGCACAGGTAGGTGAGCGGCACGGTGATGATGGCCAGGATGTGCCACCAGCGGGCCCACTTGGCCTTGGCCAGGATCTGAGGCCGATAGACGAAGAACAGGGCCAACAGCAGGAACAGCATCAGGTAGCCGCCGACGGTCACCATGAAGTGGAAGGTGTAGAACGTCAGGGGTACATTGGGGATGGCTTCCTCGGGCTTGTCGAGATAACCGTAGCCGAAGTTCTTGAAGTCGGCATTGATAGCCGCCTTGAGGCTGTCGGTCACGACCTGGTTGCCGCTGCGGGCCGCCTGGTCATACTGTGCCATCATCTCCTGCAACTGGCGGCCACGCTCCATGCGCTCGGCATAGGAGACCGTGTTGATCTCGTTGCCGTCGTTGTCATAGCTCTTGCCCTCGATGATGTCCTTGATGCCGGGAACAAAAGCGTGGAAATCATGGGTCGCCAGGAAGGACAGACCATAGGGGATGCTGATGTCGAACAGATAAGGATCCTGGTCGTCAAAGGCTTGTTTGGACGGGTTGAGGATGCCGAAGGCCACGATCGACTGCCCGTGATCGCCCTTGTACAGACCCTCCATTGCTGCCAATTTCATGGGCTGGTACTTGGCCACGGTCACGGCACTGGTGTCGCCGGTGGCCATCGTGAGAACGATGCCGATGACGCCCACCCAGGCACCGACCTTCAAGCTGCGCCAGCAGTGGTCCAGATTGCGCTTCTTGAGCATCATCCAGCCACACACGCCGCACACGAACACGCCGCCCAGCGTCCAGGCACTCAACACGGTGTGCAGGAACTTGCTCACCGCCATGGGCGACAGGGCCACGGCGGCAAAGCTCGTCATCTCGTTGCGCATCGTGGCCGGGTTGAACTCGCAGCCCGTGGGATACTGCATCCACGCGTTGGCCACGAGAATCCACAGGGCCGACAGACTCGCACCGATGGCCGTCAGCCAGGTGGAAGCCAGGTGGAACTTGGGGCTCACCTTCTTCCAGCCGAAGAACATCACCGCGATGAATGTCGATTCCATAAAGAAGGCCAATATGCCTTCTACCGCCAGCGGAGCGCCGAAGATGTCACCCACAAACCAGCTGTAGTTGGACCAGTTGGTTCCGAACTCAAACTCGAGAATGATGCCCGTGGCGACGCCGATGGCGAAGTTGACTCCGAAGATTGTCATCCAGAACTTGGTCGTCGCGAGCCATTTTTCACTCTTGGTGCGGTAATAGATGGTTTCCATGACCGCAATGATGATGCCCAGACCCAGCGTCAACGGCACGAACAGCCAATGGTAGATTGCCGTGAGGGCGAATTGCGCTCGCGACCAGTCAACAACATTAGTTAATTCTTCCATAATCGTATGGTTTAAGTTGTTAAGTTTATAGTTTTTAGTCGCAAATATTTGGTTTTTTAGTTGTTAGGTGCAGCTATTGTCTCCTGGCTCCTGGGCAAGGCGGCAATTCAACGGTCGGTCAACTGGTGACGGACGTACTCGGCCTTTTCCTGGTCGGTGTCACACTTGGTGTTCAGGAAGTTGGGGAAGAAAAGCATCTTGATGATGACAAAGAAGATAAACAACTTGATGCCGATGATGAGCCACAGTGTCTTGCCCACAGTCATGCTGCGGAATCCATCGTAGTACAGATGAAAGACCCGCGACCAGAATCCCTGTTTATCGTTTAGATTGTCACTCATGGCTGAAAGAGGATAATATTGCGTGGTTGAACAAATCACAAAATTAGTGAAATATTCCAAATTTGCAAAAGAATTGTTCATTTTTTGACCAAAAATGTGAAAATGTCTATCTTTGTGCCATGATACTTAAAGAAGCCATAGAACAACTCAAGAGCGGCCTTGCCGGTGTGGCCGAGCCGCAGGAGGTCCAGGCGATGATTCGCGTCATCTGTGAGGACGTCTTCAATTATGACCCAGTGGATGTCGCGTTGCGCCAGGAGAGTGAATTGCCCGGGTTTGCGCCACAGCGCATTGCCGACATCATTGCGCGCCTGCAGCGTCACGAGCCGTTGCAGTACATCGTGGGCAGTGCCCGTTTCCACGGTCATCGCTTCAAGGTGACGCCTGCAGTGCTCATCCCCCGTCCCGAAACCGAACAACTCGTGGACCTCGTTATCGACGAGAACCCCGCCAGCGACCTGCGGGTGCTCGACATGGGCACCGGCAGCGGCTGCATCGCTATCTCGCTGGCGAGGGCGTTGAAGTTTGCCCAGGTCGATGCCCTTGATGTCTCGCGCGATGCGTTGGCCATAGCCCGCGAGAATGCGGCGGCCCTCAAGGTCAAGGTGCGCTTCTTTGAGAGCGACATGCTGCTGCCGCAGCCGTCGGCCAGCTATGACATCATCGTGAGCAATCCCCCCTACATCTGCTGGAACGAGCGCGAAACGATGGATCGCAATGTCAAGGACTACGAGCCCGGTCAGGCCCTGTTTGTGCCCGACAATGACCCGCTGCTGTTCTACAAGGCGATTGCCCGCTATGCCGGCGAGTCGCTAGAACGTGGCGGTCGCCTGTATCTCGAGATCAATCAGCTATTTGGTGCCGAGGTGAAACGGTTGCTTGAGGACAGCGGCCTCGACGAGGTGCGCATCATCGAGGACAGCTACGGCAAGGTACGCTTTGCCGTAGCGGTGAAATCGTAGCACAGCATATTACCTGAGTCTACTTTAAAAAGTCCTGCAAACTGATTCTGCCTACGAATTCATCGAATTTTTATCACGATATTTCTTAGAATAATTCCATTTTTATTTTTTATTAAATAATTATTCGTGTAATTCGATTAATTCGTAGGCCATATTCTTCCTGGGCTACTTTTTCAAGTGGATCTTAGCGTCCTGGCGTCTTGGCGTGAGGTTTTTGTGCTGTGCGATCGCTGAACAGTAGTGTCGGCTGGAAAGTTCGTTAAAAAGGTGTAAAAAACGGCAGATTACCG
>JAFTFA010000191.1 GCA_017449785.1 Muribaculaceae bacterium | reverse complement strand
TTTTTGCCTACGAATTACACGAATTTAACGAATTGGCTTCCGCAACCACTGTTTTGAATAACTATTCGTTTCATTCGATGAAATCGTAAGCAGTTAGTACCATTTTGAGTTAGGGAGAATGCGTTTATACTCAAGTGATTTTTTACCAAAGTTTATCAGTAGTCCCAGTTGCATTCCTGTTGCCCTAAGGTAATTGTAAACCTGAGCAAAATGTTCTTCAGTGAAATCTGCCACGGTTTTTAATTCAACAATTACACGGTTGTAACATACGAAATCAGGCCTGAACAACTTTGATAAAACTACTCCCTTGTAGGTATAAGGAAAACTCTTTTCTCGATCAAACGGTATCTCCCGTAAGCGCAATTCCTGTTCAAAAGCGTCTTGATACAAGGGCTCGGTAAATCCACATCCAACAACCTTATGAACTTCCATTGCGGCCCCGATGATGTTGAATGATTCATCTTTGAGTATAATCTTGTTCTCCATTTTTATCTTTCTTTTTTGCCTACGAATTACACGAATTTAACGAATTGGCATCCGCAACCGCTGGTTTGAATAACTATTCGTTTAATTCGATTAATTCGTAGGCCACATTCTAAAGACTTTTTTAAATTGCACTCTTCACTTAAGTTTCGCAAATAGTTACTTGATCACTCATCCTCGGAGGTCAGATCATCGTAGGTCTGATAGAGGAAGTCGTTGTAGGGGAAGCGGGCGGTGTGGACGGCCTTGGCCTTGTTGTAGAGCAGGCGCTTGAGGCCGTCGATGTTCTGCTGCTTCTTAGCGCTGATGAAGACGCAGTTCTCGCCCATGCGGGCCATCCAGGTCTCCTGCAGCTCCTCGAGGGGGATGTTCTCGCGCAGGCGGGGCGTGAGGTCGTCCTCGTCCTTGGGGACATAGGTGAACTGGTCAATCTTGTTGAAGACCATGATCATCTCCTTGTCGCCCGCATCACACACCTCCTGCAAGGTGCGGTTGACCACCTCGATCTGCTCCTCGAACTGGGGATGGGAAATATCGACCACGTGGACGAGGATGTCGCTGTCGCGCACCTCGTCGAGGGTGCTCATGAAGGACTCGACCAGGTGGGTGGGCAACTTGCGGATGAAGCCGACGGTGTCGGTCAGCAGGAAGGGCAGATTGGCGATCACGACCTTGCGGACAGTGGTGTCGAGGGTGGCGAAAAGTTTGTTCTCGGCAAACACCTCGCTCTTGCTCAGGACGTTCATCAGCGTCGATTTGCCGACGTTGGTATAGCCCACGAGGGCGATGCGGGTGAGCTTGCCGCGGTTCTTGCGCTGGGTGATCTTCTGCTTGTCGAGTTGGGCGAGTTTTTCCTTGAGCAAGGAGATTTTGGTCTTGACGATGCGGCGGTCGGTCTCGATCTGGGTCTCACCGGGGCCGCGCATGCCGATACCGCCTCGCTGGCGCTCCAGGTGGGTCCACATGCCCGCCAATCGCGGCAACAGGTACTGGTACTGGGCCAGCTCGACCTGCATCTTGGCGCTGGCGGTCTGGGCCCGCTTGGCAAAGATATCCAGGATGAGGCTCGTGCGGTCGAGCGTCTTGACCTTGACGGCCTTCTCGATGAAGGCGACCTGCTTGGGCGTGAGATCGTCGTCAAAGATGACCAGGCTGATGTCATTGTCCTCGACAAAGGCGACAATCTCCTCCAGCTTGCCCTTGCCGACGTAGCTGGTGCTGTTGGGGCCGTCACACCGCTGCAAGAAGGTGCGCACGGTGGTGGCGCCCGCCGTCTCGGCCAGGAATTCGAGTTCGTCAAGATATTCGCGGGCCTTGGCCTCGCCCTGCTGGGGCGTAATCAGTCCCACGAGGATGGCACGTTCCTCGGTCAGTTCTATCTCGTTAATGCGTTTTTTATCGTCAATGAGTCCCATGATTGGATGATTATTTTACTGGTTCTTGTGGACCGTGGCTAAGCCACGGTTTACTTAACATGCTATACCGTGGGCAGGGAGATGCCGTCGAGCTGGCGGTAGAGGTTGAGGGCATACACGTCGGTCATCGCGCTGATGTGGTCGAGGACGGCCTGGACTTGCTCAAACAGCGTCGGGGCATGCACGTCGTACTGCTGCGGGAACTTGTTCATCAGCAGTTGTGAATAGTTGCGCTCGGGGTGCATGACAGCCTCGATGAGTTTCTCGAGCAAGAGGTTGATGATGCGGTTACCGGCCAGATCAACATCGACGACATAGCTGGCGCGGTAGAGGCGCTCCTGGGCCAAAGCACTGCACGCCTGATAGGCACCGGCGGGCAACGGGTCGATGCAGTCGATGAGGCAACCCTCAAAACGCCCCTCCATAATCTCGTCCTCGTGCTGGGCAAAGGCGGCGGCACATTGCTCCACGAGCAGCCCGACGATGCAGGAGCGCAGGTAGGCAATCTTCTCGTTGGGGTCGGCCACACGAGCCATGTGCTCACGCAGGTGGTTCTGTCGCTCTGGGGTGAAGAAACCCAGCAGCAGGTCGATGGTCTCATCGGTGCCGATGATCTTCAACTTGTGACCATCCTCTATGTCCATGATCTGATAACAGATGTCATCGGCCGCCTCGACGATATAGACCAGCGGATGGCGGCAATAACGGTCTTCCTCCAGGCGGATGAGGCCCAGTTCGCCCGCTATACGCTCAAAGATGTCCTTCTCGGTCGTGAAGTAGCCAAACTTGCCCTTCTTGCCGGCGTGCATCGACGAGTAAGGGTACTTGACGATAGATGCCAGCGTCGAGTAGGTCATCGCGAAGCCGCCGGGGCGGCGGCCCTTGAACTGATGGACCAGCGTGCGGAAGGAGTTGGCATTGCCCTCAAAGTGGATGAGGTCGTTCCACTGCTCGATGGTGAATTTGTCCTTGAACTCCAGGCCGCGGCCCTCGCTGAAGTAGGCCCCGATAGTCTTCTCGCCCGAGTGGCCGAAGGGCGGGTTGCCCAAGTCGTGGGCCAGACAGGCGGCAGCGACGATCTCGCTGATGTCGCGCAGTTTCTCGGCCCAGGGTTCGCCCTTGTAGTGCGGCATGAGGCGGATGGCCACCTCACGCGCCATCGACTTGCCCACGCTGGACACTTCCAGGCTGTGGGTCAGACGATTGTGTACAAAGATGCTGTCGGGCAGCGGGAAGACCTGCGTCTTGTTCTGCAGGCGGCGGAAGGGCGACGAGAAGACCAGGCGGTCATAATCGCGCTCAAAATCGCTCCTTACTCCCCCACCCTTGTCATCGTGGTAATGTTCCAATCCGAGCCGTTTGTCCGAGATCAATCGGTCCCAATTCATTCGTTGTTGTGACATCTCGTTTCCAATTTTTGCACAAAAGTAACAACAATCCCATGAATTATCAAAAAGTGATTATCAAAAAATGACAATCACTTTATAATAAAGCTCTGGAATGCCCTGAAAGCCCTTACTGCTCCAGTTGCTCGGCAACCCAGATGACCCACTCGTCGATGTTATCGGTCAAGCGGGCGGGCAGCGGCAGCGTGATGCGCACGTCGGGGGCGATGCCGGTCTCGTCGATGCCCCCCTCGGGGAGCCCGAACGTTCTCGACATGGGCATCTGGAAGGTGTAACCGCAATGCTTTAATCGGATGGTCGCAACATTGGCATAATCCAGACAGCCATACGTATTATCCCGACCATAAAACGTAACTCGATCGGAATAGGCCTTCAGAGCAAGGGCCAAACCCTCGCCAGAACTAGCCACACTGTTGTCGATGATGAGAGCAGCACGACGCACGGTCTTGTCAGCCCTGCGCATGCGCACCCTTGTAAACAGCCCCCCACGCAGATAATCAGCATCGGGATGCTGTAAAGACTCTTTTTGCAAAGTCTTTGCAATGGGCCATTTTTCCTCCAGGACGCTGGCGATATTTTGCGGCGTATTACGATATTCGGAGCTTGGTTCCCATGCGTTATGGTCACACAGCAATGCTAGATAGGGAAACCAATTTTTATCGTCGCCACCGGTATTTCCACGGATGTCGAGGATCAAGTTCTTGCAATGTGATTTCTTGAAAAGTTTGACCGACTTTTTGATCCACTTCATGTCGGGATTGCCGCCACAAGACGGGAAACGGATCAGGAACGTCTCATCGGTCACCTTGCAGGCCATCGGCTTGGGGTCATATTCCATTTGGTTCTCATAGTGGATAACCGTCTTTTTGGTATTGTATTTTTCGGTCAATCCAATCACTCGGCCTTGCTCGTCCTTGAAATAGTAATGCATCGACAGATGGGCATCATTGAACCATGCCATGTACTCGGCAGCGGCATCCCATCCCGTGCGCTCGCCCCGAGCCACCTGGTCACGCCACCTGGCCTTAGCCGACTCATAGTCCGCACGATTGGTGTCAGTCACTTTATCAGGATAACCCGAATAGTTATCCTCAATGTACTTCACGGCAAAGTCATAGTCCTCAAGGTGTTGCCCAATGGTCAACTCAGGTTTTTGAGCTCCCGCTGTCAAAGCGAATACTAAACTTAGCAAAGAAATCAATGCTTTTCTCATGTCATCTATTTATTTAAGGTCGAAATGATTAGTTATTATTTTCCAGTTGCTCTGCTACCCAGATGACCCACTCGTCAATGTTGTCGGTCAAGCGGGCAGGCAGCGGCAACGGGATGCGCACGTCGGGAGCGATGCCGTTCTTGTCAATTGATGTCTCGGGAAGACCAATTCGGCGTGACATGGGGACTCCAAAGTAACAATCGTAATGCTTGAAGTGTATAAAAGCGAGATTCGAGAAATCGAGGCAGCCGCTCGTATTGTCGCGGCCATAAATTGTGGTGCGATAACTGGTTGCCTTGATTTCAGATACCATTGCTTCGGTATTGCTGCCGTTAGAATTATCAATGATAAGGGCGGCTTTCTTAACTGATTTATCAATCTTCTTGTATTTTTTGATCAGATGATTGCCAAATAAACTTAAGAACTCACTGTCAGGATTTTGAGAAGACAGTTTCATTAGTTTCTGTGCCCTTCCCCCTTCAACTTATAGGTTTTTTCCTCGTCGATAATATAAGACAGATTCTGGGGGGTGTTCCGATATTCAATGCCCGGGACAACGCCCTCGTGGTCATAAAGCAATGCCCAATAAGGTGTCCAACGCGGATCACCGCCTCTATTACCGCGAATGTCAATCACGAGGTTCTCGCAACGGGACTTCTTGAATTGCTTAATCGACTCCTTAATCCATTTTGAGTTCGAAATATCGCTATCACAAGACGGAAACCGAATGAGGAAGGTCTTGTCGGTCACCTTGCAGGCGATTGCTGCAGGTTCATATTCCATCATAACTTCATAATGGATTCCTTTTCTATTCATAAAATGCTCAGTCCAATTGACCCACTCTCCCTTTTCGTTGGGATAAGACTGCTGAATCTTCAAATGCCTATCATTGAACCATGCAGTGTACTCTGCCACAGCATTCCATCCTGGGCGCTCACCGTTGGCGACCTGGGCGCGGAGGCGGTTTTTCATCTCCTCATAGTCGGAGCGGGTGCTGTCAACAACTTTATCAAGGAATCCCGCATAGTTATCCTCGATATATTTCACAGCAAAGTCATAATCCTCAAGATGTTGCTCCACAGTCAATTGAGGCACTCCTGCCATTGTGCTGAAAGCAAACAGCAGACACATTAATAGATTGAATACTTTTTTCATGAGACACATCAATTTATTTGTTATAAAAATTCATGATGGCAAAAATAATACAAAATATCATACCACATCAATCATTTACTCACCAAATTTCTACTATTGAAAAAAATAGCCGAAAAATGTCAAAATATTAGACACCTTTCGGCTTAATTCTTTATATCGTTCGGTCACTTGAAATGCCGGGAGAATTCAATTGCGATGATTTACCGGCATATCAATTCTCGGGATCATGTCAAGAGATCAGACCGTCGAGAACGCCCTCATTACTTCCACTGTTCCCAGAATTAGTATAGCCACCCTTGAGCAGCATATTGATCAAATGGGTAACATCACTGATGTTGATCTTGCCATCGCCGTTGACGTCGCCACCCTCGCTGGTGCCCACCTGCACGAAGCATCCTGCCGTGAGGTTACTGCCGTCGGCGGTCGTGGCAAGGATAACCGACCAGCCATTGGACAAGCAGGACATCAGGCCGTTATTATCAATGGAGACGACATCGGGATTCATGCTCGTCCAGGTCACCTGCTTGTAGGTAGCGTTCTCTGGGGCTATCGCCGTGCTGAACTGATAGGTGTCGCCCACCGACATCTGCAACTGGTCTTGGTTTAATGACAGGTTGCTCACCATTGTCGGAGTCACGGTCACATCGCAGTCCTCTCGCAAACCATTGGCCGTGATACAGGTGATGGTTGCGTCACCGACGGCCACTGCAGTAATCTTGCCGCCCGAGACGGTTGCCACATTGGTGTTCGACGAGTACCACGTCAACGTGCTGGACGTTCCCGAGGGCAGCAACCTGGGCGACAAGGTATGCACCTGCCCTACACCCAGATGCAACTGATGCTGCATCACCATCGACTGAGGATCAGAACCATTGACAGTAATTTCAATCCGTCGAATTGCAATACGATTAAGATTCACAGCATAAAGATTTTCAGAACTGTTTTGATATAGTTGTTCAATTACTATACACTTTCCAGGCTTTACTGCAATTATGGGCACATATCCTTGAACAGTACTACACCAATCTTCATAAACATAACCGTTTCCAGCTATCTGTTCTCCTAATGAAACTTCTAATGGATCAGCAATAACAACTTGATCTCCTATGACTTCTAAAACACGATTATGTTTAAAAGGGTCAACATAGCCAATTCCATTAATGTTGACCATATAATG
>JAFTFA010000190.1 GCA_017449785.1 Muribaculaceae bacterium | reverse complement strand
GCAATGCGCCAATGCCGTCAAAGACTCGAAGAACCTTATGGGATATTACTTCAGGAGACAGAAAGCCAAGGGTGGGCACAGATATGCCATCGTCTGCACCGCACATAAAATAGCCAAAAACTTCTTCTCCATGGTCAGGGCTGGAGACGAGTTCAACGAAAAGTTATGTGCCGTTGATGAAAAACAACTTCTTGAGAAGAAGATAGCAAGGGCTCAAAAGGCCTTGGATAGAATGAACGAAAAGCTCAGAAAATCAACTTAATACGAAATGTGTTATATAGAAAGCCGCTAAGTTTTTTAAGTTTTATTGCTAGCAAGGGGCTCGCAATCAGTGCCGACATCGACACATGAAGCGGATGCCCTCAGACCTTTCAGATAGTTCAGTTATTTGAAAAAAAGGTTGTAACTGTTGTCTAAAAAGGTTGTTATTGTTGTTTGAAAAAACTTGGCGGCTTGGCGTGAGGTTGGATTGGACGGGAGCTGGGTTGCGTTACAGATGTTAATTAATGCAAAAACATAGGGAATGGCATGGGAATTGTACATTATTATAGTAATTTTGGAGTTATAATTACAAACCAATACCCATAGGACTATGAGACAGCGAATTTTTCACATTTCATTGATAGTACTATTACTGACTATGGCATTCCCATTCCCATCATCAGGAGAGAACCGCGAGGTTGACTTCAACTTCCCGCAAGAGGTATCCACGACGGCCCTGTCCGACCTGGACAAGGCCCTCAAGGCGCGCGACGGCCAGCAGACGGTGGACGCGCTGGTGCGCTACAGCATCGCCCAGAGCAGCATCTCGGCCGACAATGCCCAGGAGATCTTATCGCGCATCGATCAGGTGGTCGCCGAGGAGAAACAGCCCCACATCCGGGCCCTGCTCTATCACCTGGAGGCCCTGGCCTATCAGGGCTACCGCGACAGCAACACGTCCCGATGGAGGCGCCGCAACAATCCCGCCGATGAGACGCCCAGCGACCTGAGCGAGTGGGACCGCTCGCAGTTTGACCGCAAGATTGTCCAGTTGATCGACAAGAGCCTTGAGCAACCCGACGCGCTGCGCCAGGTTGCCGTGACGTCGATGCCCGACGTCATCAAGTGCAACGCCCTGGGAGCCGCCAGCGTGCCCACGCTGCTGGAATTCCTGTACCTGAAGGCCTATGACATGCTGGCCGACATCGATGACATGTCGCCCGTGCGCAAAAACATCGCCAATCGCTGGCTGGACGAGACCCGGGACAACGCCCCGGCCCACATCTATGCCATGACGCAGACCGACCAGGACATCCGCCTCGAGGACTACCATAAGTACAAGGACAGCGAGTACAGTGCCTTGTTGCTCAAGCATCTCTACCTGAGCGACAATAAGGACTATTACAAGCTGTTGAAGGAATATGTAGCATGTTTCCCCAAGTCGGTTTTCACCCCCGAGATCGAGAACCGCATCACCGAGATGGAGTCGCGCGAGGTGTATATATCCTACCCGCTCACGCGCTCCACTACCGACAGCATCCCGCTGACCATCAGGATAACCAACGTCAATAGATACAATATCAACGTGTATCGCATCCCCGACGGCCTGCTGGACGAGTATGAACTGCCCATCGGCCAGCTGAAGCTCGTTGCCTCGCACCCGATGACAGCCCAGGGGCAAGTGCCCTTTACCATCAGCCAGGTGAAGGTGATGTTGCCGCCGCTGCCCTGCGGAGCCTATGTCCTGTCTCCCGACAACATCGCCATGGACGGCAAGGCAGGGAACAGCAGCCAGAGGATGCACAACTACAACGTCCTGTGGGTAAGCAACATGGCCATAATGACCGCTATCCGCCAGGACGGCAACGACCGCATCGCCGTTGTGGACGTCAAGAGCGGCAAACCCCTGCCCGGGGTGACGGTCAACTACAGCGGCTATAACAACATCCACGGCAAGATGGGGACGACCGATGCCAACGGACTGATATCGATGCCCGAGACCTACAATCACCCCACCAACGGCCGCATGAGGTTTGACAACGTGCAGCTGCGGGCTGCCAAGGGCGACGACAAGTATGGCCTGCCGCTGAGCTACTCCCGCCTGCACGACAATTCCTACTCGAGCATAGGCGGAAACATCTACACCGACCTGGGCGTCTATCGCCCGGGCGAGACCGTGCACTGGGCATCGGTCGCCTTCACGACCACGTCCGAGGGCCGCACGCCCCTTGCCGAGAAGGAGGTGACCGTCATCTTCATGGACAAGAACCGCCAGCCCATCGACACGTTGAAGACCGTCACCGACGCCTATGGCCGCGCCGAGGGCTCCTTTGTCGTGCCCAAGGACCGCATGAACGGCATGTTCAGCATCACGATGACGACCCATCAAGGCTCCTACAACGAGCGCATCGCTCAACGGTCAGTCAACGTGAGCGAGTACAAGACGCCGACGTTTGAGGTCACCTTCCCTGACGCCCGCAGGGGCTATGACGCCGGGCAGCCCGTCAAGGTCAAGGGCAAGGCCATGACCTATAGCGGCATGCCCGTCGCCGGTACCACGGTGCGCCTCTCGCTCATCCAGGACGAGTGGTCATGGTGGTGGTGGCGCCACCGCGACAATGACGGCACCCACCTGATGGACACCACGTTGAAGACCGACGAGCAGGGCCAGTTCATGTTCACGTTTAAGCCGGGCCTCTTCAGCGAGAACGAGGGCTACAAGCCCGGCCGATACTGCTGGTCACGCTACAACTACCGAGTCGTGGCCACGGTGACGACCGATGCCGGCGAGACCCACGAGGAGACCACCTCGTTTATCGTGGGTACGCGCCGCGGCATCGATCTGGGCGTGGAGAACCACAACACCTACTACAACGACAAGCCCATCAAGCTGCCGCTCACCTACAACACCACCGACGAGGATCCCAAGCCCGTGTGGTGCACCTGGGAGGTGACGCCGATTGGCGGCACCGAGCCGGTCAAGACCGGCAACCTGAGCACTGCCGACCCGACCATCGACTTGACCAGCCTGCCCTCGGGCCGATATTCCCTCAAGGTGCACATCCTGGATGCCCATGACGGGGAGAAGGACGTGGATGCCACGGCCGTCATCACCCTGTACCGCAAGACCGACAAGGTGCCGCCCGTCAAGGACTGCCCCCTGTGGATCTCGCCGCTGGAGCGACGCGTCGATAAGGCCAACACGGGCCACCTGACCATCGGCGTGTCGGTGCCGCGGGCCCACATTTACTACATGGCCTATACCACCGACGAGGTCGTTGCCCAGGGCTGGCTCGACTATCGCTCGGGGTTGCACGACTTCACCGTGCCGCTGCCCAAGCGTGCCGGAGCCGACGTCGAGGTGCAGTTTGCCACCTACTGGGATTCCCAGTCCTGGCACGACATGGCATCGCTGAGCAACCCCTACAAGGCCGAGGACCTGAAGATCAGCGCCACATCCTTCCGCGACAAGCTGGCACCGGGCGACGTCGAGCAGTGGACCTTTACCCTGACCGACCAGAACGGCAAGCCCGTGCGCGCCGCCATGCTGCTCGACATGTATGACAAGGCCATCGCCAGCATCGCCCCCAACAACTGGCTCTATACCAACTGGCGACGCACGGGACAGGCAGGATACCTGAGGCCCGTCTCCCTGTCCGGTGGCCGCACGTCCAGTGCCTACTGGACCGGCACCAAGTTTGACATCCCCGACAACGACGGCATCGTCGCTCCCTACCTGTTCACCTATTACCAGTCATTCTTCGGCTCACGTTACAGCAATTACAACATGTATGAGTCGAGTTCTAAAGGGATGCTGGGGGCAATGCCCATGAGGACGGAGGCCAGGATGGACGGCGAACTTCGCGAGGTCACCCGCGCGATGAAGGTGGAGGAGGTCGCTACAAGCGATCAACTGGCCACCGAGGCTGAGGAATCGGCCATCCAGGTCGATGAGAAGAACCTGGACAAGGTGGTGCTGCGTGAGAGCGACGTGAAGACCGCCCTGTGGATGCCGATGCTCACCAGCGATGACAAGGGCAACGTGCAGGTGCAGTTTGAGGTGCCCAACTTCAACACCACCTGGATCACCCAGGCCGTCGCGTGGAACGAGAAGGCCGTCGGCAGCCAGTGGATGGCCGAGGTCCTGACCCAGAAGCCCCTGATGGTGCGCTCCAACATGCCGCGCTTCCTGCGCCAGGGCGACAAGGCCCGCCTGGCCGCCACGGTACAGAACGCCACTGACCAGGCCGCCCAGTGTGACGCCGTGATCGAGCTGTTTGACCCGAGCAGCGGCGACATCTATGCCACCCGCAAGTTCAACCTGCAGCTCGACGGCAACGGCAGCGAGGCCGTGACCATCGACTGGCTCGTGCCCGAAACCGTGGCCATGGTGGGCTTCCGCATCAAGGCCGCCAACAGCCGCTACGGCGACGGCGAGCAGGTGATGGTGCCCGTGCTGACGACCATCTCGCCCGTCATCGAGACCGAGCCGTTCTATATCGAGGCGGCACAGTCCCACTACGAGACGGCCCTGCCCCAGTTCCCTGCCGATGCCCGCGTGACGCTCGAGTATTGTGACAACCCCACGTGGTACTGCGTGCTGGCCCTGCCGACGATCTTTGACATCAACTACCAGATTGCCACCCGCGCCGCCCACAGCCTGTTTGCCCTGCAAGTGGCCCAGGGCGTGGCCAAGTCCCAGCCCCAGATCAAGGAGGCCGTCACCTACTGGAAACAGCACAGCGAGGACTCGACCCTCGTGTCGATGCTCCAGAAGAACCAGGACCTCAAAATCGGCACGCTGCTGGCATCGCCTTGGGTGCGCGAGGCCGACCGCCAGACGCTCAGGATGTCTAAGTTGGGCGAACTGTTTGACGACGCGACCGTCAGCCGCGAGTACGACAACATCATCACTGCGCTCGAGAAGCTGCAGATGAGCGACGGCGGCTTCACGTGGTTCATCCACCCCAACTGCGAGTCCAGCCTGTGGACCACCGGGGCCGTGCTGGAGATCATCGGCGACATCAAGCACCTGGGCTACCTTCCCGACGATGCCCGCCTCAACCGCATGATCGAGCGCGCTCTGGCCTACTATGACAAGGTGAGCCTCATCCGCCTGAGCGAGATCAAGCGATACAGCAAGAACCCCTACGGTAGCTTCACCGACTATGCCTACACCCGCTCACTCTTCCCCGAAGTGAAGCCGGACAAGGCCAGTGCCGACCTGATGAAGAATACCGTCAAGTACATGGACAAGAATTGGGGCAAGGGCCTCAGCCTGAGCGAGAAAGCCTTCTATGCCATGACGCTCAACCGCAACGGCCACCAGAAGACGGCCCACCAGATCATCGAGAGCATCCGCCAGTTTGCCATGGTGAAGCCCAGCCTGGGCATGTACTGGGACAACCTGCAGCGCGATAACGGCTGGTGGGAATATGACAAGGTGGCCTACACCAGCACCATCCTGCGTGCCATGAACGAGGTGGATCCCCGCCAGGACGAGATCGACCAGGTGCGCAAGTGGATGCTGCTCATGAAGCAGAGCAACGACTGGGGCAGCTACAGCCTGGCAGCCGACGCCGTCAACAGCATCCTGAGCACCGGCAGCCAGTGGCTTGAGCGCGGCACCACACCCACCATCACCGTGGCCGGCCAGCCCGTCAACCTCGACAAGATGGCCCAGTGGCTGGGATACTTCCGCACCACGCTGCCCGCCAGCACGACCGGCAACGTCGTCATCGACCGGAGCGGCAGCGGACCCGCATGGGGTGCCGTCTATAGCCAGTTCAAGGCCCCGATGACCCAGATCCAGGAGAAGTCGATCGAGGAGATGTCGATCAGCAAGGAATACTACCTCTACGGCCAGGACGGCAAGCTGCGCAGCGCCACGTCGTTCAAGGTGGGCGACAAGGTCAAGGTGCGCGTCATCATCAAGGTCAACAAGGACATGGACTATGTCACCATGACCGACGAGCGTGCCGCCTGCTTCGAGCCGGTGGACCAGCTGTCGGGCTACCGCAGCGAGGACGCCACCTGGTTCTACCTGGAGACCAAGGACACCCAGACCAACGTGTTCATCAACAACCTGAGCAAGGGCACGCACATCATCGGCTATGACGTGTGGGTGACCAATCCCGGCGAATTCACCTCGGGCATCGCCACCATCCAGAGCCAGTATGCCCCTCAGTTGAGTGCCCACAGTGCCGGCAAGACCATCACGGTTTCGACCGAGCGGTAAGCGTCCGGCATCGTGAAGGAGCCTTCCTGCATGAACAAGAATTGAAAAAATCACCTCGTTTTTTGAGGTGATTTTTTCAATTTCTACTAATGGGCGATTTGTATTTCTATTCGCTTGGATAATAAGTTGTTGTCGTTTTTACAGGTCAAATTTTGACAAATTTGAGGTCAAAAAAACTACAATTTTTACAAACATTTTTGGCGTTTTTCATAATAGAAAACGACGCGGCGGCCTTACCTTTGCAGCGCAAATGGTATTGATCCGGATTATCAATATATATAATTCGTGACAAACTTTCAAAACATAACAAAGCTAACTAATTTTAAACTAGAATAAGATCTTTTGATGGTAGTTAATGTTGATTAAATGATTATTAAACAAGCCTTGAAAACTATCCCATAGTAAAACGCAAGCAATAGTAAAACATGAGAATGACGGCGTCTGCGAGAGCAGGTGCCGTTTTTTATTGCGGCAATACTGGTGCCGGAGGCGAACTCTTGGACGCGCCCCACTTTTTGCAGATGAGCCAAAAAATCATTACCTTTGCAGCCGACAAATCATCAAATCATTAAAGAATAGTATCTTCTTATGGCAAAAATCAAGACTATCGGCCTGCTGACGTCGGGAGGTGATGCCCCCGGCATGAATGCCGCCATCCGCGCGGTCACCCGTTCAGCGATCTACAACGGCATCAAGGTCAAGGGCATCTATCGTGGCTACAAGGGCCTTGTCGATGACGAGATTGTGGAATTCCAGACCCAGAACGTGTCCAACATCATCCACCACGGCGGCACCATCCTCAAGACGGCCCGCTGCAAGGAGTTCCGCACCGTCGAGGGGCGCCAGCAAGCGTGGGAAAACATCAAGAAGCACGACATCGACGCGCTGGTGGTCATCGGCGGCGACGGCTCGTTGAGCGGCGCCCGCCAGTTTGCCAGCGAGTTTGACTTCCCCATCGTGGGCCTGCCCGGCACGATCGACAACGACCTGAGCGGGACCGACCACACCATCGGCTATGACACGGCGTTGAACACCATCATGTGGTGTGTGGACCGCATCCGCGACACGGCGAGCAGCCATGCCCGCCTGTTCTTCATCGAGGTGATGGGGCGCGAGTCGGGCTTCCTGGCCTTGAACGGCGCCCTTGCCACGGGAGCCGAGGCCGCCATCATCCCCGAGATCTCGACCGAGCACGACCAGTTGGCCGAACTCATCGAGCGGGGCTTCCGCAAGAGCAAGAATTCGTCTATCGTGCTGGTGTCCGAGAGTCCCGTCACCGGCGGCGCGATGGGTCTGGCCGAACGTGTGCGCAAGGAGTATCCGCAGTATGACGTGAGAGTGACCATACTGGGCCACCTGCAACGCGGCGGCAGCCCCACGGCGCTGGACCGCATCCTGGCCTCGCGCATGGGTGCCGCGGCCATCGACGCGCTGCTCGAGGGCCAGCGCAACGTCATGATCGGCGACGACGACGAGAAGATGATCTATGTGCCATTCTCCAAGGCCATCGCCGGCAAAAAGCCCATCGACTATGACCTGCTGGAGACGCTGCGACGCCTCTCGATCTGACCCTCACGTCTTGTCCTGACCGAATCTCACGCTAAGCCGCGAAGACGCGAAGCAAGGTCCGCCTCCTTGTGTCGTCAGAGAAGTCCCGGAGTATAACACTTTGTCCATCGGGATTTCTCTCACTATCTCAAAAAAAAGTAACTTTGAAGTCGAAGAAGAGGACGTAGACCACAGTTCTTTTGGATTGCAGAATCCAAGCGCTAAGCTGGCCCTGAACACCTGTGTGAAGTAGATTGGCCGTTGGATGCCGTATAGAAACTTATTCATTCTCAGAGGTGTCAGTCTCTTCTCGTTTTTATTTACTTCAAAGTCACTTACTCAAAGTCATGGCAAAGAAAGCACAAATAATCAAGACAGACAAGGGCTTGGCGCTGAAAATCGTCAACCCGAACGCAGCGGGTATCGATGTTGCCGCCACGGAAATGCAGGTATGCGTTCCTGCTGATCGCGACGGGGAGAACAACCGCAGGTTTGGCAGTTTCACCAAAGATCTGAATGAAATCTCGGATTATCTCTTGGCTTGCGGCATCGACACGGTGGCCATGGAGTCCACAGGTGTTTACTGGATCCCGATCTTCATGCTGCTCAAGGACAAGGGCTTTGACGTGATTCTGGTCAATCCCAGAGACGTGAAAAGCTATAGCGACAAGAAGACTGATGAGGCGGATGCCGAATGGCTCATGCTGCTGCACAGTTACGGTCTTCTCAAACCGAGTTTCCAGCCCGAGAACCTGGCCAGGCGCATACGCAACATCTCCAGGCACAGGGACAGCCAACTTGAGCAGGCGGCAAAAGCGGTACACCACATGCAGAAGGCACTGGAGCAGATGAACGTCAAGATCACTAACGTGCTGCGTGACATCACCGGCGTGTCGGGCATGAGAATGATCAGGGCGATCATCCGAGGAGAGAGGAATGCGGAGGAACTCGCCAAACTGGCGGACAGCAACTGCAAAGCATCCAGGGAGACCTTCATTCACTCGTTGGAGGGCACCTGGGACGAAGACCACCTGTTTGAACTGGAACAAAGCCTCGAAAACTATGAGCACTTCCAGCATCAGGCAAGACTGTGCGATATGAAAATCCAGCAAATCGCCAAGCAATATGCCGCCCATGTGGACATGGAAAGACCCGAACTGAAGCGGTCGAAAAAGCGTATCGCAAAGAAGAACGCCGTGAACTTTGACATCGAGATGTATGCCCACGCCTTGTGGGGAGTGAACACAATGGCAATCCCAGGAGTCGGGCCAGGAGCGCTGCTGACTCTTGTCGGTGAACTGGGACACGACTTCGTCGACAAGTTTCAGACACCAGCAAAGTTCTGCAAATGGCTCAACATCGTACCAAACAACAAGATATCGGGCAGTAAAGTCCTGTCAAGCCATGTCCCAAAGAGAATGAGCATCGCCGGGCAGGCTTTCAGGCAATGCGCCAATGCCGTCAAAGACTCGAAGAACCTTATGGGATATTACTTCAGGAGACAGAAAGCCAAGGGTGGGCACAGATATGCCATCGTCTGCACCGCACATAAAATAGCCAAAATCTTCTTCTCCATGGTCAGGGATGGAGCCGAGTTCAACGAAAAGTTATGTGCCGTTGATGAAAAACAACTTCTTGAGAAGAAGATAGCAAGGGCTCAAAAGGCCTTGGATAGAATGAACGAAAAGCTCAGAAAATCAGCTTAATACGAAATGTGTTATATAGAAAGTTTTTTTAAGTTGATTGCTCGCAAGGGGCTCGCAATTACAGTGCGGATGCCAAAAAAAACAAGGTTGTGATTGTTGTCAAACAGGTTGTTATGGTTGTTTGAAAAATAGTACCAAACGAACTTCACGCTAAGACGCGAAGTGAGGTTGACATAAACGTCAAGAAATCAGACAAATATGCAAATGCATATATAGAAAGTTTTTATAATAGAAGACAAAAAGACAAAATATTGATAATCAATAAATTATTTTATCATTGTCCTTCTTGTCTTTCTTGTCTTCCTACTTGGCTTAGGGGATTGGGGTGAGGCATGATTGCAGGCGACTCGGTGAACAGTCAGTCGAGGCGGGCTGGATTGTTAAAAAATATCAATGGGGCAAAAAAATCGGCTAAGATTTTGCCAGTTCGTCAACTTGCCTTAACTTTGCATAAAAATTGAATATAATTACCTTTTTTAAGGGGTTCAATTTTTGATGAAATGTAAAGAAAAGTTTAACCTAAATAATTAATTATCAATGGAATTACCTTTTGCCGAATCTTGGAAGATCAAGATGATCGAGCCCCTGCGCAAGAGCACCCGTGCCGAGCGCGAACAGTGGCTCAAGGAAGCTCACAACAACGTTTTCATGCTCAAGGCTGAGCAGGTTTACATCGACTGCCTGACCGACTCGGGTACGGGTGCAATGAGCGACCGCCAGTGGTCCGAGATGATGCTGGGTGACGAGAGTTATGCCGGCGCCAGCTCGTTCTACAAGTTTGAGAGCGTGGTACAGCGCATCTTCGGTTTCAAGTATGTCATCCCCACCCACCAGGGCCGTGCAGCCGAGAACGTGCTGTTCTCCTATCTGGTGAAGGAAGGCAACGTTGTCCCCGGCAACGCCCACTTCGACACCACTAAGGGTCACATCGAGAGCCGCCATGCCAAGGCCATCGACGTCACCATCGACGAGGCCAAGGACACCCAGCTCGAGATTCCCTTCAAGGGCAACGTTTCGCTCGAGAAGCTGGAGAAGGTGCTCAAGGAGAACCCCGGCAACGTCCCCTTCATGGTACTGACCGTGACCAACAACACCGTGGGTGGTCAGCCCGTGTCGATGCAGAACATCAAGGACACCTGCGAGCTGTGCCACAAGTATAACGTGCCCGTGGTGATGGACAGCGCCCGCTTTGCCGAGAACTCCTACTTCATCAAGACCCGTGAGGAGGGCTACGCCGACAAGACCATCAAGGAGATTGCCCGCGAGATGTACTCCTATGTTGACGCCATGACCATGTCGGCCAAGAAGGACGGCCTGGTGAACATGGGCGGCTTTATCGCTACCAACCGCGAGGACTGGTATGAGGGTGCCAAGTTGTTCTGCATCCCCTTTGAGGGCTTCCTCACCTACGGTGGTCTGAACGGCCGTGACCTGAACGCACTGGCAGTCGGTCTGGACGAGAACACCGAGTTTGAGATGCTGGAGACCCGCATCCACCAGGTTCAGTATCTGGCCAAGAAGCTCGACGAGTATGGTATTCCTTATCAGCGTCCCGTGGGCGGCCATGCCCTGTTTATCGACGCCGACAGGGTGCTGTGCAACGTTCCCAAGGAAGAGTTCCCCGCCCAGACGCTGACCTGCGAGCTCTATCTGGAGGCCGGCATCCGCGGTTGCGAGATCGGTTACATCCTGGCCGACCGTGACCCCGTGACCAGGGAGAACCGCTTCGGCGGTCTCGACCTGCTGCGCCTGTGCATCGCTCGCCGCGTCTATACCGACAACCACATGAACGTGATTGCCGCCGCCCTGAAGAACGTCTATGACCGCCGCAACGAGATCACCCGCGGTGTCGCCATCGAGTGGGAAGCTCCCCTGATGCGCCACTTCACCGTGAAGCTCAAGCGACTGGGCTAATCCACAAGCCAGAACCCAATACCATTAACTAAACTATATTGAAGATGACGGCGGGGCACGCACCCCGCCGTCATTGTTTCGTCATGACGGGTTTTATACCCGAGTCGGGAAAAAATAGTATATTTGTCGCAGGGTTCGGCAAGAAGGGACCCCGCAATCGACAACAGACTACTGATTATGAATAGACTAGCACTGATCATTGTCATCATGGCCGTGGCCATGACTGGCCACGACGCGGCACAAGCCGCCGGATGGATACGCATCAACCAGCTGGGCTACCTGCCCGGTGCCACCAAGGTGGCCGTCCTCATGAGCGAGGACAAGGTGGCCGTGAGTGAATTTGAACTGGTGGATGCCTACACCGGCAAGACGGCCTACCGATCGGCCAAGGCAACCGGGAAAAGGCCACTGGGGCAGATGCAATCGGCCTGGCGGCTGGACTTCAGCGACTTTAACGTCGAGGGGGCCTACCGCATCGTGGCGGCAGGCGTGCAGTCGCCCGTGTTCCCGATCAACAACCACGTGTGGGACGGCACGGCCGACTTTGTGCTCAACTACATGCGGCAACAGCGCTGCGGCTTCAACCCGTTCCAGCGCGACAGCTGCCACGTCAAGGACGCCTACGTGCGCTACCACCCCGACAAGGAGGGGCAACGCATCGATGTGACCGGCGGCTGGCACGACGCCGCCGACCTGCTGCAATACACCACCACGAGCGCCAACGCCATCTACCAGATGATGCTGGCGTGGCAAGAGTGCCCGGGAGCCTTCGGCGACCAGTACCAGGCCAACGGGCTGGAAGGGGCCAACGGCATCCCCGACATCATCGACGAGATCTACTGGGGCCTCACGTGGCTCGACAAGATGAACCCCGGCAAGGGCGAACTCTACAACCAGATCGCCGACGACCGCGACCACATCGGCATGAAGCTGCCCAAGGACGACCCCGCCGACTATGGCTGGGGCCCCAACAACGGCCGCCCCGTCTATTACATCGACGGCAAGCCCCAGCAGCGCGGCAAGTACATGAACGCCACCATGGGAGCGGCCAGCACGGCAGGCAAGTTTGCCAGCGACTTTGCACTGGGGTCACAGGTGCTGGCACCGTACTATCCCGAGTTTGCCGCACGGATCGGCGCCAAGGCCGCCGACGCCTACCAGATGGGCATCGACAAGCCAGGCAATGCCCAGACGGTGAGCGTGGTGTCGCCCTACATCTATGAGGAAGACAACTGGGTGGATGACATGGAGCTGGGAGCCATCGAGCTCTACCGCATGACCGGCGAGGACAGGTATCTGACCCAGGCGGTGGAATATGGCCGGCGCGAGCCCGTCACCCCGTGGATGGGAGCCGACAGCGCGCGCCACTACCAGTGGTACCCCTTCATGAACATGGGCCACGTGCGCGTGGTCCAGCAGGCCGAGGGCAAGGACGCGCGGCTGCGTGCCGAGTTCATCCGCAACATCAAGGCGGGCATCGAGCGCGTGCAGCAGCGGGCCGAGGAATCGGATAGCCCGTTCCTGTGGGGCGTGCCGGGCATCTGGTGCAGCAACAACCTGACCACGGCGCTACTGACGCAGTGCATCCTCTACCGCCAGTTGACGGGCGATCGCCAATTCATGGAGATGGAGGCGGCCCTGCGCGACTGGCTGCTGGGATGCAACCCGTGGGGCACAAGCATGATCGTGGAGCTGCCCCGCGGCGGGACCTACCCCCATGCGCCCCACAGCAACTATGTGATGGAACGCGTCGGGATGCCCACGGGCGGCCTCGTGGACGGCCCGGTATATGCCACCATCTTCAACAGCCTCAAGGGCGTGAACCTGGCCGACGACATGCTCAATATCGAGGGCAACACCTATGACCTGTTCCAGCCGGGCGACGTCGTCTTCCACGACAACACCCACGACTACAGCACCAACGAGCCCACCATGGACGGCACCGCGTCGTTGACGTTCCCCTTCTCGTTCTACGAGATGGAGGGCAAGGCGTCCAGCGGCCGCTTCCTGTGGGACGAGGGAGCCATCGTGCGCGGCGATGCCAGCAAGAAGCAGATCACCCTCGTCTTTACCGCCGACGACCGCGCCGACGGCGCCGAGCGCATCATCACCACGCTCAAGCAGCAGGGCGTCAAGGGGGCCTTCTTCTTCACGGGACGCTTCTTTGACCTGTACCCCGACGTGGTGAGCCGTCTGGTTGCCGACGGCCACTACGTGGGCAGCCACAGCTACGGTCATCTGCTGTACTGCGACTGGCAGAAGCGCGACTCGCTGCTCATCGACAAGGAGCAATTCAGCGACGACATCGTCAAGAGCTACGCGGCGATGGCCCGGTTTGGCATCACGCCCCAGAGCGCGCCGTGGATGATCCCCCCCTATGAGTGGCACAATGCGACCGTGGCAGCCTGGGCGCGCGAGATGGGCCTGCAACTGATCAATTTCTCGCCCGGCACCGCCAGCAGCATGGACTACACCTGGCCCGGCATCGAGGGCGGCAACAGCTACCGCGACAACAAGTGGCTGTGGGACCGCATCATGCGCTGCGAGCGGGAGAACACCCTCAACGGCCAGTTGCTCATGATGCACCTGGGCACCGACGAGCGCCGCGTCGAGAAATTCTATGACCGCCTCCCCGCCTTGATCAAGGCGCTCAAGAAGAAGGGCTACCAGTTTGTCTCCCTCCCCGCGATGATGGAATAGCAGCCGGCCGGCATCGGCGTGCCATGGCCCTTTTTTATCATCCAGGAGGAAGTGATTCTGAGGTTTTTTACTTACTTTTGCGGGTAATTATCAACGATGATGGGTAGCGTATCCAGAAACATAGTGCTCTTGTTTCTTGTCCTGGCGACGGTGTTGCCCGGCAGCGCCCTGGCACCGTCGCGGGAGCACAGCAAGTGGCTGGACCTGCCCGTGGAGCGGCTCCTCGACATGGCCGACAAGGACTTCAACGACGGGGGCAGCAAGGACACGGCACTGATGTGCTACACGATCATCGCCAACCGCTACGAGAAATCCATGTCGCTGGAGCAGAAGTCGCAGTGCAAGGAGGCCAACATGAGGCTGTGGTCGATCTACTTCTATGACTTCTATGACTACCCCAAGTGCTTTGACTGCCTGACGCGCGCCCGCGAGATCGCCACCCAGGCCGGCATCGAGGATGCCAACATCTACCTGGGCTTCGGGTGCATGTACCAGACCATCTCGGAGGAATGCGGTGACTATGAACTGGGTACCAAGGCACTGGACTATTACAAGCAGGCACTCACCGTGGGCCTCAAGACCGGCGACGACAAGCACACCGACATGGCGAGCACCGACGTGCTGGCCATGGCCCACACCCAGGGCGGCCTGTCCCAGATCACCCCCATCTGGAACCAGTACCTGAAACTGCCCGAGGACAACGAGACGTGGATCCTGCGCCGCTACAACAAGCTGCTCTACCAGGCATTCAACAGCGTGGAGCAGGGCCGTCCCGACGTGGCCATCAAGCTATATAACAGCCAGTTGCAGTTGATCGACACGACCCAGTATTCCCGCCTCATCTACTTCACCCTCATCGAGAAGGGCAAGGTCCACGCCATGAAAGGTGACTACCGCAATGCCGTCGCCGACATCCACCAGGCCGAGAAAATCGCCGTGGATCTTGAGATGAAGGACTGCAAACTGGAAGTGTACGGGATGCTCTCGCGATATTACAAGCAACTGGGCGATGACCGCTCGCGCGAACATTATTATAACCAGTTTGCCCTGCTCAAGGACACATTGACCAACTACCAGCAACTGGCCAGCGTCAACGAGATGGAATTCCGCAACGAGTTGAAGGGCATGGAGCAGGAGATGAACGAGATGAGGCAGCACCGCGAGGTGATGAGCATCGTGACATTGACGTCGCTGGGCTTCCTGCTGGTGCTGGCCGTGCTGCTCTACCTCGTGTACCGCAAGAACGGCGAGCTGACGCGCTCCAACGAGTCGCTGTACCAGAAGAACGTCGAGATGCTGCGGGCCGAGGAGGAAGAACGCCGCATGCGCCGCCAGCTGCAGGAGAAGGAGCCCCCGCGCGCCGAGGCGCTCCCCGCCATCGCCACCGCCCCCGACGACGAGCCCGAGAAGGAAACCACCGACGCTGACGCCGAGGTCAAGTACAAGAGCAGCCACCTGAGCGACGAGGACAAGCAGCAACTGCTGGCCCGCATCCAGCAGGTGATGGACAACAGCGAGGAGATCTACAGTGCCGACTTCTCGCTGGAGCGCCTGGCGATGCTGTCGGGCTCCAAGTACAAGTATGTGTCCCAGGTCATCAACGAGTACTACCAGCAGAACTTCAACAACTTCCTCAATTCCTACCGCATCAAGGAGGCCTGCAAGCGCATGGGCGACGTGGAGCACTACGGCAACTACACCATCGAGGCCATCTCGGAGAGCGTGGGCTTCAAGTCGCGCTCGACATTTGTCTCGTCGTTCAAGCGCATCACGGGCCTGACGCCGTCGCAGTACCAGCGCCTGGCACGGCGGGAGTCGCAGCAGTAAAAAACCACCGTTCCACCATCAATAAGCCACTCGGAATCACCGATTTCGGGCATTTTTTGTGTAAAATGCCGAAATCTGTACATTTTGCCATGCCCTGCACGATGATTTTGCACGCGGGAAGTAGTATTTTTGCAATGTTTAAATTAACCAGCCGTGAGGTGTTCCCGCACCGGCGGTAATCATTAATCACCATTAAACAATTTGGATAATGAGAAGACCCAAAACCTTACTCGCAATGCTCGCGCTGGTGGCCCTGATGGCATCGGCCGGCGAGCAGTCCACGACCTACAACGCGGCCCCCAAAGCCATGAAGCAGGTCGTGAAGACGCAGCAGAGGGCCAAGATGCTCTCCAAGCGTGAGTCCAGTTCCAGGAAGAAGGCACCCAGTGCAGACCAGTTCCAGGGTCTGACGATGTATGTCAACCTGACCAACTCTAACGAGTGGGCAAACTACGGCATCGGCTCGGTGCCCTATGGCATCTACTCCTACACCATCGGCAGCAACGACGGTTTCCAGGCCCTTGCCACCGACCTGCGCTACAACTTCATGGCCAGCGCCATGGGCCGCGACCAGCTCGTGGGTGCCAGGCCGATGGAGCTGTTCGGCTCGCTCAACGGTGTTGAGTACAACGGCTTGAGCCGCACCGACTTCAGCGAACTGTGGTCACAGGTCTATGAACAGGTGGATTACAGTTTCATCCCCTCGGTGATGGCCTATGACGTGACCAGCGACATCATCTACTCGGTGCAGTACAACAACGACCTGTCGGGCCTGAACATGGCCAAGTGGAATCCCGAGACCCGCACGTTTGACGTCATCTGCCCGTGGCCCAACAACTTCCAGCCGTTGACGCTGGGCTTCACGCCCGACGGCAACATGTACTGTGTGGGTGCCGACGGCTACCTCTACGGCATGGACAAGTACAGCGGCGACGCCCGCGCTATCGACGCCCTGGAAGTGATGCCGACGCTCTATGTGCAGGGTATGGGCTATGAGCCCCGCAGCGCGTGCTTCCTGTGGATGGCAGTGACCCAGCAGGGCTCGGGCATCTATGCCATCGACCCCATGGACGCCAGCATCACGCTCATCGAGGAGCTGAACAACAACGAGCAGGCACCGTCGGTGTTCTTCCCCGGCAACCAGGCTCCCGACATGGCTCCCGCAGCCACGAGCGACCTGGCCTTCGCCTTTGACGGCGGCGGCACGACGGGCAACATCACCTTCACCGTGCCCACCACGACCTACAGCGGCAGCCCCCTCAGTGGCAACGTGATGATGAGCGTGTGGCTCGACGGCGAGATGATTGCCAACTATGTATCGGTTGCTCCCGGCAGCAAGCAGAGCTTCAACCAGACGGTGAGCAACGACAACCACTACGTGTATGTGCTGTTCGAGAACGAGGGCGGCTTCTCGCCCGTCAACAGCCTGTACACCTTTGCCGGCTATGACACCCCGCTGCCCGTCAGCAACCTGAACCTGGCCGTGGAGAACGGCGTGAGCCACCTGACGTGGACCGCTCCCGCCACCGGCGTGAACGGCGGTTATCTCGAGAATGTGACCTACAAGGTGGTGCGCATGCCCGGCAACGTCACCGTGGCCGAGGGCCTGACCGCCTGTGAGTTCAGCGAGACCCTGCCCGCCAAGATGGAGCGCTACTCCTACATCGTGACCCCGGTCAACGGCGACGGCAAGGTCGGCGAGGCAGTGCAGTCCAACGGCGTGCTGGCCGGTACCGCATTTGAGGCTCCCTACTTTGACAACTTCAGCGACGCCACGCTGCGCGACCTGTGGACCGTCGTCAATGCCAACAACGACCAGAGCCAGTGGGGCACCATCTATACCTGGCAGTTCAACGACTACAACAGCTGCTGGGGCATCTACACCGGTCCCTACAACATGGGTGAGGACCAGAACGGCGCCGACGACTACCTGATCTCGCCGGGCATCAACATCGAGCAAGGCATCACCTATGCCCTGATCGTGAACATGCGCAACACCTGGGCCAACTACAAGGAGCGCGCCAGCCTGCTCGTGGGCACCGACCCGACCGACCTGTCGACCTTCCAGGTGCTGGATGCCAACGACTCCTATGACGTGGGCGGTACCACCACCCCGTGGGAAGTTGACTTCCAGATGCCCGAGAGCGGCACCTACTACTTTGCCGTGCGCGTCTATACCCAGCGCGAGGACAATGCCTCGGGTATCTTTGTTTACTCGATGGCCGTGAACAAGCTGGGCCAGAACAATGCTCCCGCCGAGGTGACCAACCTGACCATCACGCCCGACGAGGAGGGTGAGATGATCGCCGACGTGACCTTCACCGTTCCCACCACCCAGCTCGACGGTGCCCCCCTGACCGATGCACTGACGGCCAACATCTACCGCGACGGCGGTGAGGAGACCGTGGCCCAGTTCCCCGTCGAGGCCGGCAGCCAGGCAAGCTGGACCGACAATGAGGTCAAGGGCGTCGGTGTACACAGCTACACCGTCTCGATCAGCAACCAGGGCGGCGAGGGCAAGCGCGTGAGTGCCGAGGCCTTTATCGGCGTCTATACCGCACCCTACAGCAACACGTTTGACACCGAGGCCGATGCACGCTTCTTCTACACCGTCAACGACTCGTCGATCTACAGCACCAACGAGTATCGCTGGCTGTGGAGCAGCTACAACCAGAATCTGGCCCTGGGCGGCTATGGATACTTTGTGCAGCACCCGGTAGAGAACATCTGGCTATACATGCCCGCCATCAAGCTCGAGAAGGACATGGTTTACACCTACGCCTTCAACTGGACCTACAGCTCCTATAACCAGGTGTGCCCGGGTTATGCCGGTATCGGCATGGCCATGAATCCCGAGAGCCAGACCGTATATCCCGACCAGCTGCCGTTCACCAACTATGGTGAGAAGGTGCTGATCGAGAAGGAGGTCATCGCCAGCGAGACCGGCAAGTACTATCCCTCGATCCTCATGGTGGCCGATGTAGCCAGCAGCTACATCTCGCCCAGCATCGACGACATCTCGATCACCCTGGTGGGTTCGGCATTTGCCCCCTACAGCGTCGAGAACCTGAGCGTCGAGAACGACAAGACGGGCCTGTTGAAGGTGAACTTCGCCTTCAATGCACCCAGCGTTGACTATGCCCAGCGTCCCCTGGAAGGCCCCCTGACGGTCTATATCTACCGCAGCGGCTCGGCCATCCCCTTGAAGACGTTTGAGAACGTAGAGCCCGGCCAGGCCCTGGAGTGGATCGACGAGCAGCCCCTGAACGGCAAGAATTCCTACATCATCGTGGCCGAGAACGAGTATGGCCGCGGCAAGGCCAGCGAGGCTACCGTGTTTGCCGGCGTTGACGTTCCCATGGCCGTCGAGAACTACTGGATCACGGGCAACGAGGACAACCAGAAGGCTATCCTCACCTGGGATGCTCCCAGCGAGGTGGGCGTGAACGGCGGCGTGGTTGACGAGTCGCTCATCTACACCATCGTCGAGTACTTCCCCGACGGCACCACTCCCGAGGAGCAGATGGTCGTCATCGGCACCACCACCGAGACCACCTTCACCGTCGAGCGCGAGCCCAGCGATGAGATGGAGATCCACTACTATGCCGTCATTCCCTCGACCTCGGCAGGCGTCGGCCAGGCCGTGATCGACGAGGTGATCCTCGGCAAGTTGAAGGAGGCACCCTTCACCGAGTCGTTTGCCGACGGTTACCTGTACAGCAGCGGTTGGGTCGCTGATGCCGACGTGGCCAGCTATGGCACCACCTGGAACATTCTCGCCGACAACGATGAGATGACTTCCCAGGACGGCGACAACGGCTATGCCCTGTGCTACAACGGCAACTACTACAGCAGCTACCACTGGGCAGACCTGGTTACTCCCAAGGTGAGGGTTGATGCCAACCAGCAGTACACGCTCTCCTTCTGGGTATACATGGGCTACAGCTCCACTGCCGCCATCGCACCCACGCTGGTGGTATCACAGAGCCTGAACGATGCCCCCTACGAGGAACTGATCACCATCGACGTCACCCAGGGCGACGGCGAGTGGGAACTGTTTGAGATCCCGTTGACGGGCACCGAGGTGGCCAACTTTGTCAAGTTCAGCTTCCGCGGCTACATGAGCATGATGAGCGAGCGCATCTGGCTCGACAACATCAGCCTCACCGGCACCGAGCGTCCCACCGGCATCGATGAGCTGGCAGCCAGCGATCACATTGCTGCCGTCAAGGGCGGCATCAGCCTGGAGGGCTTCAACGGCCAGCAGGTGCGCGTCTATACCATCGACGGCCGCCAGGTGAGCAACTTTGTTGCCGACGGCAGCCGCACCCTGACGGTGGCTCCCGGCATCTACATCGTGACCGTGGGCAAGCAGGCCTACAAGATCAGCGTGAGATAAGCCTGAAGAACCCATATTCATAACAATCCCAATGCAGATAAGGCGTGCCCGTCACTTGGCACGCCTTATTGTTAGGCAATGATATAGAAGTTGGACCCTTGGTGGTATTAACCGCCCTGTCGGGCGGGAAATTAAACAAATTAATTTTAAAATTTAATTTTCTTTTAATTTCTCGGCCGTTAGGCCGATTCAAAGCCCGCGACAGAATGATGGCCTGCTGTTGAACTTTCCCCGGACAGTGATGATTATTTTCCCTCGTTGCTGAGCAGGAAGCGGCGCTTGGGCGCGATGGCGGCGAAGTCCTCCTGGGACAAGGGGGCGATGCGATCGAGGATCCTCGACAAGCGCTGGGCAATCTTGTACTCGGCAGGTTCACTCTCGGGCACCTCGCGCAGCAGCTGTGACACGCGCGACTTGATGGCCGAGAATTCAAATACCATCGACGTGTTGAACCAGGCGTCGGCATGGCTGGCAAAGGGCAGAATCCACAGGTTCTCGCCACGCAGCACGCCGGGCCACCATTGCAGGGTCTGCAAGGCGCTGGCACCGCGGCTGTTGTAGTCGCGGTAGATGCGGCGCAACAGGCGGTTATCGTGCTCGCCCAGGCCCGATTTCTCGCCATAGTAGATGGTCACCTGGGCGGTGACAAACAAGCGGAATTTCTTTTCCTCGTCGATATTGGGGACCAACAGGGGGTTGAGGGCGTGCAGACCCTCAAGGAACAGCAAGCTGTTACTGTCGAGCTTGAGCGTGTTGCCGCGGTAGGTGCGCTCGCCCTTCACATAGTCATAGGTGGGCATCGACACCTGGTCGCCGGCCAGCAGGCTCGCCACGTCGCGTTCCAACTGCTTCAAGTCCAGGCCATAGAACGACTCATAGTCAATTTCGCCGTTGGGGTCGAGGGGACGCTGGTCCAGGTTGAGGAAGTAGTTGTCGAGCGATACCACACAGGGCTGGATGCCGTTGTCGCGCAGCATGTGGTTGAGGAAGCGCGAGGTGGTCGTCTTGCCCGAGCATGAGGGGCCGGCGACAAGCACGATGCGCAGGCCCTCCTGGCGGAAGCGGCGGGTAATCTCGCTGGTGATGCGCTCCAGGCGGCGGCTGTGCTGGACTTCGTCCTGGGCAATCAGGTCGGGTGCCTGGCCGCGCGAGATCACCTCGTTGAAGAGCGAGATGCCGTCGAGGCCCTGCGACTCCATGCGGCGCACGTTGCCGCAGAATTCCTCCAGCGACATGTTGCTGTAGCTGTGCTTGTCGGTGCTCTCTTGTGGCTGAACACTTGCTGTAATATCGGTCATCGGTTGAATCGTTTGTGTATTCGGGTTGTTGTTAATCTACTGATTTATATAATTTTGTGGGCCCTATTGCACACACAATAGGGCCCACAGTATCTCGCTAGTAGTGGAAGCTGCTTCCTCCCAGGAACTCGCGCAGCAAGCTCGTGCTGGGAATGTCTTTCTCGTCCAGAGGCTCGAAGTAGTTGAGGAATTTTATCAGTCTTGATGCCTCGGCATACTCGGGCGCGTTGCTTGGAACTTGTTGCAGGATGGGCAGCGCATAGTTCTTCATCACGGCCAACTCAAAGAGCAGTGATGAGTTGAACATGGCGTCGGCGTTCTCGTGGAAGGGCATGATCCACTTCTCCTCGCCGCGGCGCACGCTGGGCCAGCGCTGGATGGTCTGCTGGGCACTGCTGCCACGGTACTTGTGGTCGCGGATGATGCGGCGCAGCAGGCGGTTGTCATAGGTGCCTATCCAGTTGTGGTCGTCGATGTTGAGCGTCGTCAGGGCCGACACGAACAGGCGGAACTTCTGGTCCTCGGGGATGTTGCGCGTCAGTTCGGGATTCAGTCCGTGGATGCCCTCCATGAGCAGGATGTCGCCCTTCTCGAGCTTGAGCGTGTTGCCCAGGTACTCGCGCTGGCCGGTCTTGAAGTTATAGGTCGGCATGGCCACCTCCTTGCCGGCGAGCAGGTCGGTCACGTCCTGGTTGAACTGCTCCAGGTCGAGGGCATAGAGCGACTCGTAGTCATAGTCGCCCTTCTCGTCGCGCGGCGTGCGGTCGCGGTTGATGAAGTAGTTGTCCAGCTCGATGACCTTTGGCACGATGCAGTTGGTAATCAGCTGGATGGCCAGGCGCTTGGACGACGTGGTCTTGCCGCTCGACGACGGGCCGGCGATGAGCACCACACGGGCACCGCCCTCATGGTAGCGGCGGGTGATCTCGTCGGCAATCTGGATAAAGTACTTGTTGTGGAGCGCCTCGACGACGTTGATGAGCAACGGGGCATATCCGGCCTGGATGGCGCGGTTGAGTTCGCCGACGTCGCCCAGCCTGATGATCTTGTTGAAGTTGATGTAGTCGGTGAACGCCTGGAACAGCTTGGGCTGCGGTTCCCAGCGGGCCACCTGGGTCATGTCCTTGCGGTCGGGACCCAGCAACAGCATTCCCTGCTCATAGGGCACCAGGTCAAAGACCTTGAGCATCCCTGTCGAGGGCACCAGCGGGCCGTAGAAGCTGTCGATGATGTCGTCCAGGCGGTAGAAGACCGTATAGAGCTGGTTGACCGTCTCGAGGATGCGCACCTTGTCCTTGAGGCCCTGCTTGTTGAACATCTCGATGACATCGGTCGTCAGGCGCTCGCGGCGGACAAAGGGGATGTCGGCAGCGATGATCTCGGCCATGCGCTGCTTGAGCTGGGCGATGACCTCGGCCGTGAGAAACTCCTCCTCGTGCTTGATCTGGCAGTAGTGGCCGTTGCTGATGCTGTGCTGTATGCACAGGCGCTTGCCGGGATACAGGTCGTTGAGGGCCTTGTACAGCACCATGCACAGCGAACGCGTCAGCGCACGGTAGCCGGCATTGGAGGTAGCGTCAATAAACTCGATGTGCTTGGGCGCATAGACCGGGTAGTGGAGGTCTTCAACCTTGTTGTTGACCAGCACACATGCAGCGTCGCCCTGAAGGCCCAGACGGCCCTTGATGGTCTCATAGAGGTCGAGCAGCGTTTCGCCGCCCTCGATGTCTATGTATTCGTCGGTATTCTTGCAGAACACCTTGAGATCATCGTTCCTTTTCATTCTGCCTTGTTTTTAAAGTCGCAAAGTTACAAAAAAATCCCGAAAAAGGTCATTTTTGAGCTTTAAATGGCAGATAAAAGCAGATTTCTTGTCATTTTTTGGGCATTTAGCCTGTCGCATTGAGCATATTTCTCTACCTTTGGAGGGCAAGAAACCAGATTCTATCAGCCCAAATTATCGATTTTTTTAAAATAAAAGATGAAAGTAAAATTTTTTGTTATGGCGATGATGATTGTCGGGTCACTGTGCGGTTGCACGGCCCAGGAGAACAATGAGCGCGGTTGTGACGTGTTCAAGACCCAGAACGGGACAACGGTGAAAATGTATTGCATCAAGCACGGCAGCGTGAGGATGCAGGTGGGTGACAAGTGGATCTATGTCGATCCCGTGACGACGGCGGTCAAGCCCGAGACCGACTACTCTACCCTGCCCCAGGCCGACTACATCCTGGTGACGCACGAGCACTTTGACCACCTGGACTCGGTGGCTATCAACCAGTTGAGCAAGCAGGGCACCGTCCTGATCACCAATGCCCGCTGCCACGACCTGCTGGGCGGCAAGGGCGACGTGATGGCCAATGGCGACAGCCGCACGCTGGCCGAGGGCTGGACGGTGGAGGCCGTGCCGGCCTACAACAACTCGCCCGACAAGCTGCAGTTCCACCCCCGGGGTCGCGACAACGGCTTTGTGCTGACGATTGAGGGCATGCGCATCTACATCGCCGGCGACACCGAGGACATCCCCGAGATGGCCTCGATCAAGGACATCGACGTGGCCTTCCTGCCCTGCAACCTGCCCTTCACGATGACTCCCGAGCAGTGTGCCCACGCCGCCACGATGGTGAAGCCCGCCGTGCTGTTCCCCTACCACTACGGCCAGACCGACATCCAGCAGGTGGTCAAGCTCCTTGACGGCAGCGGCATCGACGTCCGCATCAGGGACTACCAGTAACAGTTCTAGATAGTCTAGATAGACTAGAAAGGGAGAGTAAAAACATTGCCGCCGTGTCGAGATGAATCGACGCGGCGGCAGTAGTTTTATTGGTCAGTTGTCAGGAAGGCCTAAACCTGATACCTGACACCTGAAGCCTGAATTACCAGCCAGGATTCTGACTTGTGGCACCCTTGCTCAGCGTGATCTGGTTGCTGGGAATGGGGCACAGGTAATACTTCTTGTCGAAGGTGCGCAGTGTGCTCACGGGGATCACATAGCCATCTGCATCCAGGTTGAAGGTCTCGTCCAGGTCGGCCACACCAGCCAGGAAGGCACCGCGGTTGATGTTGGGATGAGCCTGTGAGTCGAGGAGGTCAAGCTTGTGCCAGCGAACGAGGTCCCAATAACGGTACCAGTTGTCGGCCATGAGCTCGCAGCGGCGCGTACGGCGGATTTCCCACAACAGGTCGCTAACACCCATATTGTTGGCGGGGTCGGCAGCAGGTGTCAAGCTCATAGCGGGCAGACCGGCGCGGGCCTGCAGCTTGTTGACACTGGCATCCAGATCAGTCTGGTTGATGGTGCCCAACTCGGCCTTAGCCTCGGCGTAGTTCAGATAGATGACTGCCAGCCAATAGATGGGAGCGTCGGTATAGTTCTTGCCGGTGTTGATGCGGTAATCCACTTCCATAGCCGTGTTGTCATACTTGGCGATGTTGTAGCCAGTAGATGACGTCATGAGCATGGAGTTGGAACGCACCCAACCATGACCCTTGAAGCACAGATACGGATCGAGCAGCACGCTCAGGCGCTTGTCGCGGCGCGACAGCATGCTCTGGATGCTGTAGGCATTGTTCGACGGATCGAGCACGGGATGATCATCGGTGTTATAGGCAGTGGTTGCCAGGGGCTTGCCATCCAGGAAGAGGAAGGCATCGACAGCGTCCTTGCTGATACCGCGCTGCTGTGACGACGATGCTGTATAGTCGGCAGTCGAGTGCATGAGCTGATCCTTCACGTAGTTGCGGAAGAAGATGACCTCACTGCTCTTGCTCAGGTCGAGCGAGTTATAGACCTCGCCATAGTTGGCGGTAAGGCTGTACTTGCCCGAGTTCATCAGCTGCTGCGAGGCATCAACGCACTCATTGAGGAACTTCTGGGCACGGGTAGCATCGGCAGCCTTGCCGTTGTCCTCAACAGTGCGGTACTTGCAATAGGTACCCTCAAACAGGCAGATGTCGCTCTTCATGGCCAGGGCCATATCCTTGCTCCAGGAATTCTTGCCGCCGGCACCCAGGTTCTGAACAGCATAGTTCAGATCCTCGAGCACGAAGTCCATGACCACGTCACGGTCGGTGCGGGGACCATAGACAACATCGCTCTGAGCCTCGGGATCAAGGATGACCTCATCGAGCATGTTGACATCACCGTACATGCGCACGAGCTGATAGTACTGCCAGGCGCGATTCAAGCGGCCAACAGCTACATAATAGCTCTTCTCGCCCTCAGCGAGGGTCGAGCTCTGCAAGCCGGTCAACATATAGTTGCAGCGGCGAATCTCGGTATAAGGCGTGCTCCAGTAGGTCGAGGTGCCGGGAACCGTGGTGAACATCCAGTTATCAAAGCTGGGATTCACCTGGTCGTCGCTCAAACTCTTGAAATAGAACCAGCCAGCGCCACCACCTGTTCCATATCCAGTATAGTTCTCATACAGGACATTGCTATAGCTGGCGACCTGATTGGCATTGCTCCAGAACTCAGGTCCGAGCTCAAACTTGGTGCGTTCGCTCTTGGTGAGCATGTCGTCACAAGACGACAGCGAGATAACAGCAGCACCCAGTCCACACAGTATAATTGATTTCAATAATTTCATATTTTTTTAAGTTTTTAGTTGTTAGTTGTTAGTTTTAAGTATGGTTTGTATCGCCTGTAACTGTATCGTCATTCGGTAATATTACTTACAACTTAAAACTTACAACTTAAAACTCAGTTTAACCTTACTTCACGATGATCTCGCAGATAGAAACGCGGTTCCAGCTCAGTTCATCAAACATGTTGCTGATGCCCTGGCCCTGTGCGTTGATGCGCTTGGCGTCGATGCCATACTTCTTAACGAGCATATCCTTCACGCTGGCGGCACGGCCCTCAGCGAGCTTGATATTGTGGTCGGCGGGGCCGTCCTTGGAGGCATAGCCGTTGATGGTGCAGCTGGCCTCGGGATGGCTCTTCATGTAAGCGGCGATGCGCTCCACGTTGGGCTGCTGGTCGGCGCTCACGGCAGTCTTGTTCACGGGGAAGTGAACCAGGATGGTCATGTACTGCAGCGACTTGTCGATCATGCCGCTCTTGCTCTTCTGGCAGTCGTTGAGGTCCTTCTGGAGCTGAGCGTTGCGGTTGTTGGCTGCGTTGAGCTGGTTCTGCAGGTCGGCGATGCGGGCATTGTAGCTGTTCTCGACATCGGCGAGCTGTGAGCGCAGGGCGTTGATCTGAGCGTTCAAGGCGCTGTTGTCGCCAGTAACGGCTACGGCAGCACTGCGGTTGGTACCGAAGGTCACTTGCAGACCTACAGACCAGGTGCGGTTGATGGGATAGGTGCGGCCCCAAGTACCGTAACCCAGAGAGCCCTGTCCGGCGTTCATCTCGGGATCGATGGGGAGGTCACCGCTGCCCTTGTGCAGCAGGCACAGGTTGTTCACACTACCGTAAACACGCAGTTTCTCAATAAAGGCCTTGCGGGTCAAGTTCTCGGGCAGGGTGTAACCCAGCGTGATGTTCTTGAGGCGCAGGTAGCTCATGTCAACGAGATACTTGGTCTGGGGATAGTAGTTGTGGCAGCCGCCTTCACCCGAGAGACCTACCACGTTACCGGCATACTCGTTGCCGGGGAACAGGCACGGGAAGTCGTTATCCTCGCTGATGTTGACAACGCCATTCTCGGGATCATAGATATTGTACTTGGTCTGGTTGGCAAAGATAGCCAAGTCGGCCGAACGCATCATCGGGAATACAAAGGCTGACTGGGTCCACATCTCACGCTTGCCCACACCCTGGAAGAATACATCCAGGTCAAAGCCCTTGAAGTTACCACCAACGTGGAAGCTGTACTCATAGCGGGGCATCATGTTACCGATAACCTTGAGGTCACCATGATCCTCCTGAGTGCCCTTGCCACCGTCGATCACACCATTGTTGTCCAGGTCCTTGTACTTGATGTCACCAGGGCCAAAGACGAAGGTTTGGGTCTGGATGCCGGTCTGATCGGCAACGCCGGGAGCATAGTTCCATGAACCGTCGGCGTTCTTGCCGTTGAAGTCACGCTCGGTGAAGTAGCGGTCGGTCTCAAAGCCCCAGATGTCACCCCAGGTCATGCCCTCATAGGCATAGGCACTGTTGCAAGGATAGCCGATCAGGTGAGAGTCGTTGTTCCACTTGGTCACCTTGGTCTTAGCGTCACCAACGCTGGCACTGAAGTAGGCGCCGAAGTCCTTGTTGAACTGCTTGCGCAGGTCCAGAGTGGCTTCCCAACCGCGTGTGCGCAGCTCACCATTGTTGGTCACAGGAGCGGCGGCACCCACAGCGGGAGGCAGTGCGGTACCAGGACCGAGCATGTCGCTGGTCGTGCGCTGGTACCAGTCAAAGCCCATCGTGAGCACGTCACCAAACAGGCCCAGGTCGATACCTGCGTCCATGGTGGTGATGCGCTCCCAGGTCAGTGAGGAGTTCACCCAGCTGGGGAGACCCAGCTCGGTCACCTTGGCACCATTCTCGTTAAGCCAGTAAATGTAGCTCTGAGAAATGGGGCTGATGAGCGACTGGAACTGGTTCTCGCCGACGGCCTCGTTTCCGATGGTACCGTAAGAGAAACGCAGCTTACCGTTATCCACGATGTGGCGCAGGCGGTCCCAATACTTCTCCTGAGTGAAGCGGTAGCCCACCGAACCCGAGGGGAAGAATGCCCAATGGTCATTCACGGGGAAGCTCGACGAGCCGTCGTAACGGCCATTCAACTCGAGCAGGTAGATGCCCTTGTAGTCATAGTTGATGCGGCCAAAGTAGCCGGCAGTAGCCTTGTCGTAGGTGCTGCTGTTGATGTTCCACTTGGTCTGGTCGCCATAGGCCAGCGCCATCTCGGGATAAGCCTCGCTATAGAGCTGGGGCTTGTAGGCATAGAAGTAGTCGCTGGTGTAGTTGTCGCCATTGACACCCACCATGATGTTGAAGTTGTGGGCATCATTGAAGCTCTTGTTCCAGTTCAGGGTTGCGTTGGCAGCCCACTTGTTGCTCTTGCTGTTGTCGCGCCAGGCGTTGGTGTTGCCGTCGTTGACAATCCACTGCGGGGTGACACCGCTCCAGTTGTAGCCGTAAACGGTGTGGTCACTCGAACCGCTGTTCATGTTACCGATCTCATAGGTGAAGTCGGCATTCAAGGTCAGGTCCTTGGTGATGTGCACGGTGGTGAAGGCGGTCATGCTCAGGCGATCCATGGTCACGTTCTTGCGGGCGGCCTGCTTCTGCATGGCGATCACGCGGAAGTCGAGCTGCTCACCCGTGGTGGGATCGGCAATCGTGCCGCTGGGGATAAAGAACGAGCCCCAGCGCCAGATGTACTGGTACATGTTGTTCCAGGTATCGGCACGCGAGAAGTGGCGGCGCGAGAAGTTGATGCGGGTACCAACGGTCAACCAGTCGGTCAAGTCGGTCGAGATGTTGGCAGCAGCGTTGTAGCGCTTACGCATAGCGGGATTCCACTTCATGTTATCCTCCTTGTAGTTGTAACCAAAGGACAGATAATAGGTGGTGCGGTTGCTGGCACCGCGCACCGACACGTTGTGGCCCTGAGAGGGAGCGGCATGGTTGTACCAGATGTTCTGGATGTCATAGTCGGCATAGTACATGGGCTGGCTGCCGATGAAGCGGTAGTCACCCACGTCACCGTCGCTCACCCAGGGGCGCATCACGCCATAACCGATCTTCTTGCCGCCATTCTGCTTCTGCCATGCCTCGGCATAGGGCAGCAACTGGTCGAAGTACATACCGAAGAGCTCGACAGCGTCCGAGCCCTCACGCTTCTTGGCCATGATGGCAGACTTCAACTGGGTGGGGACATCAGGATAGTCGGGCAGGTAGGTGGGATCGTCCCAACCGAAGTTGTTAGAGTAGGTCACCGAGGCATGCTCGCCCTTCTGGCCACTCTTGGTGGTAATCAACAGCACACCAAATGCAGCACGGGTACCATAGATCGACGACGAGGCGGCGTCCTTGAGTACCGAAACCGAGGCGATATCGTTGCCGTTGAGCAGCTGCAGTCCGTCCATGTCGCTCACGACACCGTCGATGACGATCATGGGCGAGGTGTTCTGGTTGTTGCTCAGCGTGCCCACGCCGCGGATGCGCATCGTGGGATTGCCATCGATGTCACCGCTGGCGTTGATAATGCTCAGGCCAGGAACAGCACCCTGCAAGGCGCGCGACACATCCTGCTCGGGACGTGAATTGAAGGTCTTATCGACATCCACGGTCGACACGGCACCGGTGAGGTTCACCTTCTTCTGGGTGCCGTAGCCCACTACAACGACCTCGTCAAGCAAGGCCTTATCCTCGGCCATGACGACGTTCATGCCCGCTGTGGCGCGGGTGGTCACCGTCTTGTAGCCGATAAACGAAATCTGGAGCTTGGCATTGGTGCCTGCCCGCAACGAGAAGTTACCATTCACATCGGTCGATGTGCCACGGGTCGTTCCAACCTCGACAATGCTGGCGCCGATGACGGGTTCTCCCTGCTCATCGACAACGCGGCCTGTCACAATGCCGGTGGCGGCATTGGCCGTCACCTGGGGCGCAGGTGTAGCTTGTGCCTGGTACCCAGTACCGCACAGCATCATCATTGCGCCCAAAAGAGCTAAATGTCTTTTCATAAGCACGTTTAAATTTGTTAATATTAATATTTGTAAATTCGCTATCTTCTCACACTTTTGCCTTCCCGCGCACGGCACGCGCGGGTTATCATTTTTTAACAAGGCGCAAAATTCTATAAATTTTTTGAAATAGCCAAAAAATCGGCGTCTTTTTACAAACACAAACGTTAAAAACTATAAAAAACTGTACAGGATACATAATTTTCTGAGAAATTATTACTGTTTTCGGTCATCAAACATCATTTTTTCGGCTAAAGTTTTGGTCAGATTAATTTTTATTTGCAAATTTGCCTTTCCTTTGGGACGTGTATCTCGTGACAGAGATCGCCTGGAGGCAGAATCTAATGCCCATGGGAACCCATCTAGATGATGAAAATTAGAGACAACAACAAAATATAGTCATTATATTTCATATTTATTGTAAAATTAAAAGTAAGTGCGTATGAAAAAACAATTAGCACTGTTGGCCGCGCTGGCAATCGCCGGTGGCGCACCCGTAGGGATGGACTCGTTCATGCCCAACACGGGTTTCACCGCCGTTGCCCAAGCCAACAAAGTTACTGGCGTCATACGTGACGCCCAAGGTGAGCCCCTCATCGGCGCGACCGTCAAGGTCAAGGGTACCAACCGCGGTACCGCTACCGATGTCGACGGCAGGTATTCAATCATCGCCAATCGTGGTGACGTCCTCGTTGTTTCCTATGTGGGCAGCAAGCCCATTGAGGTCACCGTGGGCAACGACACGATGGACATCAACTACGAGTCGGGCAACCAGTTGCTCGATGAGGTGGTAGTAACCGCCCTCGGTATCAAGAAGGAGCGCAAGGCGCTGGGTTACAATGTGACCGACCTCAAGAGCGAGGAGCTGATGCGCAACAAGAACACCAACGTCATCAACTCGCTGGCAGGTAAGGTTCCCGGTGTGAACGTTACCCAGAACAGTGGTGCCGCCGGTGCCGGTGCCAGCATCATCATCCGTGGTGCCAACTCGACCAGTGAGGGTCGCGACAACACCCCGCTGTTTGTTGTGGATGGTATCATCTATGACAACTCGACGACGGTGCTCGGTAACTCGGGCCAGGACGGTATCACCCGCAATGCCACCACCTTCTCCAACCGTGTGATGGATATCAACCCCGAGGATATCGAGAGCCTCTCGGTACTGAAGGGTGCAGCCGCTGCCGCCCTGTATGGTAGCCGCGCTGCCGACGGTGCCATCATCATCACCACCAAGAAGGGTGCCCAGGGCACCGTTCGTGTGGACTACACGGGCAAGGTGAGCACCTCATGGGCCAACAAGCTGCCCGAGGTGCAGAAGCAGTTTGGCCGCGGTACCTACACGACCAATGGTGCCTACAATGACCAGACCTACAGCTCATGGGGACGTCCCTTTGCCGAGACCGGCGAGACCATCTATGACAACATCGGTAACTTCTTCCAGAATGGTACCATCTTTGACAACAACGTGAGCATCAGCGGCGGCTCGAACAACTCGACCTTCTACCTGTCGCTCTCCAACTATGACCAGAAGGGTATCGTGCCCAAGACCAAGTATGACAAGACGACGGTTCGCTTCAACGGTGAGCAGAAGTACAATCGCTTGACCGTGGGTGCCAACGTTACCTACAGCATCGCCAAGACCAACAAGACCCTGACCTCGGGTGGCTTGTGGGAAGGCTCGCAGTCGCCTGTGGGCACCGGTGCCATGAACGCGCTGTATTCTTGGCCTCTGGACCAGGACGTTTCTCACTATCTCAACGAGGATGGCAGCAAGTATCGCCTGTTTGACGGCATCTGGTCTCTCGCCGATGATAAGGAGAATCCCTACTGGATCATCAACATGAACAACATCTACGACAAGACCCAGCGCTTTACCGGTGCTGTGAACGCGTCGTTTGAGATCGCCAACTGGTGGACTGTGAGCGGCCGTATGGGCTATGACAACTACACCACCGATGCCTACACCTACATCGCTCCCGGATCGGTAGCACGTGAGCTCTACCAGAACGGTCGTCTGAGCAAGGCCGACTACCGCTATGAGTACCTGTCGACCAACATCATGAGTGACTGGCACAACACCTTCGGCGACTGGGATCTGGGCTTGATGCTGGGTACCAGCACCGACGACACCAAGCGCATGAACCAGAACCACTGGGGCTACAACTTCATCACCGCCGGCACCATCAGCTTCAGCAACATGTCCGACGACAACCAGTTCTTCAAGGACAGCAACAGCCGCAAGCGCATGGTGAGCGTCTTCGGTGAGGCCCGTGCCAGCTGGCGCAACATGGTGTTCCTGACCGTGACCGGCCGCAACGACTGGTCCTCGACGCTGCCCGTCAACGAGCGCAGCTACTTCTATCCCTCGGTGAGCGGCTCGTTTGTCTTCACCGAGCTCATGCCTCACAACGACATCCTGTCATTCGGTAAGCTGCGCGCATCGTGGGCCCAGGTTGGTAAGGATGCCAACGTGTATGCAACCCTGACCTACCTTAACAACCCGATGGTTTACGGCCAGTTCCAGGGCGTGGGTAACCAGTACTACCAGGGTAACATGTTCCTCAAGCCCGAGATCCAGACCGCATGGGAAATCGGTGCCGAGCTGCGTTTCCTCAACAACCGCTTGGGTCTTGACTGGACCTACTACCACAGCTCTACCAAGAACCAGATTGCATCACCGCGTCTGTCCAACGCCAACGGTTACATCTTCGCATCGATCAACTCGGGTTCGGTTATCAACCAGGGTATGGAAATCGCCATCAACGCCCGTCCTATCCAGACGGCCGACTTTGACTGGGACGTGATCCTGAACATGTCCTACAACCGCGGCAAGCTGGGTGACTTCCTGGACGGCGTGGGTATGTTCTACCCGACCGATGCCCAGTTCGGTACCATCCGCTCGGCTTCGGTGCCCAACGGTGGCAAGTTCATGGCAATGGTAGGTTCTCGCTTCCAGTATGCTCCGTTGATGGAGGATGGCCAGGTAGTATTCTCGGATGACGCCGGCAAGACCCCCGTCGAGGATAAGGAGTCGGGCGTCTATGCTGTTGACCCCACCACTGGTCTGTACTATCTGTATTCATCGAGCAACGAGGTTGTCGCCAACCGTGAGCCCAAGTTCATCGGCGGTCTGAACAACATCTTCCGCATTAAGGACTTCACCTTGTCGTTCCTGCTCGACTTCCGCATTGGCGGTGCCGTTTACAACGGTACCGAGTACAGCCTGGTTACCAACGGTCTGAGCAAGCTCACCACCCTCAACAACCGTGAGTCGGTTACCGTTAAGGGTAAGGTATGGAATACCGGTGAGGACTTCGAGCAGACCTACTATGCCGACCAGGAATATGTCATCAACGGTACGACCTATTCGGGCCGCAACATGATCCAGCGCTACTGGAGCAACTATGCCAGCAACAGCTACAACTTCATCACCGATGTCAACTGGTTGAAGCTGCGCTCGCTCTCGCTCACCTATGACCTGACCCGTCTGATTGCCAACAAGCAGAAGGTGGTTAAGCGTCTTGCCCTGAATGTCACGGGCACTAACCTGTTCACCTGGACCAACTACAAGGGTATGGATCCTGAAGTCAGCACCGCTGGCGGTACTGGCGGTTCTGGTGCCGTGGGTATCGACTGGAACAGCGTTCCCGCCGTTTCCAGCTTCACATTTGGTGTAAATGTTACGTTCTAACTAATTAATGATCTCAGACTATGAAAATTTCAAAATATTTCATCGCACTGGCATGCTTTGCTGCTTCGCTCAGCTTGGCATCCTGTAACGACTGGCTCGATGTGAATACCGACCCCGACAGCCCTAACAACAAGAGCGCGCTGGTCGAGAACCGCCTCCCGTGGATTGAGCGCTGGTTCATGTATGAGCATGGCATTGTAAACATGCGCACATCGTGCAACATCGGTGTCTTCTATTCTACAACCGGTAGCCTGGGTTGCCCCGACTGGGAGTTTGGTGCCGGTTCGACGACCACGCCCTACCAGAGCTGGTTTGTAGGCTGCGCAGCCAACCTGCCCGACATCATCGAGAAGGCCGGCAAGGACGGCGCTACCCACTATGAGGGCGTTGCCGAGCTCATCTATGCCTACGGCTTCATGGACATGCTTGACCTGTATGGCGAGATGCCTTATACCGAGGCCCTGGGTGCATCGGCTGTTCCTGCCTATGACAATGGCAAGACCATCTATGAGGGCTGCCTGGCAAGAATCGACCGCGCTATCGAGCTGCTGCAGACTCCGCAGTCGGCCACGGCTGTGCCCCTGAGCAGCGGTGACATCGCCGGCGGCGATGTGCAGAAGTGGCTCAAGCTCGCCTATGGCTTGAAGGCCCGCTACCTGCTGCGCATCTCCAAGAAGGCTGAATTCAATCCCGACGCTATCCTTGACTGCCTGGCCAAGGGTCCGCAGAACAACAACGACAACCTTGCATTCACCTGCTACAACTCGGGCAGCGATGTTACCGACTACCTCATGGGTGACCCCGTGATGACCAACGGTAACTGGAACTACCTGGCCTATGGTAGCGCCCAGCGCATGTCGAAGTATCACTACGACCTGCTGACCAACATGCGTGGCGCCGGCGTTGAGGATCCCCGTGCCGACAAGAACATCCCCTGGGTCATGACCAACATGAGGCTCGATGCCAATGGCAACGTGGCCGACTACACCTGGATGCGCTCGCAGCCTGTTGACATCATCAACGATGCCAACGGACGTCTGCACGCCGGTGGTGCATTCTCGATCAGTGCTCCCACCTGGACCAACGTGAGCAAGGATTTGACCTACAACATCAAGGACGAGGCTGCCCGCACCAGGTTTGCTGCCGGGGCTGCTATCAACCACGCTGTCAAGGTCGATGGTGAGGATGTCACCGTGACCTATGCTCCCGGTTCGCTCTATGTCAACAGCACCAACTACATTGTTGCTGGCGACACCGTCTATGTCAACCTGCGTGCCAACGCTACCCTCACCGGTAACGCCCACAACCCCCTGGACACCTACTGGCACTTCCAGCTCACCACCGCCCGCGACGCTGGTGCAAGCTCGACCGGTACCTTCCAGGTACAGCCCATGAGCCCGTTTGACCTGATGACCTACAGCGAGTGCTGCTTCATCAAGGCCGAGGTGCTCTTCCGCAAGGGTGACAAGGCTGGTGCACTTGCCGCATACAAGGCAGGTATCCAGGCCAACATCGACGACATGCAGGCTCAGGCCAACGACTACCAGGGCGCTGGTTATATCAATTATATCCTCCGTCCCATGGACAGCGCCAAGATCACTGCCTACATGAACAGTGCTGCTGTTTGCCAGAATGCCAGTGAGCTCACCATGAGCGACATCATGCTGCAGAAGTATGTGGCCCTGGGCTGCTGCTCCGAGACCTATGTCGATATGCGCCGCTTCAACTACAGCGCTGGAAACGTGGGTGGCTTTGGCGTGGTTTATCCTGGCATGGATCATCCCGCAATGTTCACCGGCCAGTCTGTTCTGCCGGGTAGCAGCAAGAATGATGTACAGTACTGGCCCCGCCGCTGGCGTCTGCCGGGAACCCTCGAGTTGACTTACAATGAGACTCAGGCTCTCCTGGTGAACAAGAATGCTAACCAGAACTACATCTGGAGCCTCCCCGTATGGTGGGATTGCGCTACCGATGACGAGTACTTCGGCTACATCCAGTAATCGTGTAGTCACCCTACTCTATCCAATTAACAACGACCGCCGAGGCTCCAGCAGCCCCGGCGGTTGTTTTAATCTATTACTGAGCCCTCTGAGAACTCCGAGATCTCCGAGATCTCTGAGTTCTCTTTATTCTGGTGCGGTGTCGATGTCCACGACGGGGGCCGTGTCGAGCAGGCGGCGGTACAGGTCGGTCATCTTGTGGTAGAAGGTGGGATAGTCCAGGTCGTTCTGAAAGTCCTTCTGAGCCTGGGTGCCCATGCGGGAGCGGCTGGCCGTGTCGTTGATGAGGTGGTTGATGGCGATGGTCAGCGCCCGTTCGTCGCCGGGGGGCACCAGCAGGCCGTTCACGCCGTCGTGGACATACTCGGGCTGGGCGCCGTTGTTGCTGGCGATGTGGGCCTTGCCGGCCATCATGTACTCCAGGTTGCTGATTCCCAGCGCCTCGGGCTGGATCGACGGCAGCACGCCGAAGTCGGCCTGGCGCAGGTATTCCAGGATGTTGTCGCGGAATCCCAGCAGCGTCACGTTGTTGACCATGCCGGCGGCCACGATGAAGCCCTTGATTTTGGCCTTGTATTTGGGCTGTCCCTCGCCGATGATGGCCAGGTGGTACTTGGCCTTGTCCACGTGGGTTAATGCGCCCAGGAGGGCCTCTATGCCCTTCTCGGGGGCAAGTTTGCCGTGGTACATGATCAGCGCCTGGTGGCTGTCCATGCCCAGCTCGCGGCGCAGGTCGGGCACCTGGGTGCCGATCTGGCTGTCGCACACGCTGTCACGCAGCACCACCGTGCGGTCGGCATACTGCTTCTTAGCCTTGCCCAGGAAGGCCTCGCGGGCCATCTCGGACGAGAAGACAAAGCAGTCGATCGACTTGTAGAGCTTGGTGTACATGTAGTTGCTCTTGGGCTTATACACGCCGTGGACGCTCACCACGACGCGCGTCTCGCGGTTCTCGCTGATGCGGCGTGCCATCACGGCCATGAAGGCGTCCTTGAAGCTGTGGACGTGGATGATGTTTTGCCCCTTGCGCAGCAGGCGGGCAAAGCGCACGGGCGAGTCTATGTCGGTCACGCCCTTCAACGGCAGGATCGAGATGGGAATCTCCAGGCGGCGGTACTGCTTGAGCACGTTGTCATGCTTGCGGCACACGACCTCGGCATAGAAGTCCTTGTCGTTGCGCAGCCGCTCCACCAGGTCATAGGTGTACTGCTCGGCACCCGTCCAGTGCTTGTTGGATACGATATGGAATACGTTGATCATTGTTCAGGTTCATTGCATCGGGGAAAAAAAGTCGGTTCCCCAGGTTTCGGCACGAAATTACATTTTTTTTGTGACATACCGTCCTTATAGAGACAAAAAAATCAGTCTACCTTCACAGGTGGACTGATTTTTCTTGCTTAATTACTTAAATTGATACTGGAATGGGCGATAAATTTGCCCTGCAGTCAAATAACACTTTAAAAAGGATGCTACATTTCACTTTATTTAATGCACATTTCTTTCCAGACGGGTATCCATAAAACTTAAAGCTAGTATAAAAAAGCATGGGGCATGATGCGCTTGGCGCGATCGATGCCGTGTCAATAAATTTTGACAATGCAAATTTAAAAAGAAAATTTATTCAGCAAGCACGAGTGGCTCTATTGACCCGTTTTAATTGTTGTGTATCAATTTTTTTTACGATTTCGCACCATGATTTACCCATTTTGACGCGAAATTCGCCACTGGTAGGGCGTCATGCCCACCACTTTCTTGAACGTGCTAGAGAACGTCGAGGCCGTCGTGAACCCCACCCTCATGGCGATCTGCTCGATGCTGGCATCGTGATCGGTACTGAGCAGGGTCTGGGCCTCCTGGATGCGCATCTGGGCGATCCAGGTATAGAATGTCATGTGGCGCACCTCATTGAGGTAGCGCGACAGGTAGCTGCGGTTGGTGTTCATGTCACGGGCCGCCTGGTCGATGGTGAGGCCGGGGGTGCGGTAGCCACCGCGCTCACACCAGCGCTGCTCCTTGTCCTGCAAAACCTTCTTCAGGCTCTCGCTCAGGCTGTTCATCTGGCCGTCAACGGCCGATTCCTGTTCGTCGTTGGCCGCATTGGCCACAGTGCTGTAATGATGCGAGAAATTGGTGATGCAGATGAAGGTGTAGATAAACATGATGATGCCCAACGAGACCTGATAGATGCTCACCCACCGCGGGCAGAAGCACACAAACGGCGCCGAGACATGGAACAGCAGGATGCCGGCTCCCACACCGGGCATCCACCGCATGATGTTCTCCACGAGGTCGGAATAGTAGGTGCGCAGGTTGTGGATAGCCCTCTTGTAGACCACGATGCACTTGACGATGGCGATGCAGGTGATGATGAGCAGCAGCGAGCTGCACACGATGAGTCCCGTGACCTGCCAGTTCCAGTGAGGCAGCAAGTAGTTGACCAGCAACAAGATGCAGTACACGATCAGTACAATGACATTCATCCGCTTCTGCTTATCGGTCATGACGCCGGGGGACATGATGGTGCAAAAACCCGTTGCAAACAGCAGTGTTGCGGCGCAGAAGGTGAGCAGGTAGCACGACACCGACAGGATGGGATTGTGGGTGGCGGTGATGCGCAGTATCCACTGGAAGAGGATTTCCACGCCGAAGAGGATCAGGGCCATCGCGCAAGTATTCTTGCCGCGTTCATAGTAGGTGTGTGCTGGACCAGACGGGCTTTTCATCGCCAGCATGAGGATGCCCAGCAGCAGGGCTATCACCCACCCCAGCAACACGATATTATGTTCTATTTCCTGTGAAATCATTTTAGGCTATTTGATGGCTGCAAAGATATTGAATTTTTAGTCTCATACATGACATATTTGTGATATTTCTTTCTTTTTTGCTATTTTTGCACCTTGTAATGAGACTATCACTTTATGAATATTCGCAATTGTGCGTCGTGGTCGAGACGATGGCATTCGGCTTGTGCCTGATCTCGATCGGCAATGCCAAGGTCTTGTCATCACAATGGCTCAAGCTGGCCAAGGGGTCGGTGGCGGCTGTCTTGATGCAGGTGGGCGTGATCACGCTGCTGCAATATGCCTTCCAGATGAGCGTCAATTATCCCAAGGTGGATATTGCCCTCAATATCACCATGCTATATGCGACGACCATCCTGCTCGGCTCGGCCTTCCTGCCGCTGACCGCCGAGACGCACCTCACCCGCACGCGCTTGCTGATCACCTATGCCGTCTTCCTCCTCTGTGTCACGTTTGTGTGGATTTCTGCCGCGTGCCAGGACCCACTGTCCACACTGCTGATTGTGGCTTCTCTGGCCCTCTATTTCTTTGAATTAGTGAGGATTATCATTGTATTTGTGGTCAATTACAGGGCCATGAAGAAGCAAAACCGCGTGACAGGCAGTGACATTGATGCCCGCATTACCTACATCGACATGCTCTTCAGGTGCATCGCCCTGCTCTCGCTGTTTGCAGTGATGTACATCTTCCTGGTCATGTTGTCGCCGCAGGCCAAGGCATTCTACAATCTTGCCATGCTGCTCGTGTGGGACTACCTGTTTGTATCCATTGTCAATCTGATCATCAACTACAATCCCATGGTTGACATCGAGCTGCCGCAACACCCTCAGAATGAGAAGCATAGCAAATCCACCAAGAGTGGCAACACAGCCACGGGACAGCCTGGCGGAGAGGATCATGAACTGGAAGTATTTACCGTCCTGGGCCTGCGCGAAAAAATTGACGCTTGGGTGGCCGACAAGTCCTATTGCCAGCATAATGTGACCATGATGCAAGTCGCCGAACAACTGGAGACCAACCGCACCTATCTGTCGCGCTATGTCAATAGCCGTTATGGCTGCTCGTTCAATGCCTGGCTCAACCGCCTGCGCATCGATGAGGCCAAGCAGTTGCTGGCCTCATCCCCTACCCTGCCGATCGACCAAGTGGCACAGAGCGTCGGCTATGCCACCAAGTCCCATTTCATGAGCTCCTTCAAGTCGATCGTTGGTCTCACGCCGGGCCAGTGGCGGCAACAGCAGAATTCCGATTCCTAGACAATGAGTTATCCTGACTGCATAATAACGAGGCACGGCGATGAGCCGTGCCTCGCTTGTGATTGTGAACGGGGGTGCATGGGGAAATTGCGCTCTCCCCTACCCGATTACTCCTTCTTGTCGTCGTTGCCGAAGAGTTCCTTGATGCCGCCGATCGAGCCAAGCAGGTTTGTGGCCTCATAGGGCAGATAGACCGTCTTGGTCTTGTCGCCGCTAGCCACAGTGTCGAGCATCTGGATATACTTCTGGGCCAGCAGGTAGTTGGCGGGATTGGTACTCTGCCCCACGGCCTGGGTAATCTTGTCGATGGCGATAGCCTCGGCCTCGGCCTTGCGGATGCGGGCCTGGGCCTCACCCTCGGCACGCAGGATCTCGGTCTGCTTGTCGGCCTCGGCCTGGTTGATGCGGGCAGTCTTCTGACCCTCGGACTGGAGGATGGCAGCCTGTTTCTGACCCTCGCTGGTGAGGATGGTGGCGCGCTTGTTGCGCTCGGCCTGCATCTGCTTCTCCATGGCCTGGAGCACCGTTTGAGGCGGCTGGATGTCCTGCAACTCAACGCGATTGACCTTGATGCCCCACTTGTTGGTCGCGTCATCGAGCACGGCACGCAGCTTGTTGTTGAGGGTGTCGCGCGAGGTGAGCGTCTGGTCCAGCTCGAGCTCGCCGATGATGTTACGCAGCGTGGTCTGGGTCAGCTTCTCGATAGCGTTGGGCAGGTTGTTGATTTCATACACGGCCTTGAACGGATCCATGATCTGGAAGTAGAGCAAGGCGTTGATCTGGGTCATGACGTTATCCTTGGTGATGACGTTCTGCTTGTCGAAGTCATAGACTTGCTCGCGCAGGTCGATGACCGAGGTCGTACGGTAACGTCCGTGCTCATAGGCGACGATGCTCTTGGCGCGGTCAATAAACGGGATAATCACGTTGATACCGGGCTTGAGCGTGGCATAGTACTTGCCCAGTCGCTCGATGATCTTGGTTTCGCTCTGCGGGATGATGACCAGGCTGTTCTTGACCAGGATCAGGGCCAGCAGGATAATGACGATGAGGAAAATTGATAATGCAGTCATAATATTTTAGTTTTAAGTTTTTAGTTGTAAGTTGTTAGGGAGGAGCGTCAGGCGAGGGGCTCGACGGTGACGATGATGCTGTCCATCTTGACGATGCGCACGCGGGTGTCCTTGTCAATGGCACTGCCGTCGGCACTGAGGGCCTTCCAGTCATCGCCGTCGACGGCCACGCGGCCATAACCATTGGCCACGATGGGCTCGCTGACACGGCCTTCCTTGCCAATCATGGCCTCGGCGTTGCTCAGGCGTTCGCGGTGCGGCTTGTGCAGTTTCTTGATCAATGCGGGTCTTACCAGCAGCAAGCTCAATGCCGAGACGACGGCAAAGATGATGATCTGCCACGTGAGACTGGCTCCGCATCCGGCGATGATGGCACTGGCGGCAGCTCCGATGGCAAAGCACAGGATGAAGAAGTCACCCGAGGATAATTCCAGAATAAGGCACACGATCGAAATGATAACCCAGATGAGCCAGAGGTTGGATGTGAAAAATTCTATCATAGTTGTATCGTTTTATAAGTTATTATTCTCTTTCTGCTCTCGCGTCGTTCTCTATTCTACATGATAGACGCAACAGGTCGTCCAAAAACTACACGCGACAATCAACATTTTTTAAAAATATCTGCTCGCGCCAGGGAATCGTCTTGACCGGATCGCGAGGACATCATCCCGGAGGGGTCCCCCCATAAGACATTCCCAAAGGTAGGGCTTTTCCTTCTTACCTGCAAATTTTATGCCAATTTTAATCAAAAATTGCCCTATGATTTATCGCGCTGGCCCGAATTTTGAATTCTCAGAGGGTTAAAATGCGGTTTCGGGCTGTTTTTCAGCGTTTTTGGCCATTTTGGGGTTTTGGCCAGAAAAATCGGGTAGGGGGTCCTGTAAGGCATTTTTGCCCTAATTGCCCCATGCGTCCAAAAAGTATGGCGGCCAGCCATCAATTCTTGCCAATTTATGCTTGTTTGTAAAATTATTGTGTTATCTTTGTCTCCCGTTTTTCAATAGATAGTGAAATGACAGAAATCAACTACATGACCCAGGGCAATGTCACCATGCCGGCACTCGACGAGGCGCTGGTGCGTGACTGGATTGTCGAGGTGGCTCAGCGTCATGGACAGAGGGTGGGGTGCTTGACCTACGTCTTCTGCGACGACGAGTACATCCTGCAGACCAACCGGGAGTTCCTCGGTCATGACTATTACACTGACATCATCACCTTTGACTACACCAACTCGCGCCACATTGCAGGCGACATGGTCATCTCGCTCGATACCGTGCGCACCAATGCCGAGGGCCTCGACGTGCCCTACGAGACCGAGTTGATGCGTGTCATCATCCATGGTGTGCTCCACCTGTGCGGCATCAACGACAAGGGCCCCGGTGAGCGTGAAATCATGGAGCAGCACGAGAATGATGCCTTGTCCATCCTTCCCGAGAACGTATTCCAGAAATGAGTAACGACTATGATGTGATAGTGGTGGGGGCCGGTCATGCCGGTTGCGAGGCTGCCGCGGCAGCAGCCCGTCTGGGCTCGCACACCCTGCTCATCACGATCGACATGAACAAGATTGCCCAGATGAGCTGCAATCCTGCCGTCGGCGGCATTGCCAAGGGGCAGATCGTGCGCGAAATCGACGCGCTGGGAGGCCAGATGGGCGTTGTCACCGACCGCAGCAGCATCCAGTTCAGGATGCTCAACCGTAGCAAGGGACCCGCGATGTGGAGCCCGCGATCGCAGAGCGACCGCCAGCAGTTCATCCTCGAGTGGAGAAACGTGCTGGAGAACACGCCCAACCTGTTCATGTGGCAGGATTCAGTCAATGAATTTGTCATCGAGGGTGGGGTAGTGAAGGGCGTCAAGACGGCCCTGGGCATGACCTTTACCGCCCAAGCCGTCGTCCTGACCGCCGGAACCTTTCTCAACGGATTGATGCACGTGGGGCCGGTCAAGACCCCAGGCGGGCGCGTCTCGGAGCCTCCTGCAACCGGAATCACCGAGCAACTGGCCTCGCTGGGCCTTACCGTCGGCCGCATGAAGACGGGCACGCCGCCACGACTGGACGAGCGCACGATCGATTTCTCGCAGTGCATCCGTCAGGACGGCGAGCAGGATTTCCACCATTTTTCTTTCCTTCCCGGCATCCATTCCACCCTGCCGCAACGCCCGTGCTGGATCGTCCACACCAATGAAGAGGTGCACGAGGTGCTGCGCCGCGGACTGCCCCAGTCACCGCTCTACAATGGCCAGATCACCAGCATCGGCCCCCGTTATTGCCCCAGCATCGAGACCAAGATTGTGACCTTTGCCGACAAGACCTCACACCAGCTCTTTATCGAGCCCGAGGGAGCCACGACCCACGAGATGTACCTCAACGGCTTCTCGTCGTCGCTGCCCTGGGAGGTGCAGATCGAGGCCTTGCGCCACATTCCCGCCTTGAAGGACGTCCATGCCTTCCGCCCCGGTTATGCCATCGAGTATGACTTCTTTGACCCGACCCAGCTCTATCACACGCTCGAGTCCAAGCTGGTCAAGAACCTGTTCCTGGCAGGACAGGTCAACGGCACGACGGGCTATGAGGAAGCGGCAGGGCAGGGGCTCATCGCCGGCATCAACGCCCACCAGAAAGTCACGGGCGGCGCGCCGTTCACCCTAGCACGCAACGAGGCCTACATCGGCGTGCTCATCGACGACCTGGTGACCTGTGGCGTGGACGAGCCCTACCGGATGTTCACCTCGCGCGCCGAGCACCGCATCCTGCTCCGTCAGGACGATGCCGACATGCGCCTCACCGAGAAAGGCTACCGCCTGGGTCTCGCTACCCGCGAGCGCTATGACCTCATGTGCAGCAAGCGCGACCAGATTGCGCGCCTCACGGCCTTCTCCCGCGACTTCACCGTCAAGACGGCGGCCATCAATCCCGTGCTGGAGCGCCAGGGTATGCAGCCACTGACCCAGGGCCAGCGCCTGCACGACCTCTTGCTGCGCCCGCAGCTCAACATCGCGATGCTGGCCGATGCGCTGCCCGAATTGCAGGCCCAAATCGACGCCCTGGAGGATGCACGTCGCGACGAAATCGTCGAGGCGACCGAAATCGCCATCAAGTACCGCGGCTATATCGAGCGTGAGACCATGATCGCCGACCGTGTCGCCCGCCTCGACAACGTCACATTGAAAGGCAAATTTGACTACTCCCAGATACACCAAATCTCGACCGAAGCCCGACAGAAGCTCCAGGCCATCGACCCCGAGACCGTGGGGCAGGCCTCGCGCATCCCGGGCGTCTCGCCCAGCGACATCAACATCCTGCTCGTTCTGCTAGGCCGATGATTTGTTCCACGTGAAACAATTAACACATAATAATCTGATTAACAAATGAATAACGAAGAATTACAGAAAGTGAAGAGCGTGGTGCGCAACGTGCCCGACTTCCCCGTTCCAGGCATCCAGTTCAAGGACCTGACGACCGCATTTAAGGATCCCGAAGCCCTACAGATTATGGTAAAGGCCATGACCGACCTCTACCGCGACAAGGTCATCACCCGCGTCGTGGGCATCGAGGCCCGCGGCTTCATCGGCGGCGCTATTCTCGCCACCCAGCTGGGAGCAGGCTTTGTGCCCCTGCGCAAGCCCGGCAAGCTGCCCGCCGAGGTCATCCAGAAGTCTTATACCAAGGAATATGGCACCGACACCATCGAGGTGCACAAGGACGCCATCACCCCCGACGACATCGTCGTCATCCACGACGACCTGCTGGCCACCGGCGGCACGATGCTGGCTGCCTATGAGCTGGTGAAGTCGATGAACCCCAAGAAGGTGTACATCAACTTCATCTGCGACCTGGCCGACCTGCACGGACGCGACGTCTTCCCGCCCGAGGTCGAGGTGACTTCATTGTTTACCTTTTAACACTTGCGTCCCAGTGCAATGACCGACGAGTTGAAGCTCAAGCTGTCGCTGCTCCCCGATGAGCCCGGCGTTTACCGCTACCGCAATCGGGAGGGCACCATCATCTATGTCGGTAAGGCCAAGAACCTGAAGCGGCGCGTCAACTCCTACTTCAACCGTGAGCACGCATCGGTGCGCACGACGATGCTCGTGCGCAACATTGCCGACCTTGAATACACCGTCGTCAATACCGAGGAAGAGGCCCTCGACCTCGAGAACGCGCTCATCAAGGAGTACCAGCCGCGCTACAACGTCCTGCTCAAGGACGACAAGAGCTACCCGTGGATCTGCATCTCGGGAGGGCTATATCCGCGCGTGTACATCACTCGCGAGGCCCGCGTCAAGGGGGACCGCTTCTACGGCCCCTATCCGCGCACCGAGGTCGCCCGTGTCCTCATCGACACCATCCGCCAGATCTATCCGCTGCGCACGTGCCGCCTGAATGTTTCACGTGAAACAATCGAGGCCGACAAGCATCGCCTGTGCCTGCAGTACCACATCCATCGCTGTGAGGGATGCTGCAAGGGCCTCGTGAGCGCCGAGCAGTACGGGAAATACATCAGCGAGATACGCCAGATATTGAACGGCGACACCCATGTGCTGATGGACGTGCTCATGCAGCAGATGCAGGAGCTGGCCGGGGAATTGCGCTTTGAGGAGGCCGAGGTGATCAAGCGGCGCTACAAGTTGCTGGAGCACGTGCGGCGCCGCTCGGTCATCGTCAGTCCCAGCATCCACAACATCGACGTGTTCGGCCTGCTGCGCGACGAGGATGCCGCGTGGGTCAATTTCATGCACGTGCGGGGTGGGGCAGTGGTGCACTCCTGGACCCTGGAGTACCGCCTCTCGACGCGTGACGAGACCGATGCCGAGATCATGTCGATGGCCATTGCCGAGGTGCACCAGCGTTTTGCCGAGACCTACCGCCGCGACCGCGTGACCGAGGCCATGGTCAATGTCGTGCCCGACGTCGAGTTTGCCGACTTGACCTTTGTCATCCCGCAGCGCGGCGACAAGAAGCACCTGCTCGACATCGCCATCAAGAACGCGACCCAGCAGCGCACCGACCGCCTGCGCATGATGGAGAAACTCAACCCCGAGCAGCGCACCACGCGCACGCTCACCACCATGCAGCGCGACCTGCGCCTGTCGGTGCTGCCGCGCCACATCGAGTGCTTTGACAACAGCAACATCAGCGGTTCCAGCCCTGTGGCGTCGTGTGTGGTATTCCGCAACGCCAAGCCGGCCAAGAAGGAGTACCGCCACTTCAATATCAAGACCGTGGAGGGTGCCGACGACTTCGCCTCGATGCGTGAGGTCGTCACCCGCCGCTACAGCCGGCTGGTGCAGGAGGGGCAGGAATTGCCCCAACTGCTCATCGTCGATGGCGGCAAGGGGCAGGTGACGGCGGCTCTCGAGGCACTCGACAGCATCGGCCTGCAGGGCCAGTTGGCCGTCGTGGGCATCGCCAAGCGACTCAACGAGGTCTATTTCCCGGGTGACAGCGTGCCGCTCTACATCGACAAGAACAGCGAGACGCTGCACGTGATACAGCGCCTGCGCGACGAGGCCCACCGCTTTGCCATCACCTTCCACCGCAAGCAGCGCAGCAAGGGGCAGGTCCACAGCGCCCTCGACGACGTGCCGGGCATCGGCCCCAAGACCAGGACGCTGCTGCTCAAGCATTTCAAGTCCCTCAAGCGCATCCGTGAAGCCTCCCAGGAGGAACTGGCTGCCGTCGTCGGCCCCGCGCGTGCCGCGGCCCTCATCGCCGCGCTGGGCGAGTGAGGCGACTTCCACGCGCGTCCCCCCACCGGCAGTGGGGACATGTTGCCTTCTATCGACTAGAGTATATATCCATTGAATCTGATAGACTTTTTACTAACCTAAAACAAAACAACGATGAAAAGAAGAGTCCTGACATTACTTACACTCTTGTGCTGTGGAATTGCGGCCGTGGCCATGCCCGCCAAGCCCGGCTGGCACAATGTGACCCAGAGCGACGGCACCACCTTGAAGGTACAGGCCGTGGGCAACGCATTCAACAATGCCATTCTCACCAGCGACGGCCTGACGGTCGTCCGCGGGAGCGACGGCAGTTTCTATTACTCCTCCTCGCTCACGGGCCAGACTGCCATGCTCGCCCATGAGCCCGGACAGCGCACCCCGAGCGAGAACGCCTTTGTCAACGCCCAGCGTGCCCACTTGATGATGCAGAAGGCCTCGCCCGTCACCGCCCCCAGGAATCACCGGCTGGGCGTCGGCGGCAGCAACGAGGATTCGGGCGTGCCCGCACTGGGCCAGCGCCGCATCCCCATCATCCTGGTCGAGTTTACCGACAAGAAGTTCAACAATACCCGCCAGGAAATCATCGATGCCATGCTGACGGGCAATGAGAGCGTCGGCCAGTACTTCCGCGACCAGTCCAACGGCATGTATGAGCCCGAGTTTGAGGTCTTTGGCATCTATGGCCTGGCCCATGACCGCTCCTACTATGGCGCCCACCAGGGCAACAATAGCGACAAGGGGCTAGGCTCGATGGTTACCGAAGCCTGCCAGCTGGCCGCTGCCGACGGCGTGTCGTTCAAGCCCTATGACACTAACAGCGATGACTTCTGCGATGTGGTCATCGTCATCTATGCCGGCGTGGGCGAGGCCCAGGCCTCTACCACCCATCCCGAGGCCATCTGGCCCTGCAACTGGACCCTCGATGCCGCTGCCTACTACTCCTGCGGCGGCGACGGAGCCTTCCGTCCGTCCCAGGGTGACCCCTATGTCGATACGTTTGCCGTCTTCAATGAGCTGCACGGCAGCAACGACAACGGCAAGACCATCGACGGCATCGGCACGTTTGCCCACGAGTTCGGCCACTGCCTGGGCTTGCCCGACTTCTATGACACGGGCAATGGCAACCACTATGGCATGGGCGACTGGGACATCATGTGCATGGGTTGCTACAACAACGACGGCTTCACGCCGCCGGGCTATTCGGCCTATGAGAAGGTCTTCATGGGCTGGGCCGAGTATATCAAGCCCTTCCCCGGCACCTACTACACGCTGCCCGTGTGGAACCAGAAGCAGCAGTCGACCGACAAGGCCGTGTGCATCACGAGCGACCTGAACGAGAATGAATACTTCATCCTCGAGAACCGCAAGCGTCAGGGCTGGGACCGCTACATGCCCGGTGAGGGTATCATGATCACCCACGTGACCTATAATGCCGACCGCTGGTGGGCCAACACGCCCAACAACGAGAACATCCAGCTGATGACCCTCGTGCCTGCCGACAACACCTTATCCTACTACAACGAGAGCACCGACCTGTGGCCCCAGAGCGGCAAGACCGACTTCACCGACAGCTCCACGCCTCCCGCCAGACTCTACATGAGGGCCAACGGCTCGATCGTGAGCAATGCCGGCAGCCTGGGCAAGCCCGTGACCGAGATGGTCATCAACAACGACGGCACGGCCAGCTTCTGGTACATGAAGGGTACCGTTGTCGATCCCACGATCTCGGTAACGGCTACCGACGTGGACTTCGGCAGCGTGAAGATGAACAATAGCGCCACCAGGACGCTGAAGGTCTTCGGCGTGGCCTTGACGGGCGACGTGACGCTCACGCTCAACGATGCCAACGGCGTGTTTGCCGTCGAGCCAGCCGCCTTCAGCGCCGCCGATGCGGCCAATGGTGTGGACGTGACGCTGACCTTTGCCCCCGCAGCCATCCAAGATTATGCAGCGACCCTGACGCTGAAGAGCGACGGTGCCCAGGATGTCGTGGTCAACCTCACGGGCCACGGCCTTATCGAGGGCTATGCTCCCGTGATGCAGCCTGCCGACGCTGACGCCATCGCGCTGACCCGCTTCCGCGCCGACTGGACCGACCAGACGCCCGAGCAGAATGTAGCCAGCTACACCCTCGAGGTGAGGACCAAGCCCGCCGTCCAGCTGATGGAAGACGCCGACTTCAGCACCGTGCCCGATGCCCTGACCAGCGACGGTGCCGGCCTTGCCGACATCACCGACAAGCTGGGCGACTATCTGCCACAGGGCTGGTCGGGCAGCTACTTCCTGGGAGCCTATGGCAACGCGTTGATCATTGCCTTTGACGGCACGGTCAAGACGCCCGCCTATAACCTCATGGGTTATGACAAGATGACGGTTGTCGTCAAGGCTGCGGCCTACTACTACGACAACTCGACCATCAACGTCTCGACCAGTGCGGGTTCCCAAGACCTCAGCTTGAACGCCGACATGACCGACTATGTCGTCGTGCTCGATTGCAGCGAGAATGATGCCGTGACCATCAAGTCACTGACCAACTATTCCAGCATCAAGCAGGTAACGGTCTATGCCGGCGACCTGACTTCGGTATCGCTCAACGCTACCGAGCAGGGCGATGCTGCCTATCGTCTCATCACCGGCATCACCGGCAGGTTCTACAACGTCAAGGACCTCGAGCCGGCCGGTACCTACATCTACAAGGTGAAGACCGTCTTCACCGACGGCACCGAGAGCGAGTGGAGCAACGTTGAGCAAGTAACCCTGGCCGACCACGGCTATGCAGTGGGCGACGTGAACCACGACGGCGCGGTCAACATCAGCGACGTCACCACGTTGATCAACGGCTTGTTGCGCGACACGGCACAGCTGTGTCCCGTCTGTGCCGATGTCAATGATGACGGTGCCATCAATATCACCGACGTCACTGACCTGATCAACAAGTTGTTGAGAGGGATTTAACGCTCTCGATACCTCATCATCAAGCTAGCAGGAGTGGCGTGGGCTTTTCGGGCTCACGCCACTCCCGCATTTGGGGGCAGAAGGGCCTGTGGCACAGCCATTGGAGAGGATTCCCGATTTCGGTTAATTTGAAGGAATAGCCACTGTTATGTTTGGTGAGATGAATTTTTATGCTTAATTTTGCCGCCAAATTTTGTAACTGCCACTCTTTCAGGACTTGTCGTGACAGCGTGGCAATCATGTTTTAACTGAACTTTTATTATTATTTGCTACATTATTAACAGAATTACGAACATCTTGCTTGCGATGAAGAAAAATCTTTTTTTCCTGTCGATGATGCTATGTTGCGCAATGCTGGCCAGTGCTGTTCCTGCTAGGCCCGGGTTACACACCATCTCCCAGAGTGACGGCACTACCCTGCACGTTCAGGCTGTGGGCAACGCCTTCAACAACGCGATCACGACGGCCGACGGACTGACGGTCGCCCGTGGCACAAACGGCGACTACTACTACACCTCGTCATTGACGGGCTTGACGGCCATGCGTGCCCATGATGCCAAAGAGCGCACGGCTGCCGAGAAGGCCTTTGTAGCCGCTCAACGCAGCGCGTTGAGGATGCAGGTATCCCCCCACAAGTTGCCGGCCAGGAAGAGCGGTTTAAATGCCGTTGGCAGCAATGCCTCGGCCGACGTGCCCGCCAAGGGCGACCGCCGCATCCCCATCATTCTGGTCGAATTCCAGGACAAGAAGTTCAACAATACCCGTGAAAAGATCATTGAGTCCATGCTCACCGGCCAGGAGAGCGTGTCACAGTACTTCATGGACCAGTCCAACGGGCTCTACCGTCCGGCCTTTGACGTCTATGGCATCTACTGTCTGTCCCAGGACCGCGAGTACTACGGCGGCCACACGGGAACGACCAAGGACAAGGGCATCGGCTGGATGGTGACCGAGGCGTGCGAGCTGGCGTCGGCCGACGGCGTGTCGTTTGCCCCCTATGATACCGACAACGACTACTACTGTGACGTGGTCATCGTCATCTATGCCGGCGTGGGCGAGGCCCAGGCCTCGATGTACCACCCCGAGGCCGTGTGGCCCTGCAACTGGACCCTCGATGCCGCCAAGTATTATTCCCGCGGCGGCAACGGCGCCTTCAGCCCCGGCGGCGGTGACCCCTACGTCAACCACTTTGCCGTGTTCAACGAGCTGCACGGCAGCAACGACAACGGCAAGACCATCGACGGCATCGGCACGTTTGTGCACGAGTTCGGCCACTGCCTGGGCCTGCCCGACCTCTATGACACGGGCAACAACGACAACTACGGCATGGGCAACTGGGACGTGATGTGCCTGGGCTGCTACAACAACGACGGCTACACGCCGGTGGGCTATTCGGCCTACGAGAAGGTGTTCATGGGATGGATCAACTACATCAAGGCCGAGCCCAATACCTACTACACGCTGCCCGTGTGGAACCAGAACTCGGCGGTGACCGACAAGGCCGTGTGCATCACGAGCGACCTAAACAAGAACGAATACTTCATCCTGGAGAACCGCCAGCGCATCAATTGGGACCGCTATCTGCCCGGACAGGGCATCCTGGTGACCCACATCACCTACAGTCCCAGCTACTGGACCAACAACAAGCCCAACAACGAGAAAACCCAGCTGGTGACCCTGCTGCCGGCCGACAACAAGCTGAGCAAGTATAGCGAGAGCGGCGACCTGTGGCCGCAGGGCAGCAAGCACGACCTCACCGACGAGACCTCGCCGTCAACTGTCCTCTACATGGACCCGATGGGCAATATCAGCCCCAAGGCGGGCATGCTGGGCAAGCCCGTGACCGGGATGATTATCAATCGTGACGGCTCGGCCAGCTTCTGGTTCATGAAGGAGACCCACAACTATGCCCTGGGCGACGTGAACCACGACAACGACGTCAACATCAAGGACGTGACAGCGCTGATCAACCACTTGCTGGGCACTAGCGGTGCCAACTGCTGCCTGGCATGTGCCGACACCAGCAAGGATTCCTCGGTCTCGATCAAGGATGTGACCACGCTCATCAATATGCTCCTGGCGGCCAATCATTGACAAGCCCGGCGGCTGCTGCCGCCGTCTCACGGCTCGAGCACGCCGCGCTTGAGGTAGCCGCCGTAGAGAATCGTCTGGATGATGCCGCGCAGGGCCAGGAAGCTCAGGTAGGCAATCCACAGGCGGTTGTTGCCCCACGCCGCGGGCGTGATCCAGTAGATGACAAAGAACAGCGACCACGCGATCGAGGCGCTGATGAGCATCCCCATCGACCGCGTCAGGCTGATGAACACGCCGTCCCACACAAACGCGGCCATGCCGGCTGCGGGAATCAGTGCGCACCACACGCGATAGTCCATCGCGGCCTCGATGACGCCCTGCTGGTCGGTCAGCAGCCAGAAGGCGATCCTCGGGAACGAATAAATCAACGTGAACACGGCGGCGACACCCGCGCCCCACAGGAACAACAGCCTGATGCAGCGCCTCATGCGGGCCATGTCGCCCATGCCGTAGTACTTGCCCACGACGGCCTCGCCGGCAAAGGCGATGCCGTCCATGAAGTGGCTGTACAGGGTAAACAGTTGCAATATCAGGGCATTGACGGCAAGGATGAGATCACCGCTGCGGGCTCCGATGGAGACAAAGGCCAGGCTGACGGTCATCAACAGGAAACTGCGCACGAAGATGTCGCGGCTCACCTTGAAGTAGCGTCCGGCCCCCTTGAAGCGCCACACGCGGCGCCAGTCGAGCACGCCGTTAAGGTGCGGGAACTTGCGCTGCACCGTCAAGGCGGCATACAGCAGGCCGAGCCACTCGCCCGCCAGCGTGCCCACGGCGATGCCCACAAAGCCCATCTTCAAGACATAGACGCACAGGAGGCTCGCCGCGATGTTGAACACGTTGGTCATGATCGAGATCCACATCGCGCTCTGTGAGTCCTGCATCCCCAGCAGCCACCCCTTGAAGGCCATCATCACCAGCACCGGGGGCACACCCCAGATGCAGATGGTAAAGTAGGTGATGGCCAGCGACGTGACATCGGGCGAGGGGCCGATGATCCACAGCAATAGCAGCCTGATGGGCCATTGCAGCACGATGATGACGGTCGAGATGAGCAGGGCCAGGGCGGTGGATTCCCCCAGCAGCTTGGCGCTCTCCTTGAAGTCGCCGCTGCCGTAGGTCTGTGCCGTCATGCCCGACGTGCTCATGCGCAGGAACCCGAAGTTCCAGTACACCAGATTGAACATCATCGCGCCCACCGCCACGGCACCGATGAATATCTTGTCACCCAGGTGCCCGGCGATGGCCGTGTCCACCAGTCCCAGCAGCGGCACCGTGATGTTGGCCACAATGGCCGGCATCGCAATCTTCAATATCTCCCGATTCATGCCCTCTTTCATGCCTGCAAAGGAAAGCGTTGTTAAAGACAAGAAGAATAAAAATGAGAATCTAAAGCAACGTGAGTTTGACGAAAATAAAGTGCTGATACTCAAGTGGCTGTTGCAAAACTCAACGCGGTTTTATACATCGGCCTAACTGCCGAGAAATTAAACAAAAAAATTTTTTATTTTAATTTTAATTTCTCGGCCGCTAGGCCGATTAAAAGCCAGCAACAGAATGATGACACAGCCTGAGTTGCTAACGCACTGATTGACAATCAATCATATTGTCGAACTCGCGTTAAACCGAGGATTAGAAGGGCTTCTCGTCGGTGCCGGTGAAGGACTGGAACAACGAGTTGGCCAGGCTGGAGGCGCCGATGCGGAAGTAGCGGTTGTCCAGCCACTGCTCGCCCAGGACTTCCTTGACGATGGTGTAGTACTTGACGGCGTCCTCGGTCGTGCGGATGCCGCCTGATGCCTTGAAGCCCACCATGCGGCCGTGCTGGATGAAGTACTCCTTGATGCACTGGCACATGACATAGGCCGCCTCGAGCGACGCGCCGGGATAAACCTTGCCCGTCGAGGTCTTGATGAAGTCGCAGCCCGAGTACATCGACAGGATGCTGGCGCGGCGGATGGCCTCGGCACTCTTGAGCAGGCCGGTCTCCAGGATGACCTTCAAGGGACGATCACCCACGACTTGCTTGATCTCGCTGATCTCGTCGCACAGTTCCTCATAGGCCTCATCCCTGAAGTAGCCCACGTTGAGCACGATGTCCACCTCGTCGGCACCGTCGGCAATGGCCAGAGCGGTCTCGGCAATCTTGGTCTCGATGTGGGCCTGGCTGGCGGGGAAGCTGGCGCTGCACACGGCCACGTCAACGCCGCTCACCTCGAGGGTGCCGCGCACGACCGAGGCAAAGTTGCTGTAGACACAGATGGCGGCCACATTCTTGTACTGCGGATAGTTGGTCTCGAAGTCATTGACCCGCTGTACAAATTGTGCCACGCTGCGCTCGCTGTCGTCGGTGGCCAGCGTGGTCAGATCCACGCAGTTGAGCAGGAACTGCTGCACCTCGGGGGTGTTGTTCTCGGCAGCATGCTTGTCGATGATTTCCTGCACGGCAGCACTGATGGCAGCGTCATCGGTGGGGACGTTGCTCTGGTCGATGGCGGTCATGTACTTGTCCATGGGCTTGTGATCATGCTTGTGATCGTGATGCTCGCAGCCGCAGCCGCAGTGTTCATGTTCGTGATTGCTCATAGTCGTTTTCTTTAATGTATATTATTGTTGTTTATGGTGATTAACGTTGCAGTTTCTTGTTGTCGAGGTGCCGGTGGCTGTCGCGGCTCGTCTTCTTGTCAAAGTTGCGCTCCAGGGCGGCATCCAGGTCGATGCCCGTCTGGTTGGCCAGGCACATGACCACCCACAGCACGTCGGCCAGCTCATCGGCCAGGTCCAGGTCGTCGCCCGGTTTGCTCGACTGGTCGCCATAGCGGCGGGCAATCACCCGTGCCACCTCGCCGACTTCCTCGGTGAGGACGGCCATGTTGGTCAGTTCGCTGAAGTAGCGCACGCCATACTGCTTGATCCACGCGTCCACGCGTGCTTGGGCTTCTTGTATTGTCATAGTGATGGCAAAGGTAATAAAAAGTTTTCAAGGGACATCGATAAATGGGCTTGAGATGAATTCTGATTAACTCTCGTGCCGCTTCTGGCATAGCTGCGGCTGGCTGGTAACAGGGTGACAGGAAGCCTGTGTTTGAGAAAAAATAGGTTATTATTAGTTAAAAATGAGTATTTTTGCAATTATTTTTAATAAAATTTTGTTGAATCGGGATTTTTGAGTAATATTGCTTGTTCAAAACCCATAATGATTTAAAAACATCTTTACACGATTATGAAAAAAAAGTACAACCCCCAAGCCATTGCACAGAAGATTAGTGTCGAGGAACTGTATGACCTTGACATCACCATTGCCTGTTTTATTCTGCCCCGGCTGATAGCTTTCAAGCAGCATTGTGATCGCACGCCCAACTTCAACATGAGTCATGAGGAGTGGAACGATATACTGGACAAGATGATATACGCCTTTGACCGCATCGCGAGCCAGACCGAGGAGGACACGCCCGAGTACAAGGCCTACATCAAGGCCATCTGGAACAACGAGGAGGACCTGGCCCACCTCAAGCATGATGCCAAGGCGTCGCTCAAGCCCATCAGCGAGGGGTTGTCGCTCTACCACAAGTATTACCGTAGCCTATGGTGGTAGTTGGTGGCCGTTGATTATCGCCGGGCCGGCTACCGAATGATGTCGGAAAACAATTTATTGTCTTTTTGCCCGTTATAACTAGTAAAGGGGACATCTATAAATTACCGAAATGTTGATGTTTTAAGTTGACTGTATTTTATTTCTTTTTGGCATATTTTGACTTATCTTCTTGGACCATAGTTTGCTATGCTCCTACAGAGTTAAGCCAAAATCTACTCAAAAAAAATCAAAATCCACTTCAAGCTAATTTATGGATGTTTCCTAAAGTAGCAGATACACGATGAAACAGATAATTTGGATTCTACTAGCAATACTGGCGATGGCTCCGGCCGCCGCACTGCACGCCCATGACAACGAGACGGCGCGTGGCGGATGGGCCTTCGGCTTCCAGGTGGGCGCGGGCGGCTTGCTGCCCACGGGATCGCTCACCGACGACCTCAAGGGCTGCGCCCTGTTCACCGGCGGCCTCAATGCCGAGTACAACCGGTTGAGGCTCAAGGCCGACGTCGCCTATGGTCAGCCCTCGTTCAAGAACGAGAACCCCTATGCCGTATTCGACGACACGGGCCGCCTGCTGCAACGCAATGCCACGTCCAACCCCACCATGCTGGGCGTGGGCCTGCAAGTGGGCTACACGGTGTGGCGGCAGGGTAGGGTGTCGGTGACGCCCCTGGTGGGCATGAGCTGGAACCGCCTGTCGTGGAACCTGAACCACATCAAGTATGAGGCAGACGACGAGGGCGAGGAGCATCCCGTGATCGAGAAGGTGACCGGCACCCACGAGAGCAGCCTGTCGTGGATGGCCAGCGTGGACATCGACATCAAGCTGCATGGCAAGCTGGTGGACAACCCCGCCGGTGACGACCTGGCCCATTACACGTCATCGCTGCGCATCAGCCCCTTTGTCACCTATGCCCGCTACAGCCACCTCAATCCCCAGGTCAAGGGCACTTGCATCGGCGCCACGGTCACCTATGCCGGCCTGCTCCGCCTCATGAAGTGACCCCATCGACGGCTAAAGACTATTTAACACACAAAACTTGCTGGGATTCATTTCTTTGTTCTACTTTTGCCGCCAAGAAATGAAACGTCTTTTCCTCATATTGGCTATTGCCGTGACCATGACGGCGTTAACGTGCACTATGACGCACGCCGCTCCCGCCATGGACCATGCCATCGACAACGTGGAGTTACCCTCGGCGTTGCAGAAGACCTTTGCCGGCTACTACCACTTCATCGAGCCCTCGACGGGCGACACGCTGGCCATGATCGTCTTCAATCCCATCACCATCTATCCGCGCGAGCGGTTCCGCAACAAGGCCGAGGAGAAATACTACTGGAAGACCGTGCGCGACGTCAAGAAGACGCTGCCCTATGCCAAGCTCATCAGCTCCACGCTGCTCGAGACCTATGAGTACATCGACACCTACCAGAACCAGAAGCAGAAGCAGGCCTACCTCAAGCGGTTTGAGAAGGAGCTCTTTGAGCAATACAAGCCACAGATGAAGAAGATGACCAAGAGCCAGGGCAAGATGCTCATCAAGCTCATCAACCGGGAGACCAACCAGAGCAGCTACAGCATCTTGAAGGCCTTCCTGGGCACCTTCAGGGCGGGTTTCTGGCAGACCTTCAGCAAATTCTTCGGTGCCAGCCTCAAGGCCGGCTATCACCCCAACAAGGACAAGCAGGACGCCATGGTCGAGCGCATCTGCGTCCGCATCGAGCAAGGCACCCTCTAGCCAAGCCCTCGACAGAAACTCACTCCCTCGACAGAAAATCACGCTAAGCCGCTAAGCCGCTAAGTTTTTTATAGAAGACAAAAAAGACAAGAAGGACTATGCCATCCGGATTGTAGCGTTTTTTTAAAAAACAACTCAAACAACTTAAACAACGGCATCCGCAATCTCTTACCTCACGCTAAGCCGCTAAGCCGCGAAGTTTAATAAGTTTATTGCTCGCAAGGGGCTCGCAATTATGTTTTGTCGTCTCAACGGCGCGACAACGATTGCGAGCCCCTTGCGAGCAATCAGAAAAAAAACTTGGCGGCTTAGCGGCTTAGCGTGAGGCTCATTGGTGGGGGTGGTTGTTACTCGTCGTCGGGGTCGCTGACGACCTGGAAGTCCTTGTTCTCGTCCTCGTAGTCGCTCTCCCAATACTCCTCGCTCCACTGCTTGCTGCCAGAGTCCACCATCTTGCCGCCGGCATCGGGGGTCTCGTCCTCGATATCCTCGGCCCCGAAGATGAAGTCGTCCTCGGCCTGCTCGCGGTGACGCTGGTCCAGGTCGTGGTGGGTGGGTGTCTCGGGGATGCGGTTGCGCTCGTCATTGATGGTGCGCCACAGCAGGTCCTTGAGCTCGGTGAGTCCCATCTGGGCGACGCTCGAGATGAATACCGTGGGGACATCGTCGGGCACCTCAGGGCGCATCTGCTCGATGAGCTCGTCGTCCAGCATGTCACACTTGGTGATGGCCAGCACGCGGGGTTTCTCGACCAGGTCGGGGTTGAAGGTCTCCAGCTCGCGGCACAGGATGCCATACTCGCGGCGGATGTCGTCGCTATCAGCAGGCACCATGAAGAGCAGCACTGCATTGCGCTCGATGTGACGCAGGAAACGCAGCCCCAGGCCGCGTCCCTCGCTGGCACCCTCGATGATGCCAGGGATGTCGGCCATGACAAACGACTGCTGTCCGCGGTAGGAGACGATGCCCAGATTGGGCTCCAGCGTCGTGAAGGGGTAGTTGGCGATCTTGGGCTTGGCGGCGCTGATGACGCTCAACAGCGTGGATTTGCCGGCATTGGGGAAGCCCACGAGGCCGACGTCGGCCAGGAGCTTCAACTCGAGGATGACGGCCTTCTCGATACCCTGCTCGCCGGGCTGGGCAAAGCGGGGCGTCTGACGCGTGGCCGTCTTGAAGTGCTGGTTGCCCAGCCCGCCGCGGCCGCCGCGCAGCAAGCGCACGATCTGGCCGTCCTCGGTCACGTCACACAGGAACTGTCCCGTCTCGGCATCATAGACCGCCGTCCCACAGGGCACCTCGATGGTGCGGTCCTGCCCGTCCTTGCCTGACATCTGGTTCTCGCCGCCCGACTGGCCGTCGGTGGCAAAGACGTGGCGCTGATACTTCAAGTGGATGAGCGTCCACAGGTTGCGGTTTCCCTTGAGGAAGATGTGGCCGCCACGGCCGCCGTCACCGCCGTCGGGACCGCCCTTGGGGACGTACTTGGCACGGTGCAGGTGAGCCGAACCGGCGCCGCCCTTGCCGCTGCGGCACAGGATTTTCACATAGTCGATAAAATTGCTCTCTGCCATAATGATGTGATTTTTGCCACAAAGGTACTATTTTTTCACGTGATTGGAAAATTCTTGCTACCTTTGCCCATCCAAATCAACCGAATACACTCAACAACGCAATGATACTCGATACAATCACGTGGACCGCGAGTCCCAATCTGTTTTCCTTCGGCTCAATGACCGTGCGCTGGTACGGCCTGATGTTTGCCATCGGCTTCCTGGTGGGCTATGAGATCGTTTACCGCATCTTCCGTCACGAGGGCGCTCGCGAGAGTTGGGTGGGCAGCCTGTTCATCTATGTGGTCGTGGCGACCATCCTGGGTGCCAGATTGGGTCACGTCTTCTTCTATGACTGGGAGTACTACAGCCAGCACCTGGGCGAGATTCCCAAGATCTGGGAGGGCGGCCTGGCGAGCCATGGCGGCACGCTGGGCATCTTGCTGGCCATCTGGCTATACAGCCGCCTGGTGACCCGCAAGCCCATGCTGTGGACGCTGGACCGCCTGGTAGTGCCCGTGGGCCTGGTGGCGGCGCTCATCCGCATCGGCAACCTGATGAACCACGAGATCTACGGCAGCGAGACCACACTTCCGTGGGGATTCCGCTTTGTGACCAACGTGGGCCAGTGGATGCAGGGTGCCGAGCCGGTTTTCTCGGCTCCGAGCCACCCGACGCAGATCTATGAGGCCGCATGCTACCTGTTGACCTTTGCTGTGTGCCTGCTCATGTACTGGCGCTGGCGCTGCCAGGAGCGCGAGGGGTTGATCTTCGGCGTGTTCATGCTGGGCATCTTTGTGCCGCGCTTCTTCATCGAGTATATCAAGAACGTGCAGGAGTCGTGGGAAATTGCCATGCGAGCCAGCATCGGGCTCGACCAGGGACAGTTGTTGAGCATCCCGTTCATCGTGCTGGGCATCTGGCTCATTGTCAGGGCAATGCGCCGCCCGCGGGTGCCGCTGGAGTATCCTGACCGCTTTGCCGACGAGAAGCCGGGCAAGAAAGCCTCGCGCTGAGATTGATACAGGAAGACGCCATCCGGGCTGGAGCATTTTTTAAAAACAACTTAAACAACTCAAACAACTGGCTTCGCCTCGCGCTGAGATTGATACAGGAAGACGCCATGCCATCCGGGCTGGAGCATTTTTTAAAAACAACTTAAACAACTCAAAACAAATGGCTGCGCTTCGCGCTGAGACGATACAAGTTGATATAAATCAATCAGTTAAAAAACTATTGAATCATGAGGATAACTCTCCACTATCATTACCTAATTTACGCGCTGGTGGCGGCACTGATGAGCAGCTGCACCGGCAAGACGACCAAAACTGACATGAGCAACGACTCGATTGCCACATCGCCCGTCACGATCGACGACACCACGGTCGAGGGCCTCATCGTGTATTATCCCGAGTTCAGCCGCATTGACCTCGTGTGCGAGACAATGCCGTCGCAGCAGGACGACAGCATCATCTTCTGTGCCGAGGCGGCCTTTACCCACGAGCTGCTGGACGAGTTTGCCCACAGCAACATCGACGGCGACCACGTGAGCGGCGGCAAGCGCTACAAGGGGGCCCGGTGCAAGGACAACAGCGGCGCGTTCGCCTGGTTTGACGACTCAACGTGGGAATTTGTCAACGGCGAGTACAGTGAGCTGCTCGACAGCGTGGCCCAGGCCGGCGGCATGGGCTTCGGCCAGGCGCTCATCATCCATGACGGCGAGAGCATCCGTCCGCTGTGGCGCGAGGGTGAGAACCAGTACCGCGCCTTGTGTGAGAAGGACGGTCGCCTGTGCATCGTGGACAGCCGCGACAAGGTGGAATATGAGCAATTTGTCGCTATGCTCGAGCAGTTTGCCCCGGCCCATGCCCTCTACATGGACATGGGAGCGGGCTGGAACCACTCCTGGTGGCGTGATGCCAGCGGCAAGGTCAACGAGATCCATCCCGTCGCCGAGAAATCCCGCTATTGCACCAACTGGATCACCTTCTACAAGTAAATCGACGCGGCAGGTCCCATTCCCAGAGGCTGTTTTTTTACGCGGTGGTGACGGGGAGGGTGGTGCGGATGTGGACGTCGGCCTGGGGGAAGGGGATCTCGATGCCGCCGTCGTTGAGGGCTGCATAGATGTTCTCCTTGACGCGGGCAATGTCGGCGGCCTGGGAAGCGACGCGCACCCACACGATGACCAGCAGGTCCACGCTGCTCTCGCCGAAGTTCTGGAACAGCACCTGCACGCCCTTGCTGGTGTCGTAGCAGTCGAGCCTGCTGATGCGCTCGATAATCATTTCACGCACCTGGTCAATCTTGCTGCCGTAGGCCACGCCGACGGTAATCTTGGCCATCTCGTAGCCGTGGTTGCGTGTCATGTTCTTGAAATTCTTGGTAAACAGCTGGCTGTTGAGGAAGGCAATGACCGAGCCGTCGATGGTCTCGACCAGGGTGCTCTGGTAATTGATGTTGCTCACCTTGCCGCGCACGCCGTCACACTCGATGACGTCGCCTATCTTGACGCGCCCGTTCATCAACGAGAGGCCGTAGAAGAGGTTCTCGAGCGTGTCCTTCATCGCGAAACCGATACCTGTCGAGAGGCCCGTGAGGATGAAGGTGATGCCCGTGCGGTTGACGTGGAGGGTGACCAGCACGATGTAGATGTAGATGCCCCAGCCGATGTACTTGATGATGTTCATCGAGAGAGTGACAGCCTTGGACGCGGCCTTGACCTTGGCCTTGGCATTAGGATCCTCCTGGATGACCGTCTCGATGTCGATCTCCTCATGGTCATCCACATCGTTGGCCTGCTCATACATCGATATGGCCCTGGCCTCGGCACGGCTCTGCTTCCATAGCTGGTAGCCCTGGATGAACAGGTAGATGATGTAGTTGAAGATGAAGGCAAAGGCTACACAGGCCAGAATCCTGTCGAGCGACAGCACGATGAGACCCGGCTGGTTGACAAACTTGTAGCGGAAGATGCGCTCGCACCACTGCGTGAGGTCAAACACCCGTGCCGCCCAGTAGATCGACAAGGCCACACTCAATGTCGCTGCAATGGGCACAACCATCTTGTAGATCGCATCATAGAACCACGTGCGCCTCACGTCGGCATCATCGGGGATGTGCTTCTTCTCGTAGGTCTGAAGCAGGTCATAGATGACGGTGATGGTCTGGATGAGCGTCAACTGCATGATCCACCAGATGAGCACCTGCACGCTCATCAACGTGTAGCCCATCCATGCCATGACACACGAGACGGCCATCACGATCAACGAGATCCACGAGTAGAAGACGTCGCTGCGCGGCACCGAGGCGCTGTGACGGCGGTTGATGACCAATTGCCAGATGGTGAACACCAGCAGCAGGGCAGGGAAGACCAGGTTGACCACGGTGCTGGGCAGGAACACGATGCGGAAGAAGAACACCACAAATCCCACCAGCAGCACGGGCACATAGAGCTTGATGCCGCTCTTGACCGCAACGCCGTCAACACGGATGATGATCGACAGGGTGATGGCAGCAACGAGCCAGGCATACTCGCTCAACAGGCGCGTGGCCATGGTCATGAAGTTGTTGTCGGTAACGCTCGAGACAATCAACGTGGCGATGCCGAACACCGCCGCCGCCACACAGATGATGATGCACGACCGCTTGGGCAGGAATTTCCTGTAGGCACGGCTGGAGAGGAAACTGCGGGGAATCATCTTGATGATCAACCAGCTGAGCAGCAAGGCCCCCACGATGTAGATGGCCATGAAGATGAACAGGAAGCCGATGAGCGGGCCGCGCCACTCGCTGCGGGTCTTGCGCGAGCGTGAATACTTCTCGTCGATGTCGTCCTTGCTGTTCTTCCAGTTGTAGCCGAAGCGCTGCATGATCTGGAAATAGCTCTGGCCGCCGTTGACAAACACGCTCTGGCGGATGCGTTCATACATCGACAGGGCGTAATCGTTGAGCTTCTTGGCCTTCTTGGCCACCCACTGGCGCTGCTCGTGGTTGTCCTGCAACGTCTCGCGGGCATGGCGGATGTCGTTCTCGATGGCACGTGCCAGAAAGACACAGCTGTCGCGGGTGACGCGCATCTGCGGTGTGGTGAGCTGGCGGTCCTTGATGTTGTTGAGCGCCTGCACCAGGTGCTCATATTGCGCTATCTTCTCCTCCTGCTGCTGCTCAAACTGCTTGAACGAGCGAGTGCGCGTCACGCGCTTGTACAGGTCGGTCGCCTGCCCGCAGGCATAGGCCAGGTCAAAGACGTTCTGCTCCTTCTGGCTATAGAGCATGAGCTCAATGTTGTTGCACAGCTCCAGGTCGCGCCCGATGCTGCGCTGGAACTGCTTGTTGCGCTGCTCAAAGCGCTCGGCACGAGCCTTCTGCTCCTGATGGGTCTCGCTCAACTCTTCACACAGCACGCCCAGCGTCTGTTCCATGTTGCTCTCCTTGAGCACCGCAGCGGCAGGTAACACCGTCGCCAGCAGCATGATCACCAATAATATCTTTTTCATCGCTCTCATGATTGAAATTGTGGGCGCAAAGATAGTTATTTTTTGAGCAAATTGCCCAAAAGCGTTGCCATAACAATCGCTCCATTGACATCGTTTCACATCTGCCCTGAAGGTAAAACGTCAGCATTCGTCTTGTTTTCTGCCTTGACACACTCGATGACTGCGACGTAGCTCCCAATGCAGAAAACAAGAACTGGTGCCATGAATGACGAAAAGGGTGGGCGACTCCCTGACTGCGGGAGCGCCCACCCTTATTCTAAGTGCTTAATTTGCTATATCCTGTCGAAGGAATCGGCTCGCTGATTACTCAGCAGGCTTGTCCCAAACGAAGACGAAACGGCCACCCGTGTACAGGTCGCTGCCGTTGAGCAGCAGGAAGTTCACGTCGTAGACGTTATCGGCGTTGCTGACAAAGCAATAGCCCGAGTAGTCGGAGCTGAAGTAAGCATAGTAACCCCAGTAGTTGAGAGGAGTGCCGTCATCAACGGTAGCGGCACCATTGCTCAACAGGTTGAACTGGAAGTTAGACATGTCGATGTCCTCCTCATAACCATTGTACAGGTAATAGAGCGGGGAGATGATGCGATACTTGTTGGTACCCTCAACGTTGATGATGGGCACGTTCTCGGCAACCATGGGCTCGGAGTACCAGGTGTAGTCGGTAATCGTGCAAGTGCCGGCAGGCAGCAACTTGGGCTTATTGACATTGACAACCACCTCGTGGATGGGAGTGTCAAACGGGCTGGCCGTCTGTACGTCAGCATCGGTGAGGCTGATCGTGCAGGAACGCTTGTCACCCCAGTCAAGGTTGGTAGCGGTGACATAGATCGTAGCGGTCTGCTCGCCAGCGGCGAAATTGACCGTGTTGTTCTCCAGCTTGATGTTCTCACTCGACGTCGACATGTTGACGGTGGTCGAATAGGCCTCGGGCGAATAAGTCCTGGTGAGGACTACGGGGATTGTGATCGCCTCATCCTCGGTCTCTTGATTGATCTCAGCGCTGCTAAAGGAGATGTTGGGCATTGCGGGATGATCATAGATGGCCCCCACATTATCGGTGTCACAGCTGGTCAAGCCAGCAGCAACAACTGCCAATCCTAAAATATATTTACCTAATTTCATAATATTCAATTAGTTAATGAGATTAAACATTAGTTTTTGGGATAGTCACCGATGGGGTTCTGATCACCAGCGGGAATCTCCTCGGGCTTCATGTTGACGTTGCCGTCAAACTCGGCCTGGGGGATAGTGAGTACCCACAGATAGCTCTCGGGATCCTTAGCAGCATTGACGTGAGTGGGAATCTGCAGACCCTCGGGCCAGCCATAATCGGCAGGACGCACGAAGCCCTGATGCAGACGACGGAGGGTGTAGATGCGGCCATCCTCGCCCCACAGCTCGATACGACGCTGGATCAAGATCTCCTCAAGCAGCGAACCGGTCAGCTCGGTCGAGACAGTTGCCAGGGCGTTGCCGCTCTTGTTGGTGCTGTAGTTGGCATCACGCTTGCTCATGACAGCCATGAGATACTGCTTGGCGTTGGCATCCTGACCCAGGCGGCAAGCAGCCTCGGCAGCGTTGAGGTACATCTCCTCGACACGCATCCAGACGTAGTCACCTTCCCAAGTCTGCTCATTGGAGAACTCAAACTTCTTCTGGAGATAGCTCTGAGCAGGATTCCACCATGCACGGCGGCTGTCGGTCTCGCTCATCTTGCCGTAGAGCCACGGAGTGATCCGCTTGGGAGCACGCTGGCCGTAGGGAGCAGTACCGCTCATGTGGGTCATCAACGAAGCGTACATACCGGCCTGGTCGCTGACGATCTGAGCACCCCACATCACGTTAGCGGCATCAGCGGTGTTGATAAAGTTGCTCTTGCTGGGAGCGAAAGTCGAAGCGTCAATAGCCTGGACGGCCTTGCCGCTGGCAGTGATAGCCTGGCTGGCGGCATCGAGGGCATCCTGCCACTTCTCCTCGACGAGGGCGATGCGGGACTTGAGACCCAGAGCCACTGCATAGCTGATGTGGCTGGGGTGACGCTGAGCGGGCGAGGTGGCCAGCAGCTCGACGGACTTGTTGATGTCGTTGTCGATCTGGGCATAGACCTCCGATACCTTTGCACGGGGCTGACCGGTGGTCGTGGTGCGGGTGGGCTCATTGTAGATGGGCACACAGAGGTCATTCTCGTGGCCCTTGTAGGTGCGGGCAAAGGTCTGTGCCAGCATGAAGTAGCTGTAGGCACGGATGGCATAGGCCTGACCGATGACGTAGTTCACATCCTCCTTGGCGCCCTCCATGGTCTCCTCGGCAGCGATGATGTAGTTGGCATTGGAAATCCAAGTGTAGTAAGCTGTCCACAGGTCATAGCTGCGCCATGCGCCACTGGTGTAACGAGCCTTTACATTGTAGGCAGCATCAAACCAGAACCAGCCACTACCCTGGGCACCCATGATCATGTCATCGCCCATGACCTCGGCCATCAGGTTATAGGCACTGATACCGAAGCACTGGTGGGTATTGCCGGTGGTGGACCAGCCGGCAGAGTACATCGAGCGGTAGATACCGTTCAGGGGCACGAGAGCCTTGGTGGCATCGCTCATGAAGGTCGAACCCGACATGGAGTCGGTGGGCTCGGTCTCCAGCAGATCATTGGAGCATGAGGAGAGGCAGAGCACGCCGCACATTCCAATAAACAAATATTTTAAAAGCTTTTTCATGTTTGTTCTATTGTTTTAGTTGTAAGTTTTAAGTTGTAAGTTTTAAGTACAGTCTGGTATTGCCTGGAATTGAATTATCAATAAAGGTAATATCCCGTTTAAAACTAAGAAACTTAAAACTAAAAACTTGATTAATCCTTACTTCACGATGATTTCGCAGATGGAAACACGGTTCCAGCTCAATTCGTCAAACATGTTGCTGATACCCTGGCCAGCGGCGTTGATGCGGTTAGCAGCGATACCATACTTCTTGACGAGCATATCCTTCACGCTGGCGGCACGGCCGTTAGCGAGCTTGACGTTTACTTCCTCCTTGCCCTCGGGCGAAGCATAACCCTTGATGGTGCAGGTAGCCTCGGGATGGCTCTTGAGGTAGGTAGCCACGCGCTCAACGTTGGCACGCTGGTCGGCGGTGATGGCGGTACCCGACTTGGGGAAGTGAACCAGGATGTTCATGTACTGCTTGCTGTTGTCAACCACCTTGGGGGCGGCATTCTTGGCAGCATTCAGGTCGTTGCGGCAGTTGGCCAGGGCGCGGTTAGCGGCGTCGAGGTCACCCTGCAACTGGGCCAGGCGGCTGTTGGCGTCGGCAGCTGCATTCTGTGCGTCGGCGAGCTGAGCGCGCAGGTCGTTGATCTGGTTGTTCAGCAGGTTGACGTTGACAGCGGGAGCGGCCGTAGCATAGCTCTTACCGAAGTTCAGCTCAAAACCGACGGTGTAGGTGCGGTTGGGGCTGTAGTCATAGTTGGTACCACCCGAGAAGTTGTACTGGGGATCCATACCGTTGAGGTGTGTCCACAGGGCCAGGTTGTCGACCGAACCAAAGATGCGGGCACCGGTCATACCGAGCTTGCTGATCCATGACATGGGCAGTGCATAGGCCAGGGTGATGTTCTTGATGGCGAAGTAGCTGGCGTCGATCAAGAAGCGGTCGGTGTTGTTGATAGACTCGGCAATGCTTGCACGGGGGACGTCGGTGATGTCACCGGGCTTCTGCCAACGGCGCATCATGTTCTTGTTCCAGGTCGAGCTCAGGTACCACAGGTTCATGTCGCTCTGGTACAAGCTATCAAATACCTTACCACCCAGCGAGTAGGTAGTCAGGACGCTCAGGGTCAGACCCTTCCAGGTGAAGTCGGTGCCCAAGCTACCGAAGATGTCAGCCTGACGGCTACCCTGGTAGTACTTGCAGTTGGCAGCGAGGTCACGATCCATGGTAACATACTCGGTACCCTCGATCATGTTGCCGTCCTCATCCTTCTCGTAGGCCCAGTAGAGGCTGTAACCGGTCGTCGGGTCAACACCAGCGCTCTTAGGCATATAATAGGTATAGATGGGCATACCCTCCTTGATGATGCGGACACCGCTCAACAGTTCAGGAGCCTCCTTGGTCAGGCGGATCACCTTGTTGCGGTTATGGGTAGCCATGGCAGTGATGTTCCACTCAAAGTCGGCAGTGCGGACGGGAGTGATGCGCAGCGATGCCTCGACACCACGGTTGCGCATGTCACCCACGTTGTCCATGAAGCCGCTGAAACCGGTCGACAATGCCATGGGACGGTTGAGCAGCATGTTCTTGGTCAAGCGGTTGTAGAAGTCGACGTTCAACTGCAAGCGGTGGTTGAACAGGATGGCGTCAAAGCCAGCGTTGAAGTTCTGGCTCTTCTCCCAAGACACGTTCTCGTTCTCGAGCGAAGAGATGAGCGCACCGATGTTGGTGGCGTTGCTGTAGCTCAGGTCATAGAGCGACTGCCAAGCATAGTAAGTGGTCAACATGTCGTTACCCTGCTCACCATAGCTGGCCTTTACCGACAGGTTGTTGATCCAACCCACGTTCTTCATGAACTTCTCACCGGAGATACGCCAGTTGGCACCGACGCTCCAGAAGGTACCCTTGTTGTGGTCGGGGTGGAAGCGCGAAGACTTATCCTGACGCAGCGATGCACTCAGGAAGTAGCGGCCGCCATAGTTATAGTTGGCACGGCCCAGCCAAGAGTCGATGCGATACTTGTCACTGTAGGAGTCGGCCTCATACAGGGTGGTACCGGGACGCAGCTCATAGATACCCTCAACGAGGTTGGTCTTGCCAGCCAGCAGGTAGCTGTACTCATAGGCATACCACTCGTGACCCAGCAACAGGCCGATGGTGTGCTCACCGAAGGTGCGGTCCCAGGTCAGCAACTGGTTGAAGGTGTAGCTCTGGATGCGGCGGTTGTATTTCTCCATCAGACCGCCGGCGTTAGCCTGGTTACCGTGCTCAGCATTCATGTAACGGGTATTGTTGATACTCTGGTAGTCCATGCTGAAGTTGGCAGCCAGCTTCAGGCCCTGACGCCAGCCGTACTTGGCCAGGTCGCTACCCAGCACGAGACCGGTGCGCAGGCCGGCGACGTCGCGCTTGGCCCAAGCCTTATCGAGCATCAGCATACCCAGCGACGAGAAGTCACTCATTGAACCGGGACGGGTGCCATTTTCCATCACCTCACCCCAGTCATACTGCAGGTTATTGTCGCTGTCCAGCAGGTTCTTACCGTCGATGTCCTTCAAGTAAACGGGCAGCAACGGGTTGATAAACTGTGCGGTGTACCAGGGGTTAGACGTGCTGGTGTCATCATAGTCGTTGAAGTTCTGCATGGCGTGGGCCAACGAAGCGTTGATGTTGGCAGCCAACCAGTCAGTGATCTGGCTGTTGATGTTGGCACGGCCGGTGTAGCGCTCATAGTTGGTGGTCTTCAAGATACCATCCTCGTTCAAGTAACCCAATGACATCATGTACTGGGCGTGCTCGCTACCGCCTGTCACCTGCAACTGATGCTCGTGACGGAAGGCGTTGTTGCGGATAACGCTGTCATACCAGTCCTCGTTCCAGGCACTCTTGGCATCCTCGCGAACGTAACCGGTAGCCGGATCGATGATCTGGTCCCAGGTGTAGTTCTTGAAGGGGTTGTACTGCTCACCACCCAGCTGGCTGCTCAAGCTAGCGCGGGCAAATGCCTCGGCGTCCTTCCAGCTGCGACCGTTGTCGATAGCCTGGTTGCGCAGGGCCTCATACACGAGCTGAACATACTCCTTCTGGTCCACGTGGTCGTAGCGCTTGGTGGCACGGGATGACCAACCGAAGGTCGAACGCCACATCACGTTGCTGCGGCCCTCAACACCCTTCTTGGTAGTGATCATCACAACACCGTTGGCACCACGGGCACCATACAGAGCGGCGGCACTTGCATCCTTGAGGACGGTCATCGACTCGATGTCCGAAGGGCTGATCGAGCTCAGGTTGCCGTCGAAGGGAGCACCATCGACAACGTACAGCGGGGTGCTGTAAGCGTTGATAGAACCGTAACCACGAATCTGGATGCTGGGCGACGAACCGGGCTGGCCCGATGCGCTGGTCACCTGCAGACCGGCCACGTTACCCTCGAGGGCCTTGGTAGCATCGGTCACAGGACGCAACTCCAGTTTCTTGTTGGTCACAGCCTCGGCCGAACCGGTGTAGGAGGTCTTCTTGGCAGTACCATAGGCAACTACCATCACCTCGTCCAGGGCGGTACCGCTGTCGCTCAGCGTAATGGCCATGTTGGGCTGTACGGGAACTTCCTGGGTGTTGTAACCCACATACGAAACCTTGAGGGTCTTGACGTTGTGAGGAATGTTGAGCGAGAACTCACCGTTGATGTCGGTGGCCGTGCCGTTTCCTCCGCCGACAGGCTGTACCGTGGCGCCAACGAGCGGATCACCCGTAGCGTCGGTTACCTGTCCCCTCACTACTTGTTGGGCACTCATGCCCAAAGAGATAGCACAGATGGCTATCAGCAGCAGAAATAGCTTCTTCATAAAATAGTGATGTTTATTAAATAATTAATACAATAGTTAAATATATTTTTCAATTATTCCAGTTACAATGTAAGGTCTCGATGGTGCTTTCTGGTAGCTGCTATCGATAAATTACAAGTACGCAAAAATAGTCAAAGATTGTGAAATGGGCAAAATAAATGGAACATTTTAACAAAATGCCCTTATTATCTATCTTTTCGCCGTGTTTGGAAATGTTTTTATAAAAAATTGAAGATTTTATTTCTATCAATCATAAATTTTTGATTATCACTTTATTTGTCATGATAGAGGCTTGAAAAAACCCGCTAAAACAATTGTGAATAAAAATGTTAAAAAAAACACCAATTAACAATTGAATTTTAACTAAATTTCTCAATATTACTGATAATAAAAATGCTTATTGGGGATACTGCGGCTATTTTCCTAGCCTGTTAATAACTATTTTGCCCCGTCATTGATCCAATCCCGACTGGAAACAGTGCCACATCACGATGGCGGCACAACAGGAAATATTCAACGAGTGCTTGGTTCCGTGCTGGGGTATCTCGACACACAGGTCGCTGGCATCGACCACCTCCTGGCTGACGCCCTTCACCTCGTTGCCCATGACGATGGCCAGCTTTTGCCCCTCATGGATGACAAATTGCTCCAGGCTGACGCTGTCATGGACCTGCTCGATGGAGCAGATGGTGTATCCCTCGCGCTTGAGCGACTCGACGGCCTCGATCGTGGTGGAGCAGTATTGCCACGCAACCGACTCCTCGGCACCGAGGGCGGTCTTGTGGATCTCGGCCTTAGGGGGGCAGGGCGTGATGCCGCACAGGCAGATGCGCTCGATGAGAAAGGCGTCGGCAGTGCGGAAGACCGACCCCACGTTCATCTCGCTGCGCACGTTGTCGAGCACCACCGTGACCGGCAGCTTCTTCACTTCCTTATATTGTTCCACACCCACGCGGTGCAGTTCCAGCATCGATTTCTTTCTTGCCATGGCCTTGATTGTAGAAACTTGATGACAAAGGTACACATTATTCATGACATAGCTGCCCCCCGCCAGGTAGATATTCTAGAATATCTAGTTCTTGAAGAAGGCAAGCCCGTCAATGACTATGTCAATAAGCCTGTCAATAAGTGTTGATAACTCATCAATAAAAATCAATAAAAAATGCTTGACAAATCCAGATCAGGCCGGCTTATCAATCTTTCTGACGAGGCCAAAAAAGTTAGCAATTATTTTTTATTGGACTTTAAACACGGTTTTCATCATCAATTGACAGGAAAATCAACAAGAATTTATTAACTTTGCAGGTTGTTTACACCCTGTTAATAAAGTAGCTTATTGACTATAACACAGTGATTAGGCTTGTTGATAAACTATCAATAAATCCATCAGGCAGGTTAATAACCGAGAAATGGACGGGAAAGCAAGAAAAGTTTTCAACACAATTAACAGGCATTATTGTTATTGTTAGATTTAATTTTTTAAAGATTTTAAAAACCAAAAAAAATATAAATATGAATGTTGAAAAAGGTTATGTCGATGAGCCCATCGAGGCTGGCATCGACCTGAGAGAAGAAATCCTGCGCCTGAAGAAGGAGCGCAATGCAGTCATCATGGCACATTATTACCAGCGCGAGGAAATCCAGCAGCTGGCCGACCACATCGGCGACAGCCTGGCGCTGGCGCAGCTGGCGGCCAAGACCGATGCGCCGGTCATCGTCCTGTGTGGTGTGCACTTCATGGGCGAGACGGCCAAGATCCTGTGCCCCGACAAGACGGTCATCGTGCCCGACCTGAGTGCCGGTTGCTCGCTGGCCGACAGTTGCCCGGCCGACGCGTTTGAGCAGTTTGTCAAGGAGCACCCCGACCACACGGTCATCAGCTATGTCAACACCAGTGCCGCCGTCAAGGCGGTGACCGACGTGGTGGTCACCTCGTCCAATGCCAAGGAAATCGTGGGCAGCCTGCCCGTGGACGAGAAAATCATCTTCGGTCCCGATCGCAACCTGGGCAACTACATCAACAGCATCACGGGCCGCGAGATGCTGCTGTGGGACGGTGCTTGCCATGTGCACGAGAAATTCAGTGCCGCCAAGCTGGCCGACCTCAAGCGTGAGCATCCCGGAGCCAAGGTGCTGGTGCATCCCGAGTGCCCCAAACCCGTGCGCATCATGGCCGACAAGGTGGGCTCCACCCAGGCCCTGCTCAACTATGCCGTCGATGACGAGAGCCAGGAGTTCATCGTGTGCACCGAGAGCGGCATCCTCTTTGAGATGCAGCGCCGCTGCCCCGAGAAGACCTTCATTCCCGCTCCGCCCGAGGATGGCACGTGTGCCTGCAACGAGTGTGAGTACATGAAGTTGATCACGCTCGAGAAGCTGTACAACTCGCTCAAGTTCATGGCCCCCACCATCGAGGTGGACCAGGACATCGCCGAGCGCGCCGTGCGTCCCATCCAGCGCATGCTCGACATCTCGCGTGAACTGGGCATTATCAAGTAGTTTTATAAATTATTATAATCATTCAAGTGTATATGAAAAAGATCAGTATTCTATCATTATTAATTATATTTAATGTATTTAACATTATGGCACAGAATGTATATGATTTCACCGTGAAGGATCGTCGTGGCAACGACGTGTCGTTGAGTGAATATAAGGGCAAAGTGTTGCTCATTGTCAATACTGCAACGCGTTGCGGTTTCACACCGCAATATGAGGAACTGGAAGCACTCTACAAGAATTACCGTGAGCAGGGTCTCGAGATCCTGGACTTTCCCTGCAACCAGTTTGGCGAGCAGGCTCCCGGCACCGAGGAGGAGATTCACCAGTTCTGCACGCTCAACTACGGCACCGAGTTTCCCCAGTTCAAGAAGATCGAGGTCAACGGCGAGAACGAGTCACCGCTCTACACCTACCTGAAGGCTCAGCAGGGCTTCAAGGGCTTTGACAAGAGCCACAAGATCGGCGGTCTGCTCGACCAGATGCTGTCCCAGGCCGATCCCGACTATGCCAGCAAGCCCGACATCAAGTGGAACTTCACCAAGTTCCTGGTTGACCGTGAGGGCAATGTCGTGGAGCGCTACGAGCCCACGACCGAGTGCGCCGTCATCGAGGAAGCCATCAAGAAATTACTGTAAACTATATAATTAAAGCGGGACCAGAAGAATCGGTCCCTAAAGAAATCAATTAATGGACTATAATTATAAAGAAATAGAGAAAAAATGGCAACAGTACTGGCGCGACCATCACACCTACAAGTGTGACGTCGATGCCGACCGTCCCAAGTTCTATGTGCTCGACATGTTTCCTTATCCCTCGGGAGCAGGTCTGCACGTGGGGCACCCGTTGGGCTACATCGCTAGCGACATCTATGCACGCTACAAGCGCTTGAAGGGTTTCAACGTCCTTCACCCGATGGGTTATGATGCCTATGGTCTGCCTGCCGAGCAGTATGCCATCCAGACGGGCCAGCACCCCGAGATCACTACCAACCAGAACATCGCGCGCTACCGTGAGCAGCTGGACAAGATAGGCTTCTGCTATGACTGGGACCGCGAGGTGCGTACCTGTGACCCCAAGTACTACAAGTGGACGCAGTGGGCCTTCTTGAAGATGTTCAAGAGCTACTACAACACCGAGCTCGACAAGGCTTGTCCCATCGAGGAACTGGTGGCCCATTTTGAGAAACACGGCACTCAGGGCTGCAATGCCCACACGGGCAGTAGCGACGAGTTCACTGCCGACGAGTGGAATGCCATGACCCAGGTCGAGAAGAATGACGTGCTGATGAACTACCGCATCGCCTACCTTGGCAACACGATGGTCAACTGGTGTCCCAAGCTGGGCACCGTGCTGGCCAATGACGAGGTGAGCGAGGGCGTGTCGGTGCGCGGCGGTTATCCTGTCGAGCAGAAGATGATGCGTCAGTGGTGCCTGCGCGTTTCGGCTTATGCCGGCCGCCTGTTGCGTGACCTGGACACCATCGAGTGGACCGAGTCGATCAAGGAGACCCAGCGCAACTGGATCGGTTACAGCGAGGGTGCCGAGATGACCTTCCCCATTGCCGATAGTGACAAGACGTTGCTGATTTTCACGACCAGGGCCGATACCATCTTCGGCGTGACGTTCATGGTGCTGGCTCCCGAGAGCATCTATGTGGACGATGTGGTCACTGCTGACCAGCGTGCCGCCGTTGATGCTTATCTCGATGAGGTGAAGCACAAGACCGAGCGCGAGCGCATGATCGAGAAGAAGGTGAGCGGCGTGTTCACCGGCAGCTATGCTGTTAATCCCATCACGGGCAAGAATATACCTATTTATATCAGCGACTATGTGCTGGCTGGCTACGGTACGGGTGCCATCATGGCCGTTCCTGCCCATGACAGCCGTGACTATGCCTTTGCCCGTCATTTTGACTTGTCCATCATCCCGTTGATCGAGGGTGCCGACGTCAGTGAGGAGAGCTTCGACGCCAAGGAGGGCATCATGGCCAATTCGTCCAACGAGCGTCTGCAGCTCAACGGCCTCCAGGTCAAGGAAGCCATTGCCAAGACCAAGCAGTACATTGAGGAGGCCGGCATCGGCCACGTCAAGGTGAACTATCGCTTAAGGGATGCCATCTTCAGCCGTCAGCGCTACTGGGGCGAGCCGTTCCCCATCTACTATGATGAAAACAACCAGCCCCAGCCCCTGGATGAGAAATATCTGCCCTTGCAGTTGCCCGAGGTGGACAAGTTCCTGCCCACCGAGACTGGTGAGCCTCCCCTGGGCCGTGCCAAGGATTGGGTGACCGACGACGGTCATCCCCTGGAATTGAACACGATGCCCGGTTTTGCCGGTTCGTCGGCCTACTACCTGCGCTACATGGACCCGCACAACGACGAGGCACTCGTCTCGCATGAGTCCAATGACTACTGGCGCCAGGTTGACCTCTATGTGGGTGGTACCGAGCATGCTACGGGTCACTTGATCTATAGCCGATTCTGGAACAAGTTCCTCTATGACTACGGTTACGTGTGCGAGGCCGAGCCGTTCCGCAAGTTGGTCAATCAGGGCATGATCCAGGGTCGCAGCAACTTTGTTTACCGCATCAAGGATACCAATAAGTTTGTGTCCCTCAATCTCAAGGATGACTATGACGTAACGCCCATCCACGTGGATGTCAATATCGTCCATGCCGATGCTCTCGACATCGAGAAATTCCGCGAGTGGCGTCCCGAGTTCAAGGATGCCGAGTTCATTCTCGAGAATGGCAAGTACATCTGCGGCTGGGCTATCGAGAAGATGTCCAAGTCGATGTTCAATGTGGTTAATCCCGATGACATAGTGGACCGCTATGGTGCCGACACGTTGCGCCTGTATGAGATGTTCCTGGGTCCTGTCGAGGCCAGCAAGCCCTGGGACACCAACGGCATTGACGGCGTGAACCGCTTCTTGAAGCGCCTGTGGTCGCTGTTCTACAAGGGCGACACCATGCAGCTCACTGACGAGAAACCCAGTGCCGAGGCCCTGAAGTCGGTACACAAGCTCATCAAGAAGGTGAGCGGCGACATCGAGACCTTCAGCTACAACACGTCGGTAGCCGCGTTCATGATCTGTGTCAACGAGTTGATCGCCATGAAGTGCCGTTCACGCGAGGTGTATGAGCCGCTGGTAGTGCTGCTGGCACCGTTTGCTCCCCACATTGCCGAGGAATTGTGGCATGTGCTGGGTCATGACACCACCGTGTGTGACGCCCAGTGGCCCACCTGGAACGAGGAGTACCTCAAGGAATCGACGGTCAAGTACACCGTTCTGTTCAACGGCAAGCCCCGCTACAACATCGAGGTTCCCGCCGGAACAGCCCAGGACGAGGTGCAGCGCATCGCCTTGAGTGACGAGGGTGCAGCACGCTGGCTCGACGGCAAGCAGCCCAAGAAGGTGATTGTCGTTCCGGGCAAGATTGTCAACGTCGTCGTATAATAGTGGAAAACAACTTAAACATCTTGAACAACAACACCTTGATAAATTGTTGTTTGAGTTGTTTAAGTTGTCTTTATTTAAAGTCTAATGGAAAAGATCGTTTTTGCTACCAACAATGCACACAAGTTGCAGGAACTGCGGCAGATGCTGGGTGACCGTTATGAAATCTTGGGTCTTGCCGACATCGGCTGCCATGAAGACATTCCCGAAACTGCCGACCAGATCGAGGGAAATGCCCGGATGAAGGCCGAGTATGTCAAGCAGCATTACGGTTATGACTGCTTCAGCGACGACACGGGCCTCGAGATAGACGCCCTGGACGGTGAGCCGGGCGTTTACTCGGCACGCTATGCGAGCCCGGGTCACGACAGCGAGGCCAATATCGACAAAGTGCTGTCCAAACTCGAAGGTCTAGCCCACGACGGCAGGACTGCCCGTTTCCGCACCGCCATCGTGCTGCTGCAAGGCAATGAGGAGCACTTGTTTGAGGGTCAGGTCGAGGGCATCATCCTCACCGAGCGCCACGGCACCGGCGGATTTGGCTATGACAGCATCTTCCAGCCTGTGGAGGGTGACGGCCGCACGTTTGCCCAGATGTCGCCCCAGGACAAGAACAGCATCAGCCACCGCGGCCGCGCCGTCGCCAAGTTGGTGGAATTCCTGAACAGTCAGCAATAAAACATTTTCAATAGCTGTGGATGCCTTTGCTATATACCGCTTGCCGCACGCCAGCCATTGTACGCTGGTGGGCCAGAGCGGTGTGCCTGCAACCTTGCCCGAGTTGAAGATGCTGGACGGTGAGGAACGGGGGTTTGTGATTTCACCGTTCACGCCAGATGATCAATCACCCATCATCGTGTTGCGTCCTGATGTCATGCGGCAATGCACCTGTGACGAGGTGGACAAGATGATGTATCTGCCCTATCACACGATGAGGGGAGAAAGACCCCTCCAGCCAGCGTCACGAGAGACCTATCATGAAGATTTTTCCCGATTTCATCGGGCTTTTTCGGCAACCGGCATCCAGAAGTTGGTGCTGGCAAGAAGTGCCGATATCAAGCATGGCGGCATGGTTCCGGGCCACCTTTTTTCTCAGGCCTGTACATGTTATCCCGAGGCATTTGTGGCCATGTTCTCGGCCCCGCAATGTGGCACATGGCTCATCGCGACACCCGAGTTGCTGCTAGGCCGTGACGGTGACCGCTGGCAGACGATGGCCCTGGCCGGGACGATGCCCTATAGCGAGCAGTTGCCGTCGTGGAGTGACAAGAACGTGCAGGAGCAGGCCTATGTGGCACGTTACATCAAGGACTGCCTGGACCGCTATAGCGATGAAGTGTCGTTGACAGGTCCCTACACGACCCGTGCCGGCAAGCTGGTGCACCTGCGCACCGACTTCAATTTCTCATTGAGCGACAACGCTACCGTGGGCCATGTGCTCGATGCCCTGCATCCCACGCCTGCCGTGTGCGGCCTGCCCAAGCAGGAAGCTCACCGCTTTATCCTCGATCATGAGTCATGCGAGCGCAGCTATTACAGCGGTTTTTCGGGGCCCTTGAACATTCAGGGCGACACGGCGATGTTTGTGTCGCTGCGCTGCATGCGCATCCTCGATGACCGTTTCCGCTTGTATGCCGGCGGCGGAATTTTGCCCCAGAGCGAGGAGTCGATGGAGTGGGACGAGACAGCAGCCAAGATGCAGGCCATGTTATCCCTTATAGATGATGGTACAGAATCATGAGTTATAGTGACAAGGAAAATATCAATATCCTGTGTGCTGTGATGCTGGGCCATGGCGTGACCCATGCCGTGGTGTGTCCAGGATCGCGCAATGCGCCCATCGTGCACAACCTCAACGAGTGCTCACAGGTGAAGTGCTATCCCGTGACCGACGAGCGCAGTGCGGGCTTTTTTGCCCTGGGCATGGCCGAGCAGTTGAACGGCCCTGTCGTGGTAGTGGTCACGTCGGGGACGGCATTGCTCAATCTGGCTCCTGCCGTGGCCGAGGCCCGTCATCGTCACGTTCAGCTGGTGGTCATCAGTGCCGACCGTCACATGGCCCACATCGGCCAACAGATGGGGCAGACCATCGACCAGCCGGATGCCTTGTCGCGGTTCACGCTCAAGGATGTCAATCTCATCGAGCCCCACGACGACCTCATGCGCTGGCACTGCAACCGTCTGGCCAACGAGGCGATGCTGGCTGCCCGTCGGGGTGGGCCGGTACACGTCAATGTCCCCTACGACGAGCCGTTGTTCAACTTCACGGTGCCGTCGCTGCCCGCGGAGCGCATCATCACAAAATTGCCGATTTTCCCCGATGAAATGGGCATTTTTGAGGTTCTGAAGCCCGTCAAGACGGCGCAAAAACCGATGCTCGTCATCGGTCAGTTGCCGTGTGGTGAAACATCCGGTGAGCTGCTTGCCGCACTCAGGCCTCACCTTGCCGTCCTGGCCGAATCGCTGGGTGCAGCCGACGGCGGTGTGCCCTTCGACGAAGTTTTACCTCTGGTGGAACAGAATACCGATTTCGTGCCCGATCTGGTCATCTACATGGGCGGCACGCTCGTGAGCAAGCGCGTGAAAGCATATCTGCACCGTCTGGACGACGTGCCCATGATCGAGGTGAGCGACGACGGTGAAGTGCATGATACATTTGGCCACTTGACGCAGATCATTCATTGCAAGCCACTTGAGTTCCTGAGGGCACTTCGTCAATTGACAGGCAATATCGAGAAAAATCCCTTTGCCGAGCGCTGGAATGTTGCGCTAGACAAGGCGAAACAGCATTTCGGCGCCCTGCGTCCTGATTTTTCCCAGATGCTTGCCGTGAAGTTGGCGCTGCAGGCGGCCAGCGAGCTGGACCATGAAGTAATACTGCATTTTGCCAACAGCCAGCCCGTGAGGTTGGCCAACCTGTTCGCGCGGCAGCACGTCTGCTGTAATCGGGGAGTGAACGGCATCGAGGGCTCGACATCGACGGCTGCGGGCTGTTCTGCTGTGACCGATGGACTCGTGCTGTGTGTGACCGGTGACTTGAGTTTCTTCTATGACCAGAATGCCCTGTGGAACAGCAACCTGAGCGGAAACCTGCGCATCCTGCTGCTCAACAACGGCGGCGGTGGCATTTTCTCGCAATTACCTGGTCTGGAAGCATCGCCCGCCCGTGACACGATGATTGCAGCGGGACACATGACCCACGCCGAGGGCTGTTGTGCCCAGCATGGCGTGCGGTACCGCGCCGCCTATGGCAGCGAGGATCTCTACAGCGGCATCACCTGGCTCGTGCAGGACGACAGCGACCGCCCCCGCCTGCTCGAAGTCGTGACCACCGTCGCCCACGACCGCCGCGTCTGGCAACAGGCCATACAGCAACTCTCCTCAATTTAAATGAAAAACAATAATAGCGGACTATGGACTTAAAGCAATACATCAGCGACATCAATCAGCAGTATCGCACGGGATTAGCGCGGGAACATTCTTATCGTCCAGCACTGAAAAATCTTTTAGAGAGCCTGCTACCTAAGATGGTGGTCACCAATGAGCCAGCACATTTTGAATGTGGTGCGCCCGACTATATCATCATGCGTGAGAAAGACCATCTACCAGTGTTTTTTGTCGAGGCCAAAGATGTAGGTGACAATGACCTTGATGGGCGTAATGTGAAGGGGCACAAAGAGCAGTTTGATCGTTATAGACAGGCCCTTGATTACATTATTTTTACTGACTATCTGGATTTTCATCTCTATGAGCATGGAGAGTTTGTAGATAGTGTTCGCATTGCCGAGGTGAAAGGAGATAAGATAGTGGCCATTGTCGAGGCTGAGGAAAAGTTTCTCAACATGATCAATCACTTGGCAGGAGTAGCTATCCAGAATATTACTTCGGCTTCACGTCTTGCCAAGCTGATGGCCGGCAAAGCTCGTTTACTGGCAAGGATAATTGAGCAAGCTGTAGTGACAGATGAAGATAAAAGCAAAGATGCTAACGCTGAAACACTTTTCCAACTACCACAGAATAATGTGTTCCAATCTGGATTGAGAGAACAGATGGAAACATTCAAGCGTGTACTCTTGCACGACATTACTCCAAACTCTTTTGCCGATGTATATGCTCAGACGATTGTCTATGGGCTCTTTGCAGCAAGGCTTAACGACAGTACTCCCGAAGATTTTTCACGTCAAGAGGCCCTTAGTCTGATTCCTAAGACTAGTTCTTTCCTGCGCAATCTGTTCCAGCAAGTAGTGGGGCTTGATCCAGACCCTCGCATCGAGTGGATTATTGATGACCTTGTTACGGCTTTTGGTGCTACCGACATGAAGAAGGTTCTCACAAGTTATAACAAGGACACCCAGCGGGAAGATCCCATGATGCACTTCTATGAAGACTTTCTTGCTGCTTATAATCCTGCACTGCGCAAGGCGCGTGGTGTATGGTACACGCCGCAACCAGTAGTGAAATTTATTGTTCGAGCCATCGATGAGATATTACAGCGTGATTTTGGCTTGGCAGACGGATTAGCCGACTATAGCAAGATACCGCACAGCGTAGCTGTGGAGCAGAGTCAAGACAAACGCACTGCCGACCGCAAGAAACATGTTACCAAAGAACTCTTTAGGGTCCAAATTTTAGACCCATCCATGGGAACGGGCACTTTCTTATATGAAATTATCAAGCAGGTCAAGAATAAATTCATCGGTAACGAGGGTATCTGGAAAGACTATGTGTGTTCCTATCTGTTGCCCAGGCTTTACGGCTTTGAAGTGATGATGGCTCCCTATACCATTGCTCACATGAAGCTCTTTCTTCAACTCAAGGATGACCTGGAATTATCTGAAAAAGATTTCCCAGGCCTCAACCTGCTGCTCACCAATTCTCTTGAGGAGGCCAACAAGGATATTGACACTCTCTTCTCGGTGTGGCTTAGCAACGAGGCCAAGAGGGCAAGCATTATCAAGCGAGACTGCCCGGTCATGGTAATGATAGGCAATCCGCCGTATAGTGGAGAAAGCCAGAACAAGGGCAAGTGGATTATGGATCTGATGCAGGATTACAAGAAGGAACCAGGCAGCAACCAACCATTGAAAGAAAGAAATCCCAAGTGGTTGAATGATGACTACGTGAAATTCATTCGTCTTGCCCAGCATTATATTGAAAAGAATGGAGAAGGCGTCATTGGGTTTATCAATCCGCATGGCTATCTTGATAATCCTACTTTTAGGGGAATGCGATGGAATCTGCTCAAAACGTTTGATAAAATCTTCACCATAGACTTGCATGGCAATTCCAAGAAAAAAGAGACTTGTCCTGACGGAAGCAAGGACGAGAATGTCTTTGACATCATGCAGGGTGTTAGCATCAATTTGTTTGTCAAGACAGGAGAGAAAAAGAAGAATGAATTAGCCAAAGTATATCATAAAGACCTCTATGGTCTGCGTCAAGAGAAATACGATTTCCTTAATAACGCCGATTTAGATAGTGTTCAATATACCGAAATATATCCCCAATCTCCAATGTACTTCTTTGTACCCAAGAATTTTGAGTTGCAAGAGGAATATGATAAGGGATTTAAGGTAAATGTGCTATTTGAAAAAAATAGTATGGGCGTCACTACTGGCCATGATAAAGAATTGGTTTCTTTTAATCCATTTGATTGCCCAACAAATGAAGAATATTACTATAGGCCTTTTGATAGATTATGGATAAACTATGATACTTCTAGAGTCGTTAGACCGAGAGAAACCATTATGAGAAATATGAAGAAT
>JAFTFA010000014.1 GCA_017449785.1 Muribaculaceae bacterium | reverse complement strand
GTGCGCACCTCGGCCACATACTGGTTGAGCTTGTCCTGAGTCATGCCCAGGTCCTCAGCATTGAGGGCCTCCAGGTCGTTAAGCAACAGGTTGGCCAAGCCGACTGCGGTCCACGCGCCCGACCAGGCATTCTGGATGATGGTGGACTCGCTGTTCCAGTTATGCCACGAGAGTACCGTCTTCATGGCCTCGTCCCATCCCCACTGGCCGCCATTCCACACGCGCCAGGTCAACTGGTAGGCAGGATACTCGCTCAAGTGGAAGAAATTCTCGCCGGCAAGGGTCGATGACGTCTGGTTGTAGATGGCAGCCACGGCACCCTTGACGCTGGCCTCGTTCTGGTAATACACAGTGGCGTCGATGCGGTCGTTGACCTTCTCGTCCAGGTCGGTACATGACGACAGGGACAGCACGCCCACTGCAATCGCTATGATGATATATTTTAAATTCTTCATAATCATTTGTTCATTTAATTGATTAGTGGAAACGAACCGTCACACCCAGCGTCAGCTGGAAGGCCTGAGGATAGGCGCTGTTGGTATCAATACCCGGTGTAATACCGGTCGAGGTGACAATCGAGGGGTCATTGCCCTTGTAGCCCGTGAGGGTGAACAGGTTCTTGGCCGACAGATAGACGCGCAGACTCTCGAGCAGGTTGCGCTTCTGAGGGCTGAAGGTGTAGCCCAGGGTCACATTATCGAGTTTGAAGTAGTCGCCATTCTCGAGGAAGTAGCTCGAGATGATGCTACCGCCGGCATTCACGTCGGCATAGTCGGTATAGGCCGTGGCCAGTACGTTGTCGGTACCGCATCCCTTGAGGCCCATGCCATAGCGGCGCATGTTGAAGATCTTATAGCCGAAGGCTCCGCGCATCAGCATGCTCAGGTCCCAGTTGTTCCAGGTGAAGGTGTTGGTCCACGAGAGGAAATGCTTGGGGGCTCCGTTACCGATGTTGCGCTTCCAGGCGGGATCGGCCTGGGCGGCGGGAATAGCATTGCCATCGTTGTCATAGACCATGAGCAGGCCGTTCTCGTCGATACCGGCATGTTCAAAGCCATAGTACTGGCCGATGGTGCCTCCCTCCTCGACACGGAAGAAGTACTCGCTCGTGCCCACACCCGGCTTGCGGTACAGATCCAGATAGCTCATCTGGTAAACATCGCTCGAGAGCTTGGTCAACTTGGTCTTGCCGGTGCTCCAGTTGATGCCGGTGGTCCACTTGACGGCGGTCTTGGTCAGCACGTCATAGTCAAGCACCACCTCGACACCGGTATTCCTGGTAGTGCCCACGTTCACGAGAATCGAGTTGTAGATGAACGGAGGCTGTGGGGCGGTGTAGTTATAGAGCAGGTCCTGGCTGCGGCGGTCATAGTACTCGACGCTACCGCGCAGGCGGCTGTCCAGAGCTACAAAATCCACACCGACGTTAAAGGCGGTCGATTTCTCCCAAGCCAGGTCGGGGTTGGCGTTGACCGAGGGGGCATAGCCGTTGATCCACTCGCCGTCGATGTAGTAGGCACCATAGCCGCTGTAGGTCGAGAGCGACTGGTAGGCGTTGAAGTCGCTGCGGCCCGTCACACCATAGGAGATGCGGGGCTTCAAACTCTGGAACGTGCGCGAGAGGCCCTCGGCAAACGGGGTGCGCGTGATTTCCCAGGCCAGCGATGCCGAGGGGAAGCTACCCCACTTCTTATTGGCACCAAACTTGGTACTGCCCTCACGGCGCATCGAGGCCGAGGCAAACAGCATATTCCTGAAATTATAGTTCACGCGGCCAAAGAAGCCGATGAGGGTAGATTCGGATGAGCCGGCCCACAGGTTGGCCTTGCCGTCGCGCAGGTAGGTACCGTTGCCGATGCCGTGGTAGTTCATGCTGTCATACACAAAGCCCATGTTCTCGTTGCCGCTCTGCTCCCAGCGAGTGCGCTCCCAGGAGTAGCCCAGGACTGCCTTCAGCTGGTGATCCTCGAGCGTCAGCGTGTAGTTGGCCAGCCATTCCAGGCGGTTGGTCCACCACTTCTGGTAGTTGATGTTAGCGCGGCCAGCATAGCCGTTCCAGTAACTCTCGCTCGACGTGCTGGGGGTATAGAAGTTGGACTTCAAGTCGTTGTATTGCAGCGCATAGCTCAGTGAGGTGTTCAGGTAATGCTTGCTGGATTGAATCAGGTTGACCTTGACGTCGCCGTTACCCAGCAGGTAGATGCGGTCACCGTTGCTCACGTTGTTCTTCAAGTCATTCACCGGGTTGTGGATGTCGGTGGGACTGTTGGGCTGATAGTAGCTGCCATCCTCATTCATGACGGGGATGGTGGGATTCATTGTCAACGCGGTGTCAAACAGGCCGTCGTTGCCCCACTTCTCGTGTACCTTGCGGCCCGAGAGCGACGCGTTGAACTGCAAGAAGTTGTCCAACACGCGCTGCTCACCGACAAAGCGGGCACCATACTCCTCACGTCCCGACACGATGTCAAGACCGTTGCCGCGCTTGTAGTTGACCGAGGCCCCAAAGTAGCCGTTCTTGGTCGAACTGTCGATCGACAGGTACTGGTTGAGGTTGTAGCTCATGGGGCGGGTAATCTCGTCCCACCAGTTGGTGTCGCCGCCGTAGTCCTGGCCACGGCGTGAGCGGCGGAATTCCTCGGTGGTGAGGATGCGGGGCTTGGGCTTGGCAATGTTGGCAGCGATATAGCTGTCATAGGTGACGGTAGTCACACCCGGGGCACCAGCACCCTTCTTGGTCGTCACGAGGATGACGCCATTGGCACCGCGCGTACCGTAGATGGCTGCCGAGCCGGCATCCTTGAGCACGGTGATGCTCTCAACGTCCTGGGTCGCGATATTGCGCAAGTCACCGCCAGCGATACCGTCGATGACGATGAGCGGGCCGTTGGATGCCGTGAGCGAACCTGCACCGCGGATCTGGAAATCGGTCATCGAGTTGGGATTGGCAGCAGCACTGGTGCTCACGTTCAGACCAGCCACCTTACCGGCAACGAGCGCGAGCGGGTCGCTGGCGGCACCCTGGTTGAACTGTTTCTTGTCAATCTGCACAACCGAACTCGAGATTTCCTTCTTGGCCAGCGAGCCATAACCCACGACCACCACCTCGTTGAGCTGTGAACGTTCCTCAACGAGGATGATCTCGATGTTGGTCCGGCCACCGATGGCCACTTCCTGGGTCTCATAACCGATGTAAGAGATCACCAGGGTTCCATTACTCGGAGCGTTCTCGATGGTGAATCGACCATCAAAGTCGGTAACGCTTCCGTTAGATGTGCCCTTGACGGCGACACTGGCTCCGATCAAGTCCTCGCCGGTCTCATCCACGATGTGGCCGTTGACGGTCAGGGTCTGTGCCGAAATGCCCAGGGCAAGCATCATTGCAGCGCACACCATCAGTGCACGTTGCAGCAATCCTGTTCTACATTTCTTCATTGTCAATAAAGTTTTAATAAAAATATGTTGATAATTACATTGCCTGTTGGTACAGAAGCCAAAAAATTAAGCATTGCAAAAATACAATGCTCACACGCGCCCCCAAAGGGCATCAAATCAAAATCAAACTTTGATTATTATTTAACAAGCTATTATGCAATCAATTACCAAACCATCCATCCAATAAAAATCTAACAGATTTCACTCTATAAACTCCCCAAAACAGCCGAACGACCACATCTGCTTGACAGCGGCAGCGCGCCCGGTCAACAGTCGATGGCCTTGACATCGTTCTCAAAGGTTTCCTTGTTGATGGCGCGGGCCTTGAGTTTGGAACGGTAGGTGTAGATGGTCGTCAGGCTGGCACGCAGGATGGCGGCAATGCTCTGGTTGTCGGTGATGCCGATACGAATCAAGGCCAGCACGCGCGACTCGGTCGTCAAGCGCTTACCCTGCTTGACCTCAATCTTGCCCCCATCCAGCAAGAGCTTGTTCACCTCATCGACAAATGTCGGATAGATGTTCAAGAATGCGTTGTCAAAGTTCTCGTAGAACAACTGCGCATTCTCGTTGCCAAAGCC
>JAFTFA010000189.1 GCA_017449785.1 Muribaculaceae bacterium | reverse complement strand
TGGCGGCTGTGGCCCAGCAGATTGACGACTTTTTCGATGGTCGCGCGTTGAGGCTGGACTATGTCTTTGCCGGTAACCATGACAGCCAGCAGATTTATCTCGAGCAGATGTATGTCACCCCGCAGTGGGCGGGCCGCAGGAGCCGCCTGGCCGATGTCCCGCTCAAGGGCAACGGCCAGATCCAGGTCAAGGACCACGTGACGGGCCAGACGCTGTTTGTCCACACCTTCTCCACGCTCTTCCAGGAGTGGCTGGCGACCGAGGAGGCGACCCAGGTGAGCAAGGCCTTCGCCACCAGTTACAATGTGCCCATGCCCAAGCAGGCGGTGGACATTACCGTCTCGCTGCTTGACTTCCACGGCAAGGTCGTGACCAGTCTGACCCACACCGTCGATCCTGCCGACATCCTCATCCGCCACATCGGTGACAACGGCATCCCCTGCCACTACATCTGGAAAGGCAAGACCCTGCCAGCCAGCGAGAAGGCTGCCGACCAGCCCGGCAAGCGTGACTACACGCCCACCGAGGGCCCGCTTGGTGGCCAGCCCGACATCACCCAGTGCATCGACCTGGCCATCGTCGCCGAGGGCTACACCCGCGCCCAGATGGGCAAATTCTACAGCGACTGCCAGCGCGTCGTCGATGCCCTGTTTGCCCACGAGCCCTTCACCTCGTTGAAGGACCGCTTCAATGTCGTCGCCGTCGCTGCCGAGTCGCTCACCAGCGGCCCCAGCGTGCCTCATCTGGGCCGCTGGAGCTCGACACCCGTCGGCACCCACTACGACACGTTCTACAGCGACCGTTACCTGATGACCCAGGACATCCACCGCCTGTATGACGTGTTGTCGGGTGTCCCCTTCGAGCACATCATCGTGCTGGTCAACAGCGATACCTACGGCGGCGGTGGCATCTATAACCAGTTGACCGTCACCACTAGCGACCATCCCACATTCCATCAGGTGCTGGTACATGAGTTCGGCCATGCCTATGCCGGCCTGGGCGATGAGTATTTCTATGACGATGCCTACGAGAGCATGTATCCCGCCGACACCGAGCCCTGGGAGCCCAACCTCACCACGCTCGTCGATTTCCAGAGCAAGTGGGCTGACATGGTGCCCAAGGGCACGCCCGTTCCCACGCCTGCCGACCCCAAGGTGCCCAACTACCGCAAGATCACCAACGACAAGGAGCAACGCCTGCTTGACGCCGCGACCCAGCGTGTCGGCGTCTTCGAGGGTGGGGGATACCAGAGCAAGGGCGTCTATCGTCCCGCCCAGGAGTGCCGCATGAAGATCAACGAGGTCGCCCACTTCTGCCCCGTCTGCTCCCGTGCCATCAGCCGCATCACCGACTTCTACACCAGCCACTGACCATCTTCCGCCCGTCCTGTCCCGTGGGCGGCGGCTCTGCCGCCGTCCCCCCTGAGTCACGATCAAGTTAAAGGTCTCATCCCATCATCCCCCTTGAATTGCCTTTCATCATTGACAAGGCACCGCTATTGTTATACCTTTGCTCGAGAGAGGAAAATTTATCGTTTTAATATTCATTAACGTTTCCGCCCCACATTTTTTCAATCACTTCAAGCGACAACGCAACTGACATTCAGCCGATTAATAAAATCCCCCACTCGCGCCCCCCAGTGCCTTTTGACACCAGCCCAATTTCATCCCCCAACACAAATACTAAATCCTAAAGAACTAAAAACTTACAACT
>JAFTFA010000188.1 GCA_017449785.1 Muribaculaceae bacterium | reverse complement strand
TGACGGCTTCATGATCTGGTCGTTATGTTTCACGGCGATGAGGCGGAAGAGCTTGTCCCAGCGCTGCATCATCCGGGCGGTATAGGCGGCGCTCTTGCTGGTGAGGTAGGCGATGCGCTCGCGCTTGGTGAGGGGCTCGATGTCTTTCAACACCTGCGCCTGGTCGGCGGCGTAGAAGTCCTCCAGCTCCTGCTGTGCTTCACGCAGGTCGCCTATCATGACACTGTAGCGCGGATAAATCATGTTGGCCACCACATTGTTGACCCAGAAAGCGCTGTGCTCGCTGAACTCGTTGCTCGCATTGTTCTCGCGGCGGAAGGCTTCGGGCACCTCATTGACGCAGCAATACACGGGCACATAGGCTATCATGTTGGCATCATCGCAGTTGAAGTACATGATACCGCCCACCTCATCGGGCAGCCAGCCGCGCAGCTGTGATACCAGAGTGAAGCCCGACTGTGGGGTGCCGATGGCGCGCTCACGGAAGTAGTTTTTCCCGTCGATTTCCCAGTTCATGGGCATCGGGCGGTAAGGAGAGCTCCAGGGGCCGGCACTCATGTCGGCTGTCATGTCCAGCGGAGTGCCCTCGAAGTGGTCGCGCATGTCATTCATGATGTCACGCACCGAGACCTTCTTGTCGGGCTTGATGTAGAGCGGCAGATGGTCGCACACGTCATGCTGGCCGTTGATGTAGGGCAGATACTTGTCCATCTCGGCCTGGTCGCTGTGGTGGCGGAAGAAACTCCACACGCGGGCATCGGCATAGCGCACCTTGGAGAACGAGATCGGGCAATAGGCATCGCGGAAGCTGAAGTCCTCGTCCTTGCCATTGAAGTAACCTTTCTCGCGGGCAAAGGAGATGACGTCCTTGGAGTACATGCAGTTCTTGGGATCCTTCAAGGGGAACTGGCGGATGCGGGACAGGTTGGCATGGGCGCTGATGCAGTCATCGGGAATGCGGACGGCCACCCACACGGCACCTTTCACGCCAGGTCCCTTGCCGATGATCTCGAGAATCCAGGCCTCGTTCTTGTCACACACGGTGATTGATTCGCCCGTGCTGCGGTAACCATACTCCTGCAGCAGGTCGGTCATGACGATGATGGCCTCTCGCGCCGTGGCGGCACGCTCCAGGCCCAGATACATCATGGTGAAATAGTCGAGCAGGCCATCGGGATTCTGCAACTCCAGGCGGCCATCAAAGGTCGTTTCCACGATGCTCACCTGCTTCTCATTGATATGGCCGATGACGTCATAGGTGTATTCCACCTGGGGGATATAGCCCCTCACGGCTCCCCTGCCCCACTCGCGGACGGCAATCTTCTCGCCCTTCTCGTGCCTGCCACCCGGCGTGCGCGACAAGGAGCCGGCAAAGCCGTAGCCATCGCAATTGTAAGTACAAATCACCGAGCCATCTGCCGAGGCCGCCTTGCCAACGATCAGGTTGGTACATGCCCATGACGGAGCGACAGCCAGTGCCAGCACCGCCACGAGGAAAGTCAGAAATCGTCTAGTCTTCATATTTATGTTGAAATGTCTTGTTTTATCTTTCGGTCACAGGTGCAAAGATAGTGATTTCCAGCGAAACGCCCACTTGCTTCGCTGCAATTCAGTGTCATTCCCTCCGAAAAAATGCTATAGTCCATCAAGGAGCCCGTTTTGGCACGGTTCCAATTCATCCCTGGGAAAATAGATGTTTTTAGCACAACAATGGAAGATTATTACTACATTTGCGGCTGAAAGTAACTATTAATCCTGCGCGACAGGCCCGGTGCCGCGCGCCTAACCACTTGACAACCTGATATGAACAGATTCACAACACTCGCTCTGGCAATGGGCCTCGCCCTGGCCGGTTCAGCCCAAGACCGCTCTCAGGGTGGCATCAGCCCTGACATGATGCGCCAGATCGTCGCCACCTCGGCAACCCACCAGAACAAGGCGATCAGCAATGCCATGGCAGGAAATGCCATCGACGATCTTGCCCGCAACTACCGCAACACCAAGGTCACTGACACCTACTTCAGCGTCGAGACGCCCAAGCAGTCAATCCACAACCAGCGACAGAGCGGGCGTTGCTGGATGTACTCCAGTTTCAACGTGCTGCGCGCCAACTTTGCTCGTCGCCACGGCGACTCCATCAACGTGGAGTTCTCCCACGACTACCTTTTCTTCTATGACCAGCTCGAGAAGGCCAACCTCATGCTGCAAGGTGTGATCGACTGTGCCGACAAGCCCATCGACGACACGCGCGTGCAATTCTTCTTCCACCATCCCATGAACGATGGCGGCACCTTCTGTGGCGTGGCCGACCTCGCCGAGAAATACGGCCTGGTACCCGTCGAGGCCCAGCCCGAGACCTACTCGGCCGAGCGCACCTCACGCATGAGCCAGCTCGTGGCATCCAAGCTGCGTGAATATGGACTGGAACTGCGGCAGATGGTCGCCGACAAGAAGAGCAAGAAAGCCATCAACCAGCGCAAGACCGAGATGCTCGGCACCATCTACTCGATGCTCTCGCTCACGCTGGGCGACCCCCTCAAGTCGTTTACCTATGCCTTCCGCGACAAGAACGGCAAGGCCGTAGGCCCGGCACGCACCTACACCCCGCTGGAATTCTACCGCGAGACCGTGGGCGGACCCATCAACGGCACGTTCATCATGGCGATGAACGACCCGCGCCGGGAATACTACAAGACCTATGAGGTGGAACTGGACCGACACACTTATGACGGCCACAACTGGCGCTACGTCAACCTCCCCATGGAGGACATCGCTGCCATGGCCATCGCCTCGTTGAAGGACTCCACCAAGCTCTATGCCAGCTTTGACGTGGGCAAGCAGCTCAACCGCGACAACGGTTACCTCGCCCTCGACAACTTTGACTATGCCACCCTGTTCGGCACCACATTCCCCATGGACAAGGCCCAGCGCATCGCCACGTTTGACAGCGGTTCGACCCACGCCATGACGCTCTGTGCCGTCGATCTTGACGCCGACGGCAAGCCCCTCAAGTGGAAAGTGGAGAACTCCTGGGGTGGCGACAGTGGACAGAAGGGATACATCATCATGACCAACGAGTGGTTCAACGAGTACTCCTTCCGCCTGGTCGTGGACAAGAAATATGTGCCTCAAAACATCCTCAAGGCCGCCGAGACCAAGCCCGTCATGGTCATGCCCGAAGATCCCCTCTTCGGCACCGACGATTGACACAATCGCCCGACATTTTAGACACCACTATAACTCCTGCCGCTTTAATCGCTGGCAGGAGTTTTTTTGTCGCATTATCCATGCACGGATATAAAAAAAAAGCGGTTACCCTACCCAGAAACAGGTAGTGATAACCGCCTCTATGTCTGCAAGGGAGGGTTACTCCTGCTCGGCCATGCGCTTGCCGGCATCAAAAGCCTTCTGCAAGTCCTGCTCCCAGTGCTCGTCGCGCCACTGCTGCTTGGCCTCCTTGGAGAAACCGGCCAGTTCAAAGTTGTCGTAGTTCCTCACTTGATAGGTATTATAGGCGATCAGGTGCTCGGGGTGGCCCAGTGATGCCTGGATGCAATACTCCATCGAGCCATAACCATTGCTGTTGTTCCTATCGGGCAGTCCGTTCATCGTCTCGATCAGCAGCACGGGCATCTTCTTGGGGGCCGTCATGCTGTAATCGTTATAGGACAGCCAGGGAAATGCCAGGCGCTCCAGGAACGTCCGCATCTGTCCCGTCACGTCGCCGAAGTATATCGGCGAACCGAGCACCAAGCCGTCTGCCTGGGCGATTTCTTCAAGAACAGGCGTCAGCGCGTCCTTGAACTTGCAGACGTTGGATGCCCTGCCCTTGATCTTGCAGGCCAGGCACGAGATACAGCCCTTGTAGTTGAGGTCATACAGACGAACGACCTTGACCTCGGCACCTGCCGAGCGGGCACCCTCGGCAACCTTCTCCAGCATGGCGGCTGTGTTCATGTTCTTGCGGGGGCCGCCGTCGATAATCATGATTTTCTTCATCTTACTATTGTTTTGGGTTTCTTGGGCCAGCAAACCCAGCGGCGAGGACATGACGGGGATCGCTGCCAGTGCCATCGCCGCCCGTTTGATGAAATCGCGCCTGTTTGTAGCCATCTTGTTAGCATATTATGGTTTATCGGCTACAAATGTAGTCATTTTTCGTCAATTTGAGCACAAATCATAGCCAATATCATCAGGCACTATCGGGCAACAGGTTGATGAGGCCACAAGAAGATCAATAAAAATCGGGATTGCCGATGCAAGATTTCAGGGCGAATCGTGTTTAGTATAGTGAATGATATAATGTACTGTGACTGAATTGCAGATTGTCAACGGAGTCAAGAGTGGCGACCGGAAGGCCATGCGCGCGATGTATGACCTGCTGGCGGACCATGCCATGGCCACGGCGCGACGCTACCTGGGCGACGCCGAGGACTGCCGCGACGTGCTGCAAGAGTGCTTCCTGCGGGCTTTCACCCGCATGGGCGACTTCAACTACCGCGGCGACGGATCGCTGCGGGCGTGGATGAACCGGATCGTTGCCAACGAGTCGATCAACCTGTTGAAACGGCAGTCCCGACTGACGCTGATCGACCCCGCCGACACCGATGTGCCCGACGAGGAGCCACCCGACATCCGCCATGTGCCGCCCGAGGTGATCAACGGCATGATTGCCGCCTTGCCGACGGGCTACCGTGTGGTGTTCAACCAATATGTGTTTGAGCACAAGAGCCACAAGGAGATTGCCCGCGCGCTGGGCATCAAGGAAAACTCCTCGGCCTCCCAATTCCTGCGAGCCAAGCGACTGCTGGCCAAGATGATTCACCAATACAACCTAGAGCACGATGACTGACAACGACTGGATCAAACAACTGCAAACCAAGATGGACGCCCACCAGGAGAGCGCCCCCGACGGCCTGTGGCAGGACATCGAGAAGCATTTGCCCGCACGGCAGGCACGACGACAGCCGCTGTTGGCAACATGGCAGCGCATCGCCGCGGCAGCAGCCGTCGCGCTGGCAGTGGCCGGTGGAGGCTACCTGTTGTGGCACGAGTCCAATAACGACGTAGAGAAGCCCGTCATCGCCTCGACCGTGGACCTCGACGAGCCAGTAAACCCGGTACAATTGATAACCGAGGCTCCATCCCACCCCCGCGCAGCCACCCCCATGACCCATCACCGTCCCGCCACTCCCGCCAACTCCGTCACTCCCGCCACCTCCGTCTCCTCCGTCTCCTCCGTCAATTCCGTCACCTCCTCCCCCCCTGCCACGGACAGCAGCCAAGACGAGGAGCCACCGGTGCATCAACCCGCAGCACTCGAGAGAAAAGATCAACCGCTGCCGTCATCCAGTCCCTATCATCAAGGCCTCGCTGGAAACACTGTCAAGCCATCGCAGCGGCGACAGTTGCCCATGACGCTGGAACTCTATGCGTCAAACGGCTTCAACAACAACGGCACGGCCAGCATGCCCATCGCCTATGCCAACGAGGCCATCAACAACGGATACATGTTGTTTAGCCAAAAGAGAACCTACTATGCCGAGGACATCTACCAAGCCCATCACCACGCGCCCTACTCGCTGGGCCTGAGCGTGCGGCTGCCGCTCAACGACTACTGGTCGCTGACGAGCGGCGTGGTCTATACTCGGGTAAAGTCCGATCTCACCTCGTCACGCAACAGCCGTGAGCAGACGCTGCACTACATCGGCATCCCCATCGGGCTGACCTGCAAGATATGGAACTACAAGCGCTTGCACACCTATGCCATCGGCGGCATGCAGGCCGATTTCAATGTCAAGGCCACGCTGGTCCAGAACGACCATGCCGAGAAGTTGGACATCAATAGGGACCGCGTGCAGTTCTCGGCCCTGATTGGCCCGGGCGTGCAATTTGACGTGGCACGCGGCTTCGGCGTCTATGTCGAGCCCACGGCCCGTTACTATATCAACAATGGCAGCGATCTCCAGAATTATTTCAAGGAAAAACCGCTCAACTTCAACCTCAATGCCGGCCTGCGCTTCACCTTGCAATAAGTCCCGTGTGGCAATGCAAGATTTGGGCAACAGCCACGTTTATAAGATAGAATAACACTTAATATTATTAACGAGACAAAATATGAGAAAGATTTGGAAACCCATCTGCCTGGCAGCAGCGGTAATGATGAGCCTGGTGGCATGTACCACCGACGACGATGCCAGCATGAATAATGGCGACGTGGTCTATATGCTGCCCGAGACCAGGGACATCAACCTCACCGGGGAACAACTCCAGATGCGTGACAACAACAACGATTTTGCCTGCCGCCTGTTCAACACCATCAACCAGCGGCAGGAGCAACCCGGCAGCACCATCGTGTCGCCCATCAGCGTGTCCTACGTGCTGGGAATGCTCAACGCCGGTGCCGACGGCGAGACCCGTGACCAGATCATGGAGGTGCTGGGACTGGGCAACGACCCTGCCGCCATCAACGCCTACTGCAAGAAGATGATCGACGAGGCCCCTCTCGTGGACCCGAGCGTGACCCTCAAGATTGCCAACAGCATCTATGTCAATTCCAACAAGGGCATCAACCTCTATCCACAATACCAGAGCGACATGCAGCAGTACTACAGTGCCCAGGTCGAGGCACTGGACTTCAACCAGCGCAGCAGCCTTGACATCATCAACAACTGGTGCAAGACGCACACCGACGGCATGATCCCCACCATTCTGGACGACATCAGCGACCAGGCTGTCATGTACCTGTTGAATGCCATCTACTACAAGGCCACATGGACCGAGAAGTTTGATCCCAAGGACACCCGCGACATGGACTTCACCCTCCCTGGCGGAGCCACCGCCAAGCACAAGATGATGCACCGCAAGGCCCTGGCTGCTTACGGCCAGAACAGCCTGTGCCAGATGCTGTGTCTGCCCTACGGCAGCGGCAGCTATGCCATGTATGTCATGTTGCCCAACGAGGGCAAGACGGTGGACGACGTCATCCAGAGCCTGTCGGCCCAGGGGCTCGAGCGCCAACTCATCGAGATGTATCCCCACGAGGTGGATATCCTCATGCCCCGCTTCACTACCAGCACCGAGACCGTATTGGAACAGGTGCTCTCGTCGATGGGCATGCCGCTGGCCTTTGACCCCTTTAATGCCCAGTTCCCTTATATGGCCCAAGGACATTCCCTCTATGTGTCCAAGATGAGGCAAAAAGCCCGCATCGAGGTCAACGAGGAGGGCACCAAGGCCGCAGCCGTGACTATTGCCGAGATGAGAGATGTGATGGATCCAGGCCCACGCCAGTATGAGAAGGCCGACTTCCACGCCACCCGCCCGTTTGTCTATTACATCATGGAGATGAGCACCCGCTCTATCTTCTTCATGGGTACATTCCAGGGTGAACAATAGGTGAATCCTATCAACGCCCGACCATAACAATCACCATCACCCAAAAAACAGTTGCCAAGGTCTCTCCCTGGCAACTGTTTCATTATCTTGTAGTTGACAATTACACCTAAATATCAACCATTATCTATTAACTATTATCTATTAACTAATACCCCCTCACTCCGGGTTGGTCTTGATCTCGTAGATGACCTTGGCGGCCTCGGCGACCACCTCGATGGGCGAATCCTTGGGGATGAGGCTCTCGGTCGATGCCATGTCGGGGTTGGCATACTGGTCAATGACCTTGCCGCCCTCGCCATAGACCGTCACCTGGACGATGTTGAAGTTTTTCCACCCGTCGGTGAACTTGTAGAGCGTCAACTTGTAGAACACCGTCTGGTCATAGCCGCGGTCACGGGTATAGTAGTCCCTGGACTCGGGCAGGTCAAACGTGTTGCGCACCCACACCAGATAACTCTTGCCATTATCGCTCGTGGAAATATCAGGATTAACGGCGAGCGTCTCGCCACCCTCGGACCACACGTCCAGCCAATCGGTTGCATTGGCCGCAGGCGCGGCAATCATCAGCGCCATGAGCGCCATCAGTGTCAAGAAAAATCTTTTCATTGTCTATCGTAATTTTAATTATCAATTTGCTTGAATCATCGACTTTTTTAGCGACGGCAAAATTATAAAATAAATCCCTAGAGTGGCACAAGTTTTTACCTAAACTTTCTTAAAGCGATCCCTCGGCCGTCATGCCCCGGATCAAGTTACCGATTCCGGGATACTATTTATCCAATTTCCCGAAAAAGTTTCCCCAAAACGGCTATTTATATCCAAATTCAATAATAAATGCCAAAATTTTGTCCAAAAAACTTGCACAATTCACTCCCTTGCTTTACCTTTGCAGCAATATGATACTTTTTTCCTAGCAAGGCAGCTTCGTCGGGAGACGAGGCGCTTTTCTTTTTGCCCATATCTGAACGGAAAAGGCAATTTGGCGGTGAAAAATTTTGAGGATTGGGGAATTCGCCGTAACTTTGGCAGTTTGAAGAGAAACCAAAAAAACAACAATAATAATAACCTAATCAACCAAACCAAGTTATGTTTGACGAGAAATTATTACAGGAAGTGACCGCAAAGGCCCAGACGTGGCTCAGTGACAGTTATGACGAGCAGACCCGCGCCGAGGTCCAGGCCATGCTCGATAACGAGGACAAGACCGAACTGGTAGAATCGTTCTACAAGATTCTGGAGTTTGGCACCGGTGGCCTGCGCGGCATCATGGGTGCCGGCTGCAACCGCATGAACATCTACACCGTGGGCAGTGCCACACAGGGCCTTGCCAACTACCTGAAGGAGGCCTTCAAGGACCTGCCGCAGATCTCGGTCGTTGTGGGCCATGACGTGCGCAACAACAGCCGCCTGTTTGCCGAGACGGTCGCCAACATCTTCAGCGCCAACGGCATCAAGGTTTACCTCTTTGAGGGTCCACGCCCCACGCCCGAGGTGAGCTATGCCATCCGCCGACTGGGATGCCAGAGCGGCGTGAACATCACCGCCTCCCACAATCCCAAGATCTACACCGGCTACAAGGCCTACTGGGAAGACGGTGCCCAGGTGGTGGCTCCCCACGACGTGAACATCATCAACCACGTCAATGCCATCGAGGACGTGAAGGACATCAAGTTTGAGGGCGACCCCGACCTGATCCAGACCATCGGCGAGGACGTCGATGCCCCCTACATCGAGGACATCTTCACCCTCTCGCTCAGCCCCGAGGTCAACAAGAAGTACCACGACCTGAAGATCGTCTATACACCCATCCACGGCGTTGGCCGCTACATGGTGCCCCGCTCGATCGAGCGCTGGGGATTTGACAACATCATCCACGTGCCCGAGCAGGACGTGATGAGCGGCGAGTTCCCCACCGTCGAGTCGCCCAACCCCGAGAATCCCAGCGCCATGGCCATGGCGATTGCCAAGGCCGAGGAAGTGGATGCCGACCTCGTGCTGGCCAGCGACCCCGATGCCGACCGCATCGGCCTGGTCATCAAGAACACCAAGGGCAAGTATGAACTCGTGAACGGCAACCAGATCCAGATCATCTTCCTCTATTACCTGATGGTGCGCAACCGCGAGTTGGGCCGCCTGACGGGCGACGAGTACATCGTCAAGACCATCGTCACCAGCGAGACCATCGCCAAGATTGCCCGCAAGGAAGGCATCAAGATGTTTGACTGCTACACGGGCTTCAAGTGGATCGCCACCGTGATGCGCGAGATGGAGGGCAAGGGACGCTACCTGGGCGGTGGCGAGGAGAGCTACGGCTTCCTGCCCGAGACGTTTGCCCGCGACAAGGACTCGGTATCGTCCATCCCCCTGATGTGCGAGATCGCTGCCTGGGCCAAGGACAAGGGCATGACCCTGAACGACCTGTTCATCGACCTGTACATCAACTATGGTTACAGCAAGGAGCGTGGCATCAGCGTCGTGCGTCCCGGCAAGAGCGGTGCCGACGAGATTGCCCAGATGATGGTGAACTTCCGCGAGAACCCGCAGCAGGCCATCGACGGCTCGCCCGTGGTGCTCATCAAGGACTTCTTGAAGCTCGAACAGCGCGACATGGTCACCGGCGAGGTCACCAAGCTCGACATGCCCGTCACCAGCAACGTGCTGCAATACTACACCCAGGACGGCACCAAGGTATCAATCCGTCCCTCGGGCACCGAGCCCAAGATCAAGTTCTACATCGAGGTGCATGACCAGCTCGACAAGAAGGAGAACTACGACGCCAAGAACGAGTGGGCCGACCAGAAGATCGACCGCATCTGCCAGTCGCTGGGCATCGCCTGATTAGTTAATAGTTAGTAGTTAATAGTTAGAAGTTAATAGTTTGACAGCTTGACGTTTACAGCCATCATCCATCACAATAAAGGCTAACAACTAAAAACTTACAACTAAAAACTAAAAAGAAAGACCATTAATCAATAAACCAAATCATAACAAAAATTTAAAACAAGAATTATGTCAGAAAAGATTCAGACTTTAAGAGATTCGGCTGCAATGCGCTGGACAGCGCTCCTGTTGCTCGCACTGGGCATGTTCTGCAGCTACATTTTCATGGACATCCTGTCGCCCATCAAGGACTTGTTGGAGTCATCTCCCAACCTGGGCTGGAGTTCGACGGCATTCGGTACCGAGGAGAGCGCCGAGGTATTCCTCAACGTGTTTGTCTTCTTCCTGATCTTTGCCGGTATCATCCTCGACAAGATGGGTGTGCGCTTCACCGCCGTCCTGTCGGGTGCCGTGATGCTCGTGGGTGCCATCATCAAGTGGTATGCCGTGACCGACGCCTTTGTCGGCACTGGACTTGAGACCTGGTTCAACAACAACCTGAACTACATTCCCGGCTTTGACGAGCTGGGCGTGTCGCCCTTCTATGAGGGTATGCCCGCCAGCGCCAAGTTGGCAGCCTGCGGCTTCATGCTCTTCGGTTGCGGTGTCGAGATGGCCGGTATCACCGTGAGCCGCGGTATCGTCAAGTGGTTCAAGGGCCGCGAGATGGCACTGGCCATGGGTAGCGAGATGGCACTGGCCCGCCTGGGTGTTGCCACCTGCATGATCTTCTCGCCCTACTTTGCCAAGTTGGGCGGCAACATCAGCGTCAGCCGCGCCGTTGCCTT
>JAFTFA010000187.1 GCA_017449785.1 Muribaculaceae bacterium | reverse complement strand
CGGCCGCCGTCGACGGCCTGCAGCAGATCGACGGCATGCGCCTGTTCGGCACCGCTCCGGGCAAGAGCGGCGTGGTGTCGTTCCTGGTGGGCGACATCAACAGCTATGACATGGGCCTGCTGCTCGACAAGCTGGGCATCGCCGTGCGCACGGGGCATCACTGCGCCCAGCCGCTGATGGCGCGTTATGGCGTGACCGGCATGGTGAGGGCCTCGTTTGCCGTCTATAACACGCTCGACGAGGTCGCGGCCCTGGTTGCCGCCACACGCCGCGTCGCGGCCATGCTGCAATAGCGACGGCCTGCTAGTAACGATTTACCGATTATTACCTAAATGATAAAGAGAAAACCAGGATGAAAAAGATTACCTTATTACTGACGGTGCTGCTGCTGTTGCTGCATGCCGGCCATGCAGTTGCCGGCAACACCGCGACCACGCTGGTCAAGGTGAGTGAGACGATGACATCAACATTGTCGTCGATCATCGGCAAGGGTTTGCCCGTGGTCTATGTGACGACGGTGGACAACGAGGAACCCGTGTGTGAAATCGTTTATGCCCCTGCCGGCAGCTGGGGCTCGACCATCAACTCCGAGAAAGTGCCCGGCCGCATGCTCATCTACAACCGCGTGGGCGGAGTGGACAGCGTGCTGTATGACAGCGGCGACTATGAAAAGGACGTGAGCGGCATTACCATCAAGGTGCGCGGCAATACCAGCGCAAAGGGAGAACGCAAAACTTACAAACTCAAGTTGCAGAAGAAGAGCGACCTGCTCATGCGTGGCGTGGACTCGGTCTATAAGGACAAGGAGTGGCTGCTGCTCAAGGATGATAACCTGTATAACATGACGGGCTTCAATGTGAGCCGCCTGGTTGGGATGAAGTGGGTGCCCGGCCGCCGGTTTGTAAACGTGGTGCTCAACAATGAGTATCGCGGCATCTATCTGTTGACCGAGTCGGTCAAGCGCAACCCCAAGTGCCGCCTGGACGTGGACAAGGATTGGGGCTTCATCTTTGAGAATGACGTGTACTGGTGGAACGAGCCAGTGTATGTAATCTCGCCGGCCTATCACCCATCCTACAACTACACGTTCAAGTATCCCGACGAGGACGAGATCACCGAGGACCAGCTGGCCTATATGCGTGGGCTCGTGAGCCGCTTTGAATCCAGCCAGGTCGATGGCTCCTATCCCGACGTGATCGACGTCAAGTCGTTTGCCTCGTGGTGCCTGGTGCACGACCTGATGGGCATCAAGGACGGTGGCGGGTGCAATCGCTATTATACCAAGTATGACACGACTGCCGCGAGCAAGATTTTCATGCCCGTGGCGTGGGACTTTGACATGGCCGAGCGCACGTCGTCGGCCTGGTCACGTTGCCACACCGTGTATATGGCCAGATTGTTCGCCAGTTCCAATCGGGCCTATGTCAACGAGTATGTGCGGCAGTGGTGCCTGCTGCGTGACAGTTTTCTCGAGGATGTGAATCAATTCTATGAAGAATTTGTCAACTCGGACGAGGGCCGTGGCCTGAGTTCAAGCTATTACTTCTGTAACGTGGTGTGGAACCAGAACTTGTGGTCCGATTATCTCTTGCAATGGCGGCATGACTGGCTGGTGGCACGATATGAGTGGCTGGACGCCAACATCATGGCGCTGCATGTCCCCAACGACGTGAATGTGGACGGAGTTGTCAACATCGGCGATGTGACGTCACTCATCGGCATGCTGCTGGGCAACACGCGACAGATGGTTACAGGAGACATCACGGGTGACGGCGACATCAACATCAGTGACGTGACGGCGCTCATCAACCAACTGTTGAAATGAGAACCTGTTTTATCAAGAATAATCAAATGCATTGAGGAGAGATGATAATCAAGAAGATGAGAATAGTATTGATGGTGGCAGCGGTGGCGCTGCTGTGGTGCTCGGTACCGGCAACGGCCGGCAGCACCGCGACCACGCTGGTCAAGGTGGGCGAATCGACCTCGGTGACACTGGCCAACCTGATTGCCAAGGGGCTGCCCGTGATGTGTGTCGAGACGGTGGATCAGGAAGAACCCACCTGCGACTACGTGTCGGCCCCGGCTGGCTGCATGGGCGCCGGTATCGCCAATGCTACCAAGGTGCATGCCCGGATGCTCGTTTACAACCGCGTGGACGGTGTGGACAGCGTGATGTATGACAGCGGCGACTATGAGAAGGACGTCAGCGGCCTGACCATCAAGCTGCGTGGCAACACGAGCGCCTATGACGTGAAGAAGCCTTACAAAATCAAGTTGCAGAAGAAGTTTGACCTCCTCTTTGGCGGCAACGACTCGATCTACAAGGACAAGGAGTGGCTGCTGCTGCGTGACGACTACCTGACGACAACCGCCGGCATGATGGTCAACGAGCTGGTGGGCATGACGTGGACGCCGCGTCACCATTTTGTGAATGTGGTCATCAACGGGAGCTACCGCGGGGTGTACCTGCTGTGCGAGTCGGTCAAGCGCAACCCCGACTGCCGGTTGAATGTCGATAAGCTGTCGGGCTACATCTTTGAGTGCGACCCCTACTGGTGGAACGAGACAGTCTATGTGCTGTCGTCGCGCCGCCCGTCCTATAACTACACGTTCAAGTACCCCGACGACGAGGACATCACCGAGGAGCAGCTGGCCTACATGCAGTCGCTGGTGACGGCCTATGAGGCGAGCCTGAACAACGCGACCTATACCGACTATATCGACGTGCGCTCCTTTGCGGGCTGGTGCCTGGTGCACGACATCATGGGCACCAACGACTCGGGCGGGGCCAACATGTTCTATACCAAGTATGACACGACTGCCGCGAACAAGATCGTGATGCCGCTGGCATGGGACTTTGACATGTCCTACCGCACGACCTCGGCCTGGTCGCGGTCGCACGTCAGGCAGATGGACAAGCTCCTGGGTAGCACCAACCGCAAGTTCGTTGACGAGTTTGTCGCCCTGTGGCGCACAGTGGGCAGCACGCTGGTGACCGATGCCACGAGCTACATGACGGCCTTCCGCCAGTCGCCCGAGGGCGTCGGGCTCAACAACAGCTTCCTGCTGGACCAGATGGTGTATAACCGCTCGTCCTCGGTCTATAACCACACGGCAGGCTGCATCAGCTGGATGACAACGCGGCAAGCCTGGCTGGACACGGCCATCAATGCCCTGAGCCCCCTGGGCGACGTGAACATCGACGGCAAGGTGAACATCAACGACGTGACCAGCCTGATCAACCTGCTCCTGAACGGCAATCCCGAGCATTACCACTCGGCCGACGTCAACCAGGACGGCACAGCCAACATCAGCGACGTGACAACGCTCATCAACCAGCTGCTGGCCGGCTGAGCCCCGCCCCGCCTTTTATCGGGTGAGTTATGTGGAGGTTGTGGAGGGGTTTATGGGGGCGATGTGTAAGGGAAAAAAAGAAGACGGGATTCACATCCTGTCTTTCTTTTTTCTTTAGTGTTGTTCTGAAGCCTAAAAAACTTTTAACTAAACCCAAATGATCATGGTATATAGATGAAAACAAGCCTAAATGTCTTTTCATTTGTTTGATTGATGCACAAAGGAATATAAAAACCTTGACCTGCCAAAAAATTTTCTATCAATCGGCAGTTTTTTTCGGTAAAACTAAGTGTTGGTTGCTGGCGGCTACCATTATGGGTAGCTGTTGGGCATTGGGGCGTGGGCCTAGGGGCCTAGGGCTGAGGCTGATAATGCCTGCCGATGACCGAGCAGAGGAAGCGTCGGCCTGGCAGTGAGGCGAGGATGCCCAACTTGTTCTTGAGGCGCACCTTGGGGTCCAGGATGCACTGGCGGCGTAGGCGCTTGATGCCGTTCCAGCATCGCTGCCGCAGGTCGTCGTGCCCGCCGTTGACGTCCTGGCTGCTGAGCAGCAGGATGTTGAAGTAGGCGCTGAGCAGGCGGCTGCGCACGGCTCTGGTGTACTGGCGGTCGTGTTGCAGGGTGCTGGCCTCGAGCCCTTCACAGATGGTGAGCACGTCGGCCCGCTTGGGTGAGAACGTGTACAGGATGCTGTTGTGGCGCTGGCGGTAGCCATAGACGACCTGGCTGGTCTTGACGACGCGGGTGCATTTCTTCAATAGCGGATAGATGATGGCCAGGTCCTCGTAGAGCTGCCCGACGGGATAGCGGATGCCGTCGAACAGCGCGGCGCGATAGATGCGGCCCCAGGCCGAGTGGGTGAGGCCGCGCTGGTAGAAGACGGCCAGCAGGGCCTCCTGCTGGGTGAAGGTGTCGGCCTGACCGGGCCGGGCGGCCTGGTGGGGCCACCGGGGCGCATCATGCTCGCCCATGGTGACGTAGTCGCCCACGGCGATGTCGGCATGGTGCTCCTGGGCCGCATGGAGCAGGGTGGAGATGGCATCGGGGTGCAGCACGTCGTCACTGTCCACCATGATTACCCATTGGCCGCCCATGATGTCGAGGGCGGTGTTGCGTGCAGCCGACAAGCCACCGTTGGGCTGATGGGTGACGCGGATGCGCCTGTCCCGTTCAGCCCAACGGTCACACTTGTCACCGCTGCCGTCGGTGCTGCCGTCGTCCACAACGAGGATTTCGAGATGGGGATAACTCTGGGCCACGATGCTCTCGATGCACTGGTCCAGGAAGCCCTCCACGTTATAGACGGGCACGATGACCGATATGAGCGGTTGCTGGTTCAAATGTTGAGTTGTCAAGAGGCGGAAGGAATCACTTCACTTTCCACTCAAAGCCGTCCTTGGTGTCCTTGACCTCGAAGCCGAACTCGGCGAGCTTGTCGCGGATGAGATCGCTGGTGGCCCAGTCCTTGGCGGCCTTGGCATTGCGGCGCATCTCCAGCAGCAGGTCAACGGCCTGGCGGTAGGGCTCCAGGTTGACGCTGGCGCCGCCGGCGGCATCGTCGCGGATGCCCATCACGTCGAACAGGTAGGTCTGGAAGACGCCCTTCAACTCGTCGATGTCGCCCTGGCTGAGGGTGGCATGGCCGTCGTTGGCCTGGTTGATGACCTTGCAGGCGTCAAACAGGGTGGCGATGACCGTCGGCGTGTTCAGGTCGTCGTTCATGGCGTCGGCGCAACGCTGGCGATAGTTGTCGAGCGTGAGCGACGACTGTTGGGCGGCGGTGAGGGCATTCAGGCGGTGCCAGCCGTCGAGCATGCGCTCGAGGGCCTTCTCGGCAGCCTGCAGAGCCTCGTTGCTGAAGTCCACCGTGCCACGGTAGTGGGCCTGGAGGATGAAGAAGCGTATGGTCATGGGTGTGTAGGCCTGGGTCAGTGCCGGGTGGTTGCCCGTGAAGAACTGCTCCAGGGTGATGAAGTTGCCCAGCGACTTGCCCATCTTCTGCCCATTGATGGTGATCATGTTGTTGTGCATCCAGTAGTGGACCATCTGGTCGCCCTGGCTGGCCACGGCCTGTGCAATCTCGCACTCGTGGTGCGGGAACACGAGGTCCATGCCGCCGCCGTGGAGGTCGAAGTGGTCGCCCAGGTACTTGCGTCCCATGGCTGTGCACTCGCAGTGCCAGCCGGGGAACCCGTCGCTCCAGGGCGACGGCCAGCGCATGATGTGCTCGGGCTGGGCCTTCTTCCACAGGGCAAAGTCGGCCTGGTTGTGCTTCTCGCCCACGCCCTCGAGCTCGCGGCTGGCGTTGAGGATGTCCTCGAGGTTGCGTCCCGAGAGCACCCCGTAGCGGTGGTCGCGGTTGTAGGCCTCGATGTCAAAATAGACGCTGCCGTTGCTCTCGTAGGCGTAGCCGTTGGCCATGATCTGCTTCACCAGTTCCTCCTGCTCGATGATGTGTCCCGTGGCCTGGGGCTCGATGCTGGGAGGCAGCACGTTGAGCATCTGCATGGCGGCGTGGTAGCGGTTGGTGTAATACTGTGCTACCTCCATGGGTTCCAGCTGCTCGAGACGTGCCTTCTTGGCAATCTTGTCCTCGCCCTCGTCGGCGTCATGCTCCAGGTGGCCCACATCGGTGATGTTGCGCACATAGCGCACCTTGTAGCCCAACTGCTGCAAGTAGCGGAACAGCACGTCGAAGGTGATGGCGGGACGGGTGTGACCCAAGTGGGGATCACCATAGACCGTCGGGCCGCAGACGTACATGCCCACGCGAGGCTCGTTGAGGGGAACGAACTTCTCCTTGCGCCGAGTGAGGGTATTGTAAATGAACAGGGGATGTTGCATTGGAGTTTTAAGTTTTAAGTTGTAAGTTTTTAGTTGTTAGCCGTTAGCTTTTAGTTTTTAGCTGGTAACCGCATTGGGTCACAGGGGTGGTCGCTAAAGGCTAAAGGCTAACGGCTGTTGACTATTGACTTGATCAGGCCTGGCCCTTGGGCAGGGGGAAGTCCATGATGCCGCCGTTGGGGGCACCGGCGGGACGGTTGATCTTGATCTCGCCGAAGTTCTGCTCATAGCGGTGGATGTTCTCCTGGAGGGCGAGCATGAGCTCCTTGGCGTGCTGGGGAGCCATGATGATGCGGCTCTGGACGCGTGCCTGGGGCATGTTGGGGCCACGCAGGATCATATCGATGAAGAAGTCATTGGGACCATGGGCGATCATAGCCATGTTAGCGTAACGGCCCTGCAATTCTTCCTTAGGGATTTCAATCTTAATCTGGTTCTGGTTCTGATTTTCGTTTGCCATAATTGTTTTAATGTAATGTGTTAGGTTGATTATTTTTTAATAAAATCATAATACTCGGTATCAGGAAATGTCACGTCGTTGAGGTGGATTCTCAGGCAGTTGAACGTGTCGCGATGCCACAAGGCCCCCACGTTGAACGACGCGTAGCAGTCGCGCCAGAAGGTGCCCCGCTCCCCCCTGAGGTCATGCACGAGGTAGCAGTGCACGGTGTCGGCCGCGATGGTGCTGCCATCGACAACGAGCATGAGCGTGCGCGTCTTGCCGGTGTACTCGACCTGGCAGTGCAGGTTGATGAACTCGCCCGTGCGCCACAGGCTGCGCAGCTTCACCTGCTGTCGGGGCAGGCTGTCGGGGGCGGCCATGGTCACCCGCAGCGAGTCGCTGAAGATGGCGCTGCAGCCATACACATTGATCTCGCGCGATGCCGTCGCCGCAGCCGATGGCTGGCCGACATAGTCATAGCGCAACATCACGCGCTGCTGGGTCTTGACGTCGCTCACGCTCACCGTGGACTGCAGCTTGACGGCTGCCGAGTCGCCGTGCCCCAGGTACTCAAACACCGCTCCGCGGTTGTTCTGGCCCAGATAGGTGACGATGTCGTAGCGGTAGTCGGTATAGGCGCGGTCGATGTCCTCCTGCTTGTCGCACGCGGCGAGCAGCATCAGGGCAGCGAACAGCAATATGGGCAGGTGACGCATCGTCCTCATCATGGCATGGCACTGGTGTTGCGGGTAGTCTGGTCAACAATCATGCCGTCGCGCATGTGCAGGGTGCGGTCGGCCTGGGCGGCAAGGCCCTCGTCGTGGGTGACAATAATGAAGGTCTGGCCCAACTCGTCGCGCAGGTCAAAGAACAGGCGGTGCAGCTCCTGCTTGTTCTGGCTGTCGAGGCTGCCCGAGGGTTCGTCGGCAAGGATGACCTTGGGACTGTTGATCAGGGCACGCGCCACGGCCACGCGCTGGCACTCGCCGCCGCTGAGCTGTGACGGCTTGTGGTCCAGGCGGTCGGCCAGGTCCATGAGCTCGAGCAGCTGTCGGGCACGCTCCATGGCACTGCTGCGGCTGTCCCCGCCCACCAGGGCCGGGATGGCGACATTCTCGAGCATGGTGAACTCGGGCAGCAGCTGGTGGACCTGGAAGACGAAGCCGATGTTGCTGTTGCGGAATCGCGCCAGCTCCTTGTCCTTGAGGGCGAGCACGTTCTTGCCCTCGTAGCACACCTCGCCCTGTTGCGGAGTGTCCAGGGTGCCGATGATGTGCAGCAGGGTGGTCTTGCCGGCGCCGCTGGGACCGACAATCGAGACGATCTCGCCCTGGGAGATGTCGAGGTCCACGCCCCGCAGCACTTCCAGATTGCCATATCGCTTGACTATGTTTCGAGCCTCTATCATTGTCGTGACAATTCTAATATCATGCAAAGTTAGCAAAGTTTTGGCAAATTGGTGCCAAAACCGCCAAGAATTGTTGCACGGGCGCGAATTGATGCTTAAATTTGCGGTGGAAAACCATTAACTTGAATACTGAGTGATGAGAAAGATGAAAAAGATGTTGATGGCAGGAATACTGCTGTTGCTGATGGCCGCCTGCACTGGCGGACCCGAGTATGTCGTGCAAGACAATGTGGTGGTGTATAGCTACTGGACCTTCAGCTTCGGCCGGCTCAACGACACGCTGCCGGGTGCCGACCCGTCCACGTTCAAGGCCGTCAATTCCTGGCTGGGGCACGACAGCGAGCGCGTCTATTATGAGAACCGGCTGGTGCCCGGTGTCGATGTGGCGACGCTCAAGGCCGAGCGCCGGCCGCTGTTCAGGGACAAGAACGATTACTACTACGAGGCGACGCCGATGCGTGTAGCCGACCTGTCGTCGTTCAAGATCCTCAAGTGGTTTGAGGATGACTTCTGGGCCCGGGATTCACGTTATGCCTATTTTGACACCCTGTGCATCAGGGATGTGGACCTGGCATCGTTTGAAATCATGAACATGATGGTGGCGCGCGACAAGAAGCAGGTGTATTACTTTGGCCGGGTGCTGCCCGGGGCCGATCCCGCGACATTTGAGCCGATGGGAAACTCGGTTTATTACCGCGACAAGTCCCACGTGTGGTACTACGACGAGTTGATGCCCGATGCGGATCTTGCCACTTTTACCGTCGATGGCTTGTCCCATGCCCACGACAAGTATGGCCCCTTCAAGAACGGCAAGCGTGATACCGTCGAGACCGAGCCGTGACATCGCCGCAGGAATCAGGAAGGGTGGAAATTTCAATAAAGATGTAAAAAACAACCGATTTTGGGCCGAAAAATTGTAGATTTATCGCATTTTTTGTAATTTTGTCACACGATAACCAAAAATATTCCGCTTTATTATTAACTTATTTAATTTAATTCTAGAAAAATGAAGAAATTTTACCTGATTTTGGCAGCCGCTGCTGCAATGACTTTTTCTGCCCAAGCGCAGGCTTTCACCGGTACTATCGAGGTGGGTGACTTTACGGGTGCGACCGAGTTCTTCGGTGGCTCTTTCTGGGATTGCGCCCCCACGACGTTCTATCTGGCCCACACCGGCACTCAGATGATCTACACGACCGACGAGCTGGCCGATATCCAGAACGTCCCCAAAGTCCAGATCACCGGCCTGACCTTCAAGATGGCCAACGAGAACGGCTTTGACGACATCACCCGCAACGTCAAGATCTACATGCAGGAGATCGACGAGACGGCCTTTGCCGTTGTCGAGGGCGTGAAGCAGTTCTTTGCCTTTGACAATCTGGTGGGCGAGTCGGTTGAGAACTATCCGCTCTATGACTACTATGGCCAGGACATGGAAATCGCCTTCGAGCTCGACCAGCCGTTCACCCTCCACTCGGGCAAGAACCTGCTGGTGACCATGGTGTTTGACGCCGATGACGACGATAACTGCACGTCGAGCCGCTTTGATGCCGAGTTCTACACCTCGGGCATTGCCAGCCGCTCGATGCAGTACACCGACAACTGGACCAGCTTCCTGGAGTTTGCCCAGGGCAACGACTTCCCCGATGCCACCGCCATGCTGGGCTGCGGCACCAACATTGACCTGCCCGTGACCCTGATCGACTACACCTTTACCCCCTCCACGTCGATCGACGAGGTTGAGGCAGCTCCCGTCCAGGACAACGCCTACTACAACCTGCTGGGCCAGAAGTTCACCGGCAACATGCCCTCCGGCATCTACATCCACAATGGCAAGAAGGTGATCGTCAAGTAAATTTCACCGTCCGGCATGGCTCCATCCAGTAGAAATGGAGCTCAACGAGAAAAATGGCAGTGCCAAGTGTTGCACTGTCATTTTTTTGTATTACCTTTGCAGCCGATTTAGAAACAACATACATCATAACAGTGGAAAAATTTGGCTGCTTGCAACCACTTGAAAAAATGCTAAAACTGCGATAATCACCTGACTTTATCGGTTTCTTTTAGCGTTCATGTTCCACAACAATTTTAATTATTGGTACAATGAACAGTAAGAATTATCTATTCACGTCGGAGAGCGTGTCCGAGGGGCACCCCGACAAGGTCGCTGACCAGATCAGCGACGCCATTCTGGACAAGTTTCTCGCCTTTGACCCGCAGGCCCACGTGGCATGTGAGACACTCGTGACCACGGACCAGGTCATCATCGCCGGCGAGGTGACCACCAACGTCTATATCGACCTGCAGCGCACGGCGCGCGACATGATCGAGAAAATCGGCTACACCAAGAGCGAATACCAGTTTGACGCCAACTCGTGCGGCATCCTCAACAGCGTGCACGAGCAGAGCGGTGACATTGCGCAGGGCGTGAACAGCGCCGAGGACAACCGTGACGACCAGGGCGCCGGCGACCAGGGCATGATGTTCGGCTATGCCTGCAACGAGACGTCCGACCTGATGCCGCTCACGCTCGACCTGGCCCACGCGCTGATGCGTGAGCTGGCCGACATCCGCCACAACCATCTGGAACTGATGCCCTACCTGCGCCCCGACAGCAAGGCCCAGGTGACGGTCGAGTATGACGGCGAGACCCATCGCCCCGTGCATGTCCACACGATCGTGGTGAGCACCCAGCACGACGATGACGCCGACCAGCCTCGCATCTTGAAGGACGTGCGCGACATCCTCGTCCCCAGGACGCTGGAGCACTATAGCGACGAGATCCGCGCACTGGTCGATGACAAGACCGAACTCTTTGTCAATCCCACGGGCAAGTTTGTCATCGGTGGCCCCCACGGCGACACGGGCCTCACGGGCCGCAAGATGATCGTGGACACCTACGGCGGCCGCGGAGCCCACGGCCGTGGCGCCTTCAGCGGCAAGGATCCCAGCAAGGTGGACCGCAGCGCCGCCTATGCCTGCCGCCACATCGCCAAGAACATCGTGGCAGCCGGCATCGCCGACGAGGTGCTCGTGCAGGTGGCATACGCCATCGGCCGTGCCGAGCCCGTCAGCTTCTACATCAACACCTATGGCACCGGTCATGTGGACATGAGCGATCCCGAGATTGCCGCTGTCATCAAGGGCATGAGCGAGTTTGACATGCGCCCCAGGGCCATCATCGACCGCCTGAACCTGCTGCGTCCCATCTACACCGAGGCTGCCGCCTATGGCCACATGGGCCGCAAGTGCGAGAAGGTGGTCAAGAAGTTTGAGTCGCTCTACAACGAGACCTGCGAGATTGAGGTAGAGCTGTTCCCTTGGGAAAAGCTCGACATGGTCGAGAAACTGCGCGCCGCCTTCGGCCTCAACTAAAGAATAGGCAAGGGGTCGCTTTGAGCGACGTACGCTGCTCCTGTCGATACCCGGGGTGATGTTGTCATGTCATGTCGGTGCAATCGACACTAAGGACTTGACTGAAAACGTAATGAAGGGAATGAGCTCCGTCACGGAGCTCATTCCCTTCATTGATATTGATTTGGTGGTGGCTGTTTTTCTCTCATAGTAGTGATGATTTTTAATGTCACAGGCTTGCAAATTTGAATGCGTTTTTCTAATTTTGCGACGTGCTCGCTTATCCAGTTACCTGCCTTGGCAAGGAATACTGGCGCTCATTCATTGAAGACAATCCAAGCCAGACAATCAGGGGCTTGATTTACTGACACCATCAATTTGAAATTAAGTAATATGTTTAACTAAAATAAAGAACGGTTATGAGGACATTTAGACTACTTTCAATTTTTGCTCTGTTGTGTTGTGTGTCATCACTTCATGCTTATGATTTTATGGAAGGCGGGCTTGCCTATAAAATCAATAGTGACAGTGTCACTGTTAGGGTGACTTATAAGGCCAAGTATACGTCTTATACAGGCGATATTGTCGTGCCTGAATCGGTAACACACAATGGAACCACCTATATGGTCACCGAGGTGGGTAAGGGCGCGTTTGCCTACATTACCAACATCGAATACTATGATGGCGATTCGATCCCGATGAGCTTCAGAGCCTATACCACAGTCACATCGGTAACCCTGCCGACAACTGTGACTAAAATTGGTGAAGCGGCTTTTGCTTACTGCAACGGCCTTACACATTTTGAGATGCCTAATTCTGTGACAATGTTGTATTCCTATGCTTTTGCATGGTGTGAAAATCTGCAGCAAATTAAATTGTCAGAATCTTTAGAGAACATCAATGGACTTGCTTTCTATTATTGCAAATCACTGAGCGGTATAGAAATTCCGGCTTCGGTTGCATGGGTATCATTTCAGGCCTTTATGAACTGCCCGATGTTGAGTAAAATCACTGTGGACCCGGCGAACACGGTATATGATTCCCGTAACAATTGCAATGCCATTATTAACACGGCTACCAATGGGTTGGTTATTGGTGGTATTTCCACCGTCATTCCTGATGGCGTCGTGAGCATCGGCGAATGTGCATTCATGGGCAGAACCAATCTGACGACGATCAATCTCCCTGAAAGTATCACCAGCATCGCATATAATGCATTCTCAGGTTGTTCTAACCTCGAAAGCATCTATTGCTACATTACCAGGGTCTTTGAGATTAATACCAGCACCTTCAGCAGCGCTACCAATGCCACGCTCTATGTGCCTAGAGATCTGGTCAACACCTACAAGAACACTGCCGGATGGAATGTGATTCCCACGATTACCGCCTTGACACATAACATCGTGACTATTGCCAGCAACAACAAGGGTACAATCACAGTGAACGGTGCGGAGGTAACTGCTGGTGACATTGTTGAGGTGCAAATCAGCAGCGATGCCAACAACACGTTTGTCTTCACTCCCAGGAGCGGCTATGTACTGTATCAGGTACTCGTCGATGGCCTTGATGTTACTGCATCGGTCGAGGATTCGACACTGGTGAGTCGACTCCATGAAGGCGCAAAACTTGTTGTCGTGTTCAGCGAGGAGGCCGGAGATGTCAATGGTGATGGTGGTGTCAATATCGGAGATGTCACAACTCTTATCAACAGGCTCCTGAGTGGACATTAATAATCGTTACTTCCTCACTTAAAATAGGAGGGATAACGACAATAAATGCAATGAAATACAACCTGGCGCCAGATTGTATTTCATTGCATTTATTGTCTTCTCTTTTATCCCGGGATTCTGTTTTGCGGGAGGGGTGACGGTGGTTATTTGGGAGCCTTCATGGCCTCCTTGATCTTGGATTCGAGTTCCTCGGCCAGCTCGGGGTTGTCGGCTACCATCTGCTTGGCAGCATCACGTCCCTGGCCCAGCTTGGTGCCCTCATAGGAGAACCATGCACCGCTCTTCTTGACGATGCCGAACTCGACACCCAGGTCGATGATCTCGCCTACCTTGCTGATGCCTTGGCCAAAGCGGATCTCAAACTCGGTCTTGCGGAAGGGGGGAGCCACCTTGTTCTTCACGACCTTGACGCGCGTGAGGCTGCCGGTCACCTGGTCGCCGTCCTTGATCTGGCCGATGCGACGGATGTCCAGACGCACGCTGCTATAGAACTTCAAGGCGTTGCCGCCGGTCGTGGTCTCGGGGTTGCCGAACATCACGCCCAGCTTCTCGCGCAGCTGGTTGATGAAAATGCAGCACGTGTTGGTGCGGCTGATGGTGGCGGTGAGTTTCCTCAGGGCCTGGCTCATGAGGCGTGCCTGCAGACCCATCTTGCTCTCGCCCATCTCGCCCTCGATCTCGGCCTTGGGGGTCAAGGCGGCGACACTGTCGATGACGATGATGTCGATGGCG
>JAFTFA010000186.1 GCA_017449785.1 Muribaculaceae bacterium | reverse complement strand
GGGGCGTGTCCGACAATCAGGGCATTGAACCCGTCCTGCTGGCCGAGCAGCGCATGAGCAAGTACCGTGCCGACAAGACCCGCACCGACAAGGCATTGGACCTCATTATCGTCAGCGACGTGTCGAGTCCCTACATGGACGGCTATGAGCCCAGCAAGCAGATGATTCCGCAGGGCGTCGGCAAGTTGACCCTCGGCCGCTTGCGCAACTACGGCTTGATCAGCGAGGCCGTCGCGATCGCCTTGTTTATCGTCTCGCTGGTGCTGGGCAGCCACTTCTGGCTGGGCGTGATGTCGGTCATTCTCGCCATCGTGACACTGGCTAACATCGCTGGAGCCCTGTTCAAGAGCAATATGTTCACGGCCATCCGCAAGACCTTTGTCGGTGACAGGGCCGCCTTCGTTAGCCACCTCAAGTTCGCTACGCTCGAGGCGATGGTGATGAACCGTGCCCGCTCGGTCGTGATGATGAGCAGCGAGGTCTTCCTCAAGCGCCTGCGCCAGATGAATTATGACTCGATCTACAGCGACAAGGCGTGGCACAACCGTGCGGTGACGAGCACCATCTATGAGCTGCGTCCCGGCGAGCGATGGGAATCCTTGCACAAGAACGGCACCCTCCCGGCCTATCTCGTTCCCAGCGAGGCCATCCAGCAGAACAGCGCCCGCGCAGCCGGCATGGGCACTACCTTGTGGTTCACCAGCGAGGAGAAACAGGCCGGTATGCCTGCCGACCTCATGTCAGCTGGGCAATACAACATCTGCTTCAACCTCCTTGACTATATCGAGAAGATCGAGGCCGACCCCACCAACCTCACCGCTGGTCACCGCCTCCTTGTCGCGTGCAAGCCCCAACTCGTCGCCGCCTGGCAACGATTCCAGCAGGATCCTCACTGGATGGTCCCCAAGGCCGACCCCCGTTGAGGCCTCGTTTTTTCATTGAAGGTATTGAAAGAATTCATCCTGCAAGTGCACGCGTTATATTTATATATAATGTGTGTGCTTGTTTTTGGGGATATGCAACACTATTGATTATAATGAATAGCTTATTTAAATTCAGTAGTTAGTGGAATGTTTATGAAAAAATTCAATATATATGTGTTGAATTCTCAAAAAAGTAATTACCTTTGCATCTGTAACCAATTTTTAAGTATATATGCAATGGAGACAACAACATTAACCAAGAAACCAAGAAAAAAGAAAGTACTCGTGAAAAGAAAACGTGACCGTTTACAATTGATCACCGATCTGATCAAGACAAATTGCATTGGCAGCCAGAGCGAGTTGGCCGACATGCTGCGTGAGCACAACATCAATGTGACTCAGGCAACGTTGTCGCGCGACTTGAAGGCCTTGAAGATTTCTAAGGTGGCCACCGATCGCAATACCTACATGTATATCATTCCCGATACCAACCAGCTGCAAGACAGGCTGCTGAGCATGCGTCAGACCGACACTCATGCCGCCAAGCAGGTGGGCCTGGTGTCGTTGCAGTTCTCGGGCAACCTGGCCGTCATCAAGACGCGCAACGGTTATGCCCCTGGCTTGGCCTATGATATAGACATGAGCCGTCCCCCCGAGGTGCTGGGCACCATCGCGGGAGCCGACACTGTCGTGGCCATTCTTGCCGAAGGCGTGACCCACGAGCAGGCACGGGCCGTGTTCGAGCAGTTCCTGCCCAAGAATTCCCACTTTACCGTGACAGCTCCGCAGCAGCCGGACGTTGCTGATGATTAAAGTAGGTATAGTCGGTTGTGACCATCTCAGTGCCGCCGAACTCGTCCGCATCCTCATCAACCACCCCGACGTGGAGTTGATGTGGGCCACTGGCGGCTGTGATGCCGGGACGCGTCTCGACAGCATTGTGCCTGGCATCATCGGTGAGTGTGACCTCGTCGTCGCTGATGAACCGGCGCTGGCCGATGTCAATCTGGTGTACCTGTGCGGCAGTCGTGCCGACGTGTCGGCATGGATGGCATCGCATCCCGTCCCCGATGGCTTGAAGCTGATAGACCTGAGCGGCAGCCACAATCTGGACCACGGCGAGGCCGTGGCATGGAAATATGGCCTGAGCGAGATGCAACGGCGTGTGCTCGTCCATGACACTGATTGGGTGACCGTGCCCGGCAATGCTGCGACGGCGGCATTGCTTGCCTTGATGCCGATGGCTCGCAACCTGTTGCTCAACAGCCCGTTGAGCCTGCATGTGGCGATGGGCGAGATGGCCTTGGCCAGCGATGGCAGGACGCTTGACGGCCTGACGGCCGACGAGTGGGCGATGGAGCAGCAGCGCGAGGTGGTCATGGCGCTGGGGCAGTGCCAGTCGAGTTTCAACCAGCCGGTCGAGCTGACCATCAGTCGGCTGGCCGAGCGGCGCGCCCTGGCTGTGGCGGCACGCTTCAAGTGTGGCGTTGACGACGAGATGGTCCGTCAGCTCTATGAGCAATACTACGACGACCACAACTTCGTCTTCCTGGTTGACCGTCCCATCGTTGCTGCCGACGTCGAGAATACCAACAAGTGCCTCATCCGTCTCGACAAGGGTGACCACACGGGCGACCTCACGGTGCATGCCGTGATGGACGTCTTGCTCAAGGGCAGTGCCGGCACCGCAGTGCACGCGATGAACCTGCTGTTCGGCCTGCATGAGCGCGTGGGGCTGGCCTTGAAGGGAACCGGTTGTTGACAATGGAATTAATCACATCTTTTATATCATATTATCACATAAACATCAACTAAAGCACTACTAATCATGTCAGTCAATAAAGTCATTCTGTTGGGTCGTGTGGGCAAGGACCCCGATGTGCGTTATGTGGCACAGAATCAGCCCGTCGCTTCGTTCACTTTGGCTACTACCGACCGCGCTTATACCAACGCCAACGGTGTTCAGGTGCCCGAGCGCACCGAGTGGCACAACATCGTGATGTGGGGCAAGAATGCCGAGGTGGCCGAGCGCTACATCCGCAAGGGCACCCAGATCTATCTGGAAGGCCGCCTGCGCACCCGTGCCTGGGAGGACCGCAACCAGATCAAGCGTTACACTACCGAAATCTATGTAGATACCTTTGAACTGCTGGCTCGTCCCCGCGAGGACGGTGCCCAGCCGCAGCAGTGACACGTCTGATAGCTTGTTCTATCCGACACTGGTAAACGCCCACGGGACCCCTGCCATCGGCAGGAGCCCCGTGGGTCCGTTATAGGGGTGGAGTGGGGACGACGGGTGACCGTTCTCCATTGACTGTCAAGTCTCTAGAGGTACTTGTCGCCAAACTTGGCCTTCACGTCGTTGACATAGTTCTTGATCTTCTGTTCCTCCTCAAGGGGGACGATGAGGAGTGCGTCGTCAACATCGGCGACGATATAGCCTTCCAGGCCCGACATGACGACCAGCTTGTCGCCCTTGACGGCGACGATGTTGTTGTGGCTGTTGTACATGAGCGCCTTGCAGTTCTGGGTGACATTGCCGTCCTTGTTCTTGGGCGAGTGGTCATACAGCGAGCGCCAGGTGCCCAGGTCGTTCCAGCCGAAGTCCACCGTCTCGACATACACGTTGGGGGCCTTCTCCATGACGGCGAAGTCGATGCTGATGCTGGGGCAGGCCTCGAAGTTGTCCTCGATATATTTTCTCTCCTGGGCGGTGCCGAAGTATTCTTTGCCCTGCTCAAAGACCGCATTGACCTCAGGCGCATGGTTGTTGAGGGCGTTGAGTATGCTGTCGGCGCTCCAGAAGAACATTCCCGAGTTCCAGAAGAACTCGCCCGACTCCAGAAAGACGCGTGCCAGGTCCTCGTTGGGCTTCTCGGTAAAGGTTTTCACGGTCGAGAACTCGCCCTGCACGGGCTCGCCCACCTGGATGTAACCATATCCGGTCTCGGGGCGGCTCGGCTTGATGCCCATCGTGACCAGGGCGTCATGCTTGTCGATGAAGTCAAAGGCGCTGGTGACGCTCTGCCTGAACTTGTCTACATTAATAATGAGGTGGTCGCTGGGAGCGACCATCATCTTGGCCTCGGGGTTGATGGCCTTAATGTGATGGGCTGCCCACGCGATGCACGGCGCGGTGTTGCGGCGTGCGGGCTCAAGAAGGATCTGGCTGTCGGCGATTTCGGGCAACTGCTCCTTGATGAGCGGCTCGTAGTTCTCATTGGTAATCAGGATGATGTTCTCGACAGGCACTATGCCGTTGATGCGGTCAAATGCCGTCTGTAGCAGTGATCGCCCTGTGCCGAAGAAGTCGATGAACTGTTTGGGCTTGGCGGCCTTGGAGAACGGCCAGAAGCGGCTGCCCACGCCACCGCACATGATGACGCAGTAGCGGTTATTGTCTATTGTGATAGCCATGATGAAAAAGGTTGTGTTAAGTCAATTCTCATTTGTAGCCGACAAAGTTACAAATAAAAAATCAATATCGGGAATTCTGTCATGGAAATGAGCACCATTGGTCATGGCGCTGCGGGTGGTAGATGGGAAAAAATCGGTGTCCCGGGCGTGTGTCTAGCCGGGGAACTAGTCGAAGTAGATGGGAAGCGTGCGGCTAATGCTTTGTTCCAGCGAGATGAGCGTCTCGGTAGCGGCGACGCCCTCGATGTGCTGGATGCGGTCATTGACCAGTGACATCAGGTGCTCGTTGTCGCGGGCATAGACCTTGATCATCATGGTGTAGTGGCCAGTAGTGAAGTGGCACTCCACAACCTCCTTGATCTTGAGCAGCTCGGGGACAACCGTGCGGTACATCGAGCCGCGCTCGAGCGTCAAGCCGATAAAAGTACAGGTGGAATAGCCCAGCAGCTTGGGATTTACATTGTAGCCCGACCCGGTGATGACGCCGTCGTCGATGAGCCGCTGGATGCGCTGGTGCACGGCAGCGCGTGATACACCACACACCTGCGCCACATCCTTGCTGGGGATGCGGGCGTTATTCATCACAATTTCCAGGATCTTTTTGTCTAGAGTATCAATCTTTTCCATGAGTAATATTTTAGTTACCAATTGCAAATGTAACCATTTTTTTTAATTAGGCTATAGAATTCAGTAAATATTTTTTTGCTTTTTTTAATAACTTTTCTCTAAGTGATTGTGTGATAATTAGATAGTGGTTTTCGGCACATAAAAAGAAATTTTGTGTACCCTGTTGGAGCCCTGCGGATCAGTGGCTGAAATGGCTGCGCGGCAGTTCTCTCATGTTATATCTTGATGCCATCGACTCGCCATAGGCGCCTGCCGAGCGGATGGCGATGAGGTCGCCGCGGCGCGTGACGGGGAGCACACAGTCGCTGGCAAACACGTCGCTTGACTCGCAGACGGGACCGACGATGTCATAGTGCTCGCGCCCGTCCTCGACCGACGTGAGGTTCTGCACCTCGTGGCGGGCGCCGTAGAGTGCCGGCCTGATCAGGTCGGTCATGCCTGCGTCCAGGATGACGAATTTCTTGTTGCGGTTCTCCTTGACATAGGTGACACGGCTGATGAGCGTGCCGCATTGTCCCACGATGGCTCGTCCCAGCTCAAAGTGCAGCTGCTGGTTGGGCCTCAGCTCGAGGTGCTGCTTGAACACGTCAAAGTATTGCTTGAAATCGGGCACCGGGCAGTCGTCGGGATGTGTGTAGTCGATGCCCAGGCCGCCGCCCACGTTGATGATGTCAAAGCCGATTCCCCGTGCCTCATAGTCGTCCTGCAGCTGGTTGATTCTCTCGCACAGCATGACGTAGGGGCGCATGGTCGTGATCTGCGACCCGATGTGGAAGTGCAGGCCCCGCAAGTCGATGTTGGGCATGGCTATTGCCTGATTGAAAACACTTTCCAGGGCCTCGACAGGAATCCCGAACTTGTTGTCGGCTGTGCCGGTAGTGATGTACTTGTGGGTGTGGGCGTCGATGTCGGGATTGACGCGGATGGCGATGCGCGCCGTCTTGCCGGCCTCCCCGGCCAGCTGGTTGATGACCTCCAGCTCGGGGATGGATTCTACATTGAAGCAGCCGATCTCTTTCTCCAGGCCCAGCTTGATCTCGCGGTCGGTCTTGCCGACGCCCGAGTAGCTCATCTCCTGGGCCTGGAACCCGGCTTCCAGTGCCGCCAGGATCTCTCCTCCGCTCACCAGGTCACTGCCCAGTCCACTGGATGCTATCTCTTTGAGAATAAGTGGATTGCCATTTGCCTTGATGGCATATTGCACGACATAGGGCCACCCCTCGGTCTCTTGCTTGATGGCACCGAGTGTCGCGTGCAGGACATCCATGTCATAGTAGTAGAATGGAGTCGCCTCGCGGTTCAATTCATCGACGGGCAGTTGGCAGTTGAATGTTGATTCTTTTCTGGTGATCATAATGATGTTGAAAGATGGTTATAAAGAGGGTCGCATGAATGATGTTGCAAAATTATAGAAAAAATCCATTAAAAAAGTATTTACAATCTATAAAATCTGTTAATATTGAGGTTTCGGCACTTTCAGGCAGCAGAAATCGGGGAAAAATACCTTTCCCGATTTTGAAATACAATCTTTTGGGGCGCAAAATTTTGCAGTTGTAAATTTCTGACAACCATTTTGATAATCAGTGACTTAGTTTGTGATGGCAGGTTATTAACAGGCCTGTTAATAAAAAATAACTTCTGGAATGTAAATTTGATGGTTTGGAATTGCAAATTATTCAAAAAAAAGCAGTACCTTTGAAGTCCCAAAAAACGAGGGAGAGGAAAACACTCAACGGCAAAAGTTTTAAAATAATGCAACCACTTGTATATCACATACCTGCGCTGCTCGACCAGAGCATTGACGGGCTTGCCATCAAGCCTGCGGGCACCTATGTTGACGCCACCTTTGGTGGCGGCGGCCACAGCCGTGCCATTCTCGAGCATCTGGGAGAAGGAGGCCGTCTCGTCGGCATGGATCAGGACATGGATGCCTGGCAAAACCGCCTGGATGACCCGAGATTTACATTTGCACACGGCAATTTTGCCTACATGCAGAACTTCTTGCGCTACTACGGCATCGACAAGGTGGATGGCATCATTGCCGACCTGGGAGTGTCGTTCCACCACTTCGACGACGTGGAGAGGGGGTTCACCTTCCGTGCCGACGCGCCCCTGGACATGCGCATGAACCGCAGCGCCGCCTTCACTGCCCGCGAGCTGTTGAACACCTACAGCGAGGAGCGTCTGGCCGATGTGCTCTACCTCTACGGCGAGTTGCGGCAGTCGAGGCGTCTGGCCTCGGCCATCGTCAAGGCCCGCCCGCTGTCCACGACCGGCGAACTGCTGGCCGCCGTCCGCCCGCTGGTCAAGGCTGCCCAGGAGAAGAAGGAGCTCTCGATGATTTTCCAGGCCCTGCGCATCGAGGTCAACGGTGAACTGGACGCCCTGCGCAAGTTGCTGGCCCAGTCCGTCGAGGTGCTCAGTCCCGGCGGCCGCCTGGCCATCATCACCTACCACTCGCTGGAGGACCGCCTGGTCAAGAACTTCATGCGCAGCGGCAACGTTGAGGGCCGGCAGCACAAGGACTTCTATGGTCGCGTTTCCACGCCATGGCGAGTGGTGACCGGCAAGGTCATCGTGCCCACGGCCGACGAGGTGGCGCGCAATCCCCGCTCCCGCAGTGCCAAGCTGCGCGTTGCCGAGCTCATGCCCTCGAGCAATGAAGTGTAATCCCCATCAATAACCTATAGCAACAAGTAGTAGTCAATCAACACTGTCAAGAACATGAGTGAAAACAGTAACACCAACAGCGCCGCAGCCTCAGGGAAAAAAGCCCGCAGGGTCATTCTTCAAGGCCGCATCTTCTCGCTTGACTTCTTCAAGCGCAATTGGATCTATGTCGTCTTTGTCATGGCCATGGCACTTGCCTACATCGGCAACAAGTTTGCCTGCCAGAGCAGTCTGCAGGAACTCCTGTCGTTGCAGAAGAACGATCTGCTCAATGCCCAGACCGACCTGATCTCGTCGAGCGCGACCTACAACTCCATGATCCGAGAGAGCGAGATGACCCGCATGGTCCGCGAGCGCCATCTGGGCCTCGCCGCCCCCGACGTGCCCCCCTATCAGTTACATTCCGATTCCGGCAAGTAAAAATATCAACCCCATTAAGTTTACAGTAATTACGCTATGGCAAAAGCAAAGAAACAGAACAACAAGCGGCACATCCTGTGGCGTTACATGGTGGTAGTGGGATTCATGCTGCTCTTCTCGCTCGCCATCGTGTGGAACATGTTCAAGCTCACGGTGGTCCAGGCGCCATTGTGGAACAAGAAGGCCCACACGGTGCTTGACAGCATCATGTACACCAACCCCGAGCGCGGCAAGCTCCTGGCCGACAACGGCACCGAGCTGGCTGCCAACCTGGAGTACTATATCGCACGCGTGGACTGGCTCTCGCAGGGCATCTCGACCGACACGTTGAAGAAATACATCGGCCCGCTGTGCGACAGCCTTGCCGCCTTCGACAGCTCGAGGACCCCTGCCCAGTGGCGCGAAAAGATCACCAACGACCGCCAGGCGATCCTCGATGCCGCCAACCCGGCCGACAAGAAGCAGAAGCCGCGCTACAAGCACTCCTATCGCCTCTTCCCCCAGTTGCTCACCCACCGCGAGTATGAGCGGCTGCACAGTTTCCCCTTCTTCAGGAAGCCCAAGAATGAGTCGGGCTTCTATTGCGAGAAGGTCCCCCTGCGCAAGAAACCCTACGGCTCGATGGCCGCACGCAGTATCGGCAACCTCGACAGCACGCGCAGCCACGGCATCTCGGGACTGGAGCGCGCGCTCGACACCCTGCTCTACGGCAAGCCGGGCATTGCCCGCCACTTGCAGTTGACCAATGCCATCGTGCCCGTCGAGAGCGTTCCCGCCGTCAAGGGCTATGACATCACCACGACCATCAACGTCCAGTTGCAGGACATCGTGGAGCACGAGCTCAACGACATGTGCATCGAGACCGGGGCCGAGTGGGGCACATGTGTCCTCATGGAGGTGGCCACTGGCGACATCAAGGCCATCAGCAACCTCAAGCGCAGCGAGGATGACCCCAACGTCTATGTCGAGGGCATCAACTATGCCGTGCTGGGCTTCGAGCCGGGCTCGGTGGTCAAGACCATCTCGATGATGGTCGCGCTCGAGGACGGCATTGTCACCGACATCGAGAAGCCGTGGGTGACGGGCTCGTCGTGGGCCTATGCCGGCGGCAATCCCATCACCGACTCCCATGGCGGCGCCACCAGGACGGCTCGCCAGATCATCGAGACCTCGTCCAACATCGGCATGGCCAAGATCATCACCCAGAAGTATGGCTCCAACCCGCCCGCCTTCAAGGCTCGCCTGGAGGAGATGGGCTTCTTTGAGCCCTTCCATCTGGGTATCGCCGGTGAGCAGACGCCCGAGTTCAGCAATGCCGACGTCAAGGACGGTGGCCGCGTGGTGCTTTCCCGCCAGGCCTATGGCTACGGCACCCGCATCCCGCCGCTGTGCACCCTGGCCATGTACAACGCCATTGCCAACGACGGCAAGTATGTGCGTCCCCGCCTGTTCACCAAGCTCTCCCGCGAGGGCGAACCCGACTCCATCATTCCCGTGACCTACATCCGCAAGCAGGTGTGCAGCCCCGAGAATGCCGCCAAGCTGCGCCTCATGCTCCACGATGTGGTGTGGGGCGACCACGGTACCGCGCGCCACTGGGTGCAGGACGACAATGTGGAGATCGCCGGCAAGACGGGTACCGCCTTTGAGGTCGTCAACGGCAAGTATGGCGCGAGGAAGCGTCTCGCCTTCTGCGGCTTCTTCCCCTACGAGAAGCCCAAGTACTCCTGCATCGTCCTCATGCTGGGGGCCGACCGCGGTGCCGGTGCCAGCAGTGGCCTGGTGATGAAGAACATTGCCTGCAAGATGTATGCCCATGGCTTGCTGGGCGACGCGCCCGACTATGCCAACGCCGGCAAGGACAAGAATGGCAAGAAGGCCGACGACAAGAAGAAGGAGGACTCCAAGCCCTATCCCACGCTGTTCGCCTCGATGGGCGACAGCAAGAACAACCGCCTGCAGCGCAGCCTCAACCTGGGCTCCGCCCACCGCTTTGCCCGTCCCACGCGGGTCGAGAGCGGCGTGCCCAACGTCATCGGGCTGGACATCCGCGAGGCCATCCGCATCCTGGAGAAATCCGGCCTCAGGGTGTCGATCTCGGGCTCGGGCATGGTCGTGTCCCAGAGCCTCTCGGCCGGTTCGCACTTCGCCCGCGGAGAACGCATCAACCTCAAACTCAGAAATTCCTAAATCACCATTGATCATGAAAATATTGTCACAGTTACTGGCTGCCATCAATCCACAGCGCGTGGTGGGCAGCACCCAGGTAGAAATAACCGATGTCATCAACGACTCGCGCCAGAGCCGTGAGGGCGTTATGTTTGTCGCCGTCAAGGGCGTCGCCGTCGATTCCCATCGCTTCATCGGCGACGTGGTGGCCGCCGGAGCGCGCGCTATCGTCTGCGAGGAACTGCCCGCCGAGATGAAGGATGACGTCACCTACATACAGGTCGAGAACAGCGTGATTGCCCTGTCTCGACTGGCCGACGAGTGGTTTGACCACCCCTCGCGCCGCCTGCGCCTGGTCGGCGTCACCGGCACCAACGGCAAGACCACGACGGCCACGCTCCTCTATGAGATGGCGCGCCTGATGGGTTACAAGGCCGGCCTGCTCTCCACGGTCAAGAACGTCATCGACACCGTCGAGCAGGAAGCCAAGCAGACGACCCCCGACCACCTGACCCTCAACCGCCTGTTGCACGAGATGGTCGAGGCGGGATGCGAGTATGCCTTCATGGAGGTGAGCTCCCACGCGTGTGTACAGCGCCGCATCGAGGGCATCACCTTTGCCGGCGGCATCTTCACCAACCTGACCCGCGACCACATGGACTTCCACAAGACGGTGGACAACTACATCGCTGCCAAGAAGATGTTCTTTGACGCGCTGCCCGCGGGGGCGTTCGCCCTGGTCAATGCCGACGACAAGGTGGGCGACGTGATGTTGCAGAACACCCGCGCCGACAAGTACCACTACTCGTTGCGCTCGATGGCCGACTTCAAGGGCCGCATCGTCGAGTCACGCCTGGACGGTACCACGCTCGAACTCAACGGCAATCAGGTCGAGGTGCTCTTTACGGGCCGCTTCAATGCCTACAATCTGCTGTCGGTCTATGGTGCCTCGCTGCTGCTGGGCTTTGACCCGCAGCAGGTGCTCGTCAAGATGAGCCTGCTCGTGCCCGTGGCCGGCCGTTTCCAGACGCTGAGTTCGCCGCGCGGCTACACCGCCATCGTGGACTATGCCCACACGCCCGATGCCCTGGTCAATGTGCTGGACACCATCCGCGAGGTGGTGGGCACCAGTGGGCACATCATCACCGTCTGTGGCTGCGGTGGCGACCGCGATGCCGGCAAGCGGCCCATGATGGCCCGCGAGGCTGCCGTGCGCAGCGACCGTGTCGTGCTCACCAGCGACAACCCGCGCACCGAGGATCCCGACGAGATCCTGCGCCAGATGGAGGTGGGCCTCCCCGACGATGCCCGTCCCCGCACGCTGACCATCACCGACCGCCGCCAGGCCATCCGCACGGCCTGCCAGCTGGCCCAGCCCGGCGACGTCGTTCTCATTGCCGGCAAGGGCCATGAGAACTATCAGGAGATCCAGGGCGTGAAGCACCACTTCGACGACCGCGAGCAGGTCGAGGAAGTGTTTGCCGGCGAAACCAATTGATTATTAACCACAAGTAGAAGCATCAATAATTGCTGAAAGATTATGTTATACCATCTTTTCCACTACCTGCAAGACTCCCACGTGCCCGGAGCGCGATTGTTTGAGTACATCACCTTCAGGTCGGGCTTTGCCTTTATCCTGTCGTTGTTTATCGGTATCGTCATCGGCCGTCGCATCATCTTCAAGCTCAAGGAGCGCCAGATGTGTGACAAGGAGCGCGAGGAGAAACTGGGCGGCAACTCAGCCAAGCAGGGAACTCCCACCATGGGCGGTATCATCATCATCATCTCGATCCTGGTACCCTGCCTGCTGCTGGGCAAGCTCAACAACGTGTACATGCTGCTCATGATCGTCTCCACCCTGTGGTGCGGCGCCCTGGGCTTTGCCGACGACTACATCAAGGTCTTCCATCACAACAAGGAGGGCCTCAAGGGCAAGTTCAAGATCGTCGGCCAGGTGGGTCTGGGCATCATCGTGGGCCTGACCATGTACCTGAGCCCCGCCATCGTGATGAACGAGAACGTCCATGTCACCAACCGCAACGAGACCCCCGAACTGGTCGAGGTGCACAAGTCCCAGGCGGTCAAGGCGACCAAGACCACCCTGCCGTTTGTCAAGAACCACAACTTCGACTATGCCTACTTCACCGGCTGGATGGGCAAGTACAAGCAGACCGGCGGCTGGATCCTGTTCATCCTGGTGACCATCTTTGTCATCACGGCCGTGAGCAACGGTGCCAACCTGACCGACGGCGTGGACGGCCTGGCGACAGGCACCTCGGCGATCATTGGCGTTGCCCTGGCCATCATGTGCTATCTGGGTGGCAACGTCATCTATTCATCCTACCTGAATATCATGTATATCCCGGATAGCAGCGAACTGGTAGTGTATGCCGCCGCCTTCATCGGCGCGACAATCGGCTTCCTGTGGTACAATTCCTACCCGGCCCAGGTCTTCATGGGCGACACGGGTAGCCTGTGCCTGGGCGGCATCATCGCGGTGTTTGCCGTCCTCATCCGCAAGGAGTGGCTCATCCCCCTGCTGTGCGGCATCTTCCTCATCGAGGAGCTGTCGGTCATCATGCAGGTGTGGTATGTCAAGCGCCACAAGGGCAAGAACATGCGCCTGTTCAAGATGACGCCCCTGCACCACCACTTCACCGCCGACCCGGCCAAGCTCACGTGGGACTACAAGATCAAGACCCCTGACCATCGCATCCCCGAGGCCAAGATCGTGATGCGTTTCTTCCTGGTGAGCATCCTGCTGGCGGCTTTGACCTTTGTGACTCTCAAAATCAGATAATACTCAACAAGTTAGCACCAAATAATATAGATAAATGACAGCTATGACAAAGCGATTAGTAGTTTTGGGCGGTGGCGAGAGCGGCGCGGGTGCCGCAGTGCTCGCCAGGGTCAAGGGCATGGACGTGTGGCTGAGCGATGCCGGCAGCATCTCTCAGTCCTACAAGGACCTGCTCAACCAGTATGACATCGCCTGGGAAGAGGGAGGACACACCCCCGAGAAGATTCTCAATGCCGACGAGATTGTCAAGAGTCCCGGCATCCCCGATACGGCCCCCATGGTGGCCCAGGCCATCGAGCGCGGCATCCCCATCGTGAGCGAGATCGAGTTTGCCGGCCGTTATACCGATGCTAAGATGGTGTGCATCACCGGCAGCAACGGCAAGACGACGACCACCAAGCTCACCTACCACATTTTCAAGAAGGCGGGCCTGAACGTGGGTCTGGCGGGCAACGTGGGCCGCAGCCTGGCGCTGCAGGTGGCTACCGAGCACCATGACGTGTATGTCATCGAGCTGAGCAGCTTCCAGCTCGACAACATGTATGACTTCAAGGCCAATGTGGCTGTCCTGCTCAACATCACCCCCGACCACCTGGACCGCTATGACTACAAGATGGAGAACTATGTCGCCGCCAAGTTCCGCATCACGCGCAACCAGACGGGCGAGGATTCCTTCATCTTCTGGAAGAACGACCCCGTGATTGCCGAGCAGCTGCGCCAGCACCACCTGGAGTCTCGCCTGCTGAGCTTCACCGCCGACGATGACGACAGCAATGCCGCCTGGCTGCACGACGGCATGCTCCACTTCAACCTGGGTGGCGACAAGTGGGACGTTCCTCGCGACCAGCTCTCCCTCAAGGGGCTGCACAATGTCTATAACACGATGGCTGCCGGCCTGTCGGCCCAGGTGTTTGACATCCGCAAGGACGTCATCCGCGAGGCGCTGGCCGACTTTGAGGCCGTTCCCCACCGCCTGGAGTATGTCGATACGGTGGACGGCGTGCGCTACATCAACGACAGCAAGGCCACCAACGTGGATGCCTGCTGGTATGCCCTCGAGAGCGTCAACGAGCCTTGTGTGCTCATCCTGGGCGGCGTCGATAAGGGGAACGACTACACCGAGATTGAGGCCCTGGTCAAGGAGAAGGTGACGGCCATCGTCTGCCTGGGCCTGGACAACGACAAGCTGCACGCCTTCTTCGACGGCAAGGTGCCCGTGGTGACCGATGCCCGTAGCATGGGCGAGTGCATGGACAAATGCCGCAGCCTGGCCCACGAGGGCCACACCGTGCTGCTGTCGCCCTGCTGTGCCAGCTTCGACCTGTTCAACGGCATGGCCGACCGCGGCAACCAGTTCAAGGAGTGTGTCAAGAAATTCAAGGCTGGTAAGTGATATAGAGTATTAATGATTTATCCCCATTCTACCCATGGCTCAGAACGAAGTTCCTATTACTAAATACCACGAGATATCGCGCAAGTATGGCGATCCCTGGATCTGGGGCATCTTCATCATGCTGATGATTATCTCGATCATTGAGAGCTACAGCGCGTCAAGCCGCGAGGTCGCTAAGGTCGGCCTGTATGCACCCCTGATCAAGCAATGCCTGTTCCTGGGCGTCGGTGCCCTGCTCGCCATCGGCCTGCTGCACGTGAACTACAACAGGACGTGGTTCCTCTATTTGGCAGTGCCGATACTGGCGATATTCTCGGTCGTCAGTCTGTTGTATGTGATGAAGTTCGGTGACCTCATCAATGGTGCTCGTCGCTCAATGACCATCATCCCCGGCTTGCCGTCGATACAGCCGTCGGAGTTTGCCAAGTTGTCGATTGTCACGCTGTTGTCCTATATCCTGGCCAAGTCGCAGAAGAACAAGGACATCACCAAGCGCGGATTGTTGTGGACCATCATCGTGGTCGCTATCTATTGCGGAATGATGTACCAGAGCGGCTTGACCAACATGCTGCTGCTCTTCAGCATCAGTGCGTCGATGTTGCTGATCGGCGGCGCCCACGTCAAGAAGTTTGTGATCTTCTTTGTGTTCTTTGGCTTCATTGCCGGCGGCTACGTCATCATCAAGAGCCTCAACGACGACAAGGAACAGCTCATCCAGGAGGTGCAGGCATCCCAGCCCGGCATCGACCGCGAGCAAGCCGAGGAACTGCTGGCGACCCCCTCGGGAAAGAAGGAGGTGAAACGTGAAAACATGCGCATGGGTCGCATCCAGAAGTGGCTCCGTCGTGACTCGCTGGTCTATGACCCCATCACTGCCGAGAATCAGCAGGAGATGTTCTCCCGCATGGCCCAGGCCAATGGCGGCCTGGTCGGCGTCGGTGTGGGACGCTCCCGCGAGTGCAGCCGTCTGCCGCTGGCCTTCAGCGACTACATCTTCTCGATCATTGTCGAGGAGACGGGCTTCTTTGGCGGTCTGTTTGTGATCGCGCTCTATCTGTCCCTGCTGGGCAGGGCGTCGATGATCGTCAGGCGCAGCAAGCGAGTGCTGCCGTCGCTGCTGGTCATCGGTATGGCGTCCTACATCACCTTCCAGGCGCTGTTCCACATCGCCATCAACGTGGGCGTGTTCCCCGTTTCGGGTCAGCCCCTGCCCCTCATCTCGATGGGTGGATCGTCGATGCTGGCCATCTGTGCCGCCTTTGGCGTGATGTTGAGTGTGAGTCGCACGATTGCCAATCAGGATAACAAGAATATTAAGGTCGAGGAGGTCCCCATCATCGAGGGCCTCGACGCCGAGAATCCAACCGAAATACCTGCTAAAAATGTCTGGAAATAAAGAAAAAAAACAATTAAAAGTGCTGGTGAGCGGTGGTGGCACGGGCGGACACATCTTCCCCGCCCTGTCCATCGCCAATGAGGTGCGCCGCCGCCACCCCGAGTCCAATATCCTCTTTGTGGGGGCCGAGGGCCGCATGGAGATGGAGAAAGTGCCCGCTGCGGGCTACAACATCGTCGGTCTGCCCGTGAGCGGCTTTGACCGCAAGCACCTGCTGCGCAATTTCAAGGTCGTGGCACGCCTGTTCAAGAGCATGAGGCTGGCCCGCAGGGTCCTCAAGGACTTCAGGCCCGACATCGCCATCGGCGTGGGCGGCTATGCCAGCGGCCCGATGCTCAAGGAGGCCCAGAAACAGGGCATTCCCACCCTGCTGCAAGAGCAGAATTCCTATGCCGGCGTGACCAACAAGTTGCTGGCGGCCAAGGCCGACTGCATCTGTGTGGCCTATGAGGGCATGGAGCGCTTCTTCCCGCAGGACAAGATCGTCCTCACGGGCAACCCCGTCAGGCGCAACCTGCTGGAGTGTGGCGCCTCGCCCGAGCAGGCACGCCAGGCGATGGGCGTTGACCCCGACAAGCACACGATCCTCATCATCGGCGGCAGCCTGGGTGCCCGCACGATCAACAACGCCATCATCGGCGGCCTGGAGAAGATCGGTGCCGCGGCCCACGATGTCCAGGTCATCTGGCAGACGGGCAAGCTCTATGACCAGCAGTGCCGTGAGGCCCTGGGCGCGTCGGGCGTGAAGAATGTGGTGCAGATGCCCTTTATCAGCAATATGGATATGGCCTACCGTGCTGCCGACCTCGTCGTCTCGCGTGCCGGTGCCAGCTCGATCTCGGAGCTGCAGCTGCTGGGCAAGGCGGCCATCCTCGTGCCGTCGCCCAATGTGGCCGAGGACCATCAGACCAAGAACGCCTTGGCTCTGGTGAACCGTGAGGCGGCCATGATGGTGACCGATGCCGAGGCTGCCACCCGCCTGATGGACACGATGCTCGACACCGTCACCGACGCTGCGCGCATCAGCACGCTGGGCACCAACGTCTCGGCCATGGCCCTGCGCGATGCCGCCGAGCACATCGTCGATGAGATCGAGAAAATCTTGAATCGATAGCCTCTTGATGACAACGGCTTGCAGATAGTTTTACATCATCATTTTTAAATCCCCAATCACTCATCATCGATCAACTTTTAAATAATAAAACAGGAAAAATGAAAGAGTTTGATTCACTGTATTTTGTGGGAGCTGGCGGCATCGGCATGGCTGCCCTGGAGCGCTATTTTCTGGCCCAGGGCAAGCGTGTGGCCGGCTATGACCGCACTCCCAGCGACTTGACCCATGCACTGGAGCGGGAAGGTGTACACATCGACTATGACGAGAATCCCGCGCTCATTCCCGACTACTGCCGCGACCCGTTGCGCACGCTGGTGGTCTATACGCCCGCTGTCCCCGCCTCGCATCAGGGATTGACCTACTTCCGCGAGCATGGTTTTGATATCGTCAAGCGGGCGGCGCTGCTGGGCGTTGTGACCGCCCACAGCAAGGCCCTGTGCTTTGCCGGCACCCACGGCAAGACCACTACCTCGAGCATGGCGGCCCACATGCTGCACAGCTCGGGCATCGGCTGCAACGCCTTCCTGGGCGGTGTGTTGCGCAACTATGACAGTAACTTCCTGCTGTCGGCGACCAGCCCCTACTCGGTCATCGAGGCCGACGAGTTTGACCGCTCGTTCCACCACCTGCGGCCCCATGTCGCCGTGGTGACCTCGACCGACCCCGACCACCTGGACATCTATGGCACGGCCGAGAACTACCTGGAGAGCTTTGCCCATTTCACCGAGCTCATCCAGCCGGGTGGTGCCCTCATCGTCCACACCGGCCTGGCCCTGCAACCCCGTGTGGGCAAGGAGGTCAAGACCTATACCTACAGCCGCGACAATGGCGACTTCCATGCCGCCAACATCAGCAAGGGCAACGGCGAGATCACCTTCGACCTGGTGACGCCGTGGGAGACGTTGCCCGGCATCAGCCTGGGTGTCCCCGTCGACATCAACATCGAGAACGCCATCGCTGCAATGGCGGCCTGCCGCCTGGTGGACACGCCCCTCGACGCGATGCGCGACGCCATGGCCACGTTCATGGGACCCAAGCGTCGCTTTGAGTTCTGGCTCAAGGAGCCGGGCGAGCGGGGTAGGGTGATGATCGACGACTATGCCCACCATCCCGGCGAACTGCGTGCCAGCATCGCGTCGGTGCGCGACCTGTACCCTGGCCGCCAGTTGACCGTCATCTTCCAGCCTCACCTGTACAGCCGCACCCGGGATTTCGCGCCCGAGTTTGCTGCGGCACTCTCGCTGGCCGACGAGGTCATCCTGCTGCCGATTTATCCCGCCCGCGAGGAACCCATCCCCGGGGTGACGAGTGAAATGGTGCTTGAACAGGTCACAAGCACAAAAAAAATCATTTACTCAAAAGAAAATTTGATTGGGTCAATAAAAAAGAGTAATTTTGACGTTTTATTGACAGCGGGTGCCGGCGACATCGCCAATCTGCTGCCACAAATTTGCGTCGAATATAAGAAGCAAAAGCGTTGAAACGACTGATACAGAATACAATACTGGTGGTGATGGCGGCTGCGCTCATCGCTGGAATCTTCTGGGCCCGTTACAAGTCCAGGGGTGAAGTGTGCACCAGTGTCGTGGTTGAGGTACTCAACGCCGACAGCACATCGTTTGTCACCCCCGAGGGCGTCCTCAGCGACCTGGAGCACCAGGGCATGAAGTTCAAGGGCAAGCGCATGGCCGACATCAACGCCTCCGACATCGAGAAGGCGCTCGACCACTCGCCCTACCTCGAGGCTACCGACATCGTGAAGTGCCTGGACGGCCGCCTGCTCATCCGCGTGAGCCAGCTGCTGCCCGTGATGCGCGTGTTCGACGGCGACCAGTCCTACTACCTGAACCGTGCCGGCAAGCGCATGGACGCGTCGATCTATTATTACAGCGACGTGCCCGTCGTGCAGGGCCACTTCACCAGGCAGTTCCCTGCCACGCGCCTGCTGCCGCTCATCGACTATGTCGAGTCCGACTCGTTGCTGCACTCCCTGGTCACGATGTACACCGTCAGGGACTCCAACAACATCATCATCGTGCCCCAGATCAGCGGCCATGTGGTCAATATGGGCCACGTCGATGGATTCAAGAACAAGTTCGCCAAACTCTTGCTCTTCTATCGCGAGGTGATGCCCAAGCGCGGCTGGAACACGTTCGACACCATTTCGGTCAAGTGGGACCATCAGGTGGTGGCTACCCGCCGGACCAAGGCCGTTGTGCAGACCTTCGAGTATGACCCCGAGGATGACGAGCAGGCTCCCGACCTCGAGACGATGGACGTGTCGGTCAAGAAGAATGATGCCGGTGATGATGCCAAGAAGGCCGACGCCGCTGCAGCGCCCGACGACAAGTCCAAGAAGGCCGACGATGGCAAGAAGGCCAGTGACAAGGCCAAGCAACAGGATGACAAGTCCAAGAACAAGAAAAGTAATTAATCATAACATCTTGACGTAACAACAGACAGAGAACAACAAACCAAAATTAAAAAATAATCAATACACCAATCATTGTTTTATGGAAAAGAAACAACATATCGTAGCACTTGAAATCGGAAGCTCTAAAATCGTTGGAGCTATCGCCGAGAAGACTTCGGCTGGATACTTGAGCGTCAAGCACCTGCAGGAGGAACGTCACCTCAACAGCGTGCGCTATGGCATCGTGCAGAATGTCGAGAACATCAAGACTAGCATCAACCGTATCCTCAAGAACCTTGAGGGTATGATCGACGGCCGCGTGACCCAGGTCTATCTGGGCGTCGGCGGCAGGTCGCTGCACAGCATCGTGAGCGAGGTGAACCGCAGCGTCGGCTCGACCGAGGCCATCACCAACGAGCTCATCGACCGCATCATCAAGGATGCCACCAGTACCCCTATCCGCAACCACGACACCGTCGATGTCGTGCCGCGTACCTACTATGTGGACAAGGTGGAAACCCCTAATCCTGTGGGACAATTCGGCTCGTCTATCAAGATCAAGGTCAACCTCATCGTGGCCAAGCCCACGCTGATGCTGAACCTCAATAGGCTGATGACCTTCGGCATTCCCGCCAAGGGCTTCATCGTCACTCCGCTGGCTGTCGCCAAGCAGATCCTGAGTGACAGTGACCGCGAGCTGGGCTGCATGCTCGTCGACATGGGTGCCGAGACCACGACCGTGGCCATCTACAAGAACAAGTCGCTCATCTACCTGAACACCCTGCCCCTGGGTGGTCGCAACCTGACGCGCGATGTGATGATCGGCCTCAACGTGATGGAGGAGACGGCCGAGAACGTCAAGAAGAACATCAACAACCCCCTCGACCCCGTCAATGCAAGCAACGTGGTCATCGAGGGCGTGAATGCCCGCGAGGCAGCCAACTATATCAGTGCCCGCACCGGCGAGATCATCGCCAACATCAATCAGCAGCTGGCCGATGCCGGCGTCTCGTCCGACGAGATCAAGAGCATCGTCCTCATCGGTGGCTGTGCCCACCTGGGTGGCCTCAAGCAGAAACTCGAGGACACGACCAAGATCAAGGTGCGCATGGGCCAGAACCCGACCTCGATCAATATCCTCAACAGCGAGATCAACCGCATGGAGTATATCGAGGTATTCTCGCTCCTTGCTGCCGCCGCCGAGCGCATCGAGGACGACCAGACCTGTGTCGAGCTCAACTCGGTCGTTGAGGGTCCCGTCATGCCCCAGGGTGCCGGATATGCACCCCAGTATGAGGAGCCCGTCAGGCCCGCCGAGCGCGGTGACGTCCGTCCCGAGGGCAGACCCAAGAAGAAGGAGAGCCGCTGGGACAAGTGGAAAACCAAGCTCACCAACCTCATCTCGGAAGATACCGACCTCGATGACGAGCAGTGATTTAGCGCAATGAACTCATTTATTTCCTGACTAAAATAAATACAACACAATATGGACGACAACAGTATCAAATTTGATGGAACTAACCAGGGTCCGCACGCAGCAGGTAGCGAAATCTTGTCCACGCTGGACAAGAACTCGGGTTTCCAGGACAGGGAGAAGCCCCTCACCATCATCAAGGTGATGGGTGTCGGTGGCGGCGGTAACAATGCCATCAACCACATGTATATGCAGAATATCGAGGGCGTCTCGTTTGTAGTGCTCAACACCGACCGCCAGCAGCTCAACGAGTCGCCGGTCCCCAACCGCGTGCTGCTGGGACCGAACACGACCCACGGCCTGGGTGCCGGCAACATCCCCGAGACGGCGCGCCGTGCCGCCGAGGAGAGCGAGAGCGAGATCGCTGCCCTCTTTGACGATGATACCAAGATGGTCTTCATCACCGCCGGTATGGGTGGTGGTACCGGTACCGGTGCCGCTCCCGTCGTGGCCCGCATCGCCCACCAGAAGGGTGTCCTCACCATCGGTATCGTGACCATCCCCTTCCTCTTTGAGGGACCCCGCAAGATCCTCAAGGCTCTTGCCGGTGCCGACGAGATGGGCAAGTATGTCGATGCCCTGCTCATCATCAACAACCAGCGCCTGACCGAGATCTACAGTGACCTCGACTTCACCAACGCCTTCGGCAAGGCCGATGACACGTTGACCATCGCTGCACGCAGCATCAGTGACCTGATCACCGTCAAGGGTAAGATCAACCTGGACTTCAATGATGTGAACACGACTCTGCGCGAGGGTGGTGCCGCCATCATCAGCTCGGGCTACGGCACGGGCGAGCGCCGTGTGACCAAGGCCATCGAGAACGCCCTCGAGTCGCCGCTGCTCAAGAACCGTGACGTCTATGGCTCACAGAAGATCCTGATGAACTTCTATTACAACCCCGAGAGCGATGCACCGCTCAAGATGGAGGAGATGAACGAGATCCAGGAGTTCATGGCCAACTTCGACAAGGAGGTGGATGTGATCTGGGGTATGGCCTACGATACCACCCTGGCCGACCAGATCAAGGTGACCGTGCTGGCATCGGGCTTCAACGTGTCGCTCGACAAGGAGGCTCCCGTGTCGTCGGTATCACGCCGCGAGCCAGTCGTGGCCGAGCCCAAGATGTCCGACGCCGAGCGCCTCGAGATCGAGTACGGCTCCAAGGCTATCAGCGAGTTGACCCAAAATCAGCTGCGTGCCCGCTACATCGTGCTCTCGCCCGATGAGATGGACGACGACGATGTCATCGACATGATCGAGAAGACCCCGACCTACAGGCGCAAGCCCGACTTCCGCAGCCAGATCAAGGAGCGTCAGCAGGCCGCCAGCCAGGACAGGCCCGTCGAGGTGCCTAAGTCGGCCGCCAAGCGCAACAACATCAGCGACTCGCCCACCATCGACTTCGGCAACGATTGATAATAACCCATCAATTTAGAGACAAGATTTTATAGTAGAGACTAGATAATGCTCACATTACAACTCATCAACCAGGATCCCGAGGACGTGATCCGTCGCCTTGCCATCAAGCACTTTGACGGTCGCGAACCCATCATGCGCATCGTGGAACTGGACAAGCAGCGCCGTGCGCTGCAGAAACAGCGCGACGACAACGCCGCCGTGCTCAACAAGATGGCTGCCCAGATCGGTGCCCTCATGAAGCAGGGCAACCGAGAGGAGGCCGAGAATGTCAAGGCCCAGGTGGCCGGCCTCAAGACCGCCAACAAGGAGATTGACGACAACCTCACTGCCGCTCAGGACGAGATTACCGACATCCTGCTCAGTGTCCCCAATGTCCCCTATAGCGGTGTGCCCGAGGGCAAGACCGCCGAGGACAACATCGTCGAGAAGACCGGTGGCAAGATGCCCGAGCTGGGCGAGGATGCCTTGCCCCACTGGGACCTGGCCAAGAAGTATAACTTGATCGACTTTGACCTGGGTGTCAAGATTACCGGCGCGGGTTTCCCCGTCTATGTCGGCAAGGGCGCACGCCTGCAGCGCGCGTTGACCCAGTTCTTCCTCGACGAGGCCGGCAAGGCCGGTTATCTCGAGATCGAGCCCCCCTTTGTGGTCAATGAGGCTTCAGGTCTGGGCACGGGACAGCTGCCCGACAAGGAGGGACAGATGTACCACTGCCAGGTGGACAACTTCTACCTCATCCCCACGGCCGAGGTGCCTGTCACCAACATGTACCGTGACGTGATCATCCCGCAGGAGGAACTGCCCAAGAAGAATTGTGCTTTCTCGGCATGCTTCCGCCGTGAGGCTGGTTCCTATGGCAAGGACGTGCGTGGCCTCAACCGCCTCCACCAGTTCGACAAGGTCGAGATCGTGCGCATCGAGAAGCCCGAGAACTCCTATGCCGCCCTCGAGGAGATGAAGGATCACGTCCAGGGTCTGCTCGAGAAGCTGGAACTGCCGTGGCACATCCTGCGCCTGTGTGGCGGTGACATGAGCTTCACCAGTGCCATTACTTTTGACTTTGAAGTGTGGTCCGCAGCCCAGAAGCGCTGGCTCGAGGTGAGCAGTGTCTCCAACTTTGAGACCTATCAGGCCAACCGCTTGAAGTGCCGCTATCGTGGCGATGACAAGAAGACCCACCTGTGCCACACCCTCAACGGGTCGGCACTGGCGTTGCCGCGCATCGTTGCCGCTCTGCTCGAGAACAACCAGACGCCCCAGGGCATCCGCATCCCTGCCGCCCTGCAGCGTTACACGGGATTTGACATCATTGATTGATGTCGGCCCCATTGGCTGTTTGACAAGAATGATTCATCTACAGGCACTGTCCGCTCTATGCTGCATGGGGGCAGTGCCTGTTTTCACCTCAATTTTAACGCTCATCGATTATTGATCACTATGGCACAGAGAAAAGCCTGGCTCGACTACATGAAGTTCATCGCGATGTCACTCGTGGTGTTCCATCACACGCCCCCTCGTTACAATCCTGCCCACGAGGTAGCACTCGTCTACGTCGGGATGCCCATGTTTTTCTTTGCCGCCGGCTATCTGTTCAAGGTCGTCAAGGAGCAGGATTTTCTCACCTTCCTGCGCCACCGTGCCCGCAAGATATTGATCCCTTACACCACCTTCTTCGTGGTCTTCTATGCCCTGTGGCTCGCCGTCGGGCGGCGCATGGCTGGCCCCGAGGAGATGGCCATCGACCCGTTGACGCCCTTGTGGCAGTTCATCCAGGGCCGTCCCGACGTCGTCGTGGCGCCGTTCTGGTTCCTGGCCACGATGTTCACCATGCAGCTCATCTATTATCCCATCAGGCGTTACCTGTCGGGCGCATGGCCGCTGGTAGTGTCTATCCTGCTGTGTCTGTCGCTGCTCGTCTTGCCCGACATCGAAGTCCTGCACCTGTGGAACTTTGACCGCGCCCTGCTCTACATGCCGCTGTATGCCTTCGGCAACTGTTGCAAGGACTTTGTGGATTCCTTGCCCTACGTCAAGGTGCGTCATGATGCGTCAACCGGCGTGAAATCGGGCTCCATCGCCTTGATGGTGGCGCTCGCTGTTGTGGGCATGGCATTTCTCATCATCTCGCCCGTGTCGATGGAGGCGGGCCTGGCCTATGTCCTGGCCCCCGAGGCTGCCATCCTCTTCATCCCGCTCTATGTCTCGATCAGCAAGTGGCTGGCCGATTGCTTCGGCCCCAGCCGCATCGCCCAGAATGTTGCTATCACGGGCATCACCTTCCTGGGCTTGCAGAACTACCTCATCGGCATCTTCAAGATGCTCGTTTCCAAGGTGGTCGGCCCCGAGTCGCTCAACGAGAACATCTTCTGGAAATTTGCCATCGCCCTTGTGGTCATGGTCATCCTCTATCCCATCGCCCTCATGATTGAGCGCTATTTCCCCTGGATGCTCGGCAAGTCGCGTCCCCAGGCATGAAAACAGCAGCATCCGCGATGCCCTTTATTTCCAAAAGGCCACGGATGCCGTCCTGTATTATATTCTCACATATATTTCATTAACTGGATTCACTGGTGCAGCGAGGCCACGGCCGCTTCGAGCTGGTGCAGGGCTTGCTCGATGACGCTGCGCGGGCTGCCCATGTTGAAACGCATGTGGCACTTGCCCGCCTCGCCGAACATGGATCCCTCGTTCATGGCCAACCCCGCGCGGTTGCGGAACAAGTCCACGACCTCGTCGTGCTCCAGACCCAGTCCTCGGCAGTCCAGCCACACGAGGAAACCTGCCTGAGGCTTGATGGCGACAACGCCGGGAATGTGTTCGCGGCAATACTGCTCTACCAGGTCGGTGTTGCCTTCAATATAATGCAGGCACTCCTCCAGCCACTGCTTGCCGTTGCGATAGGCCGCCTCGGCTGCGATAATCGACGTGAGATTGGCGTTGCACAGCTCGTTGAGCTCGATCCACTTGAAGAACGGCTCCCGCAACTCGGGATTCTTGACGACACACCAGGAACTCTTCAGGCCCGCGATGTTGAACGTCTTGCTCGGTGCTCCGCAGGTGATTGTCACCGCGGCGGCATCGTCGCTGACGGTGGCCATGGGGATGTGCTTGTGGCCATAGAGCGTCAGGTCGCCGAAGATCTCGTCCGAGAACACGATCACGCCATGCTTCTTGGCCAAGCGGGCTACCTCGCGCAGGACCTCGGCTGGCCAGGTGATGCCGATGGGGTTGTGGGGGTTGCACACAACCATCATGCGCGGCTGTTCTTCTTCCATGATGCGCTCCAGTTCCTCAAGGTTCATCCGGGCGTAGTTGTCCTCGGTAGGAATCAGGGCATTGTTGATGGCGATGCGGCCGTTGCCTTCAATGACGTCCTTGAAGGGGTAGTACACCGGTTGCTGGATGACAATCTTGTCGCCGGGCTGCGTGAAGAAGTTCACTGCCAGGCCGAAACCTGTCACGATGCCGGCCACAAAGGTGATTTCTTCTCTCGTGAACTCAAAGCCGTTGCGCTCGCGCTGCCAGTCGATGATCGACTGCCAGTACTCGTCATACAGGCACGTGTAGCCATAGATGGGATGGTCGCCCAGACGATGCACCAGCGCCTCGGTGATTGCGGGGCACACGGCAAAGTCCATGTCGGCGATCCACAGCGGCAGCAGGTCGTCGCGACCGTAATCTTGTTTGAGAACCTCAATTTTCTTGCATTGCGTGCCATGGCGGTCAATGCGCTGGTCAAAGTCATATTTTGCCATCTTCTGTATAAGATTTAAGGTGAGTAATGCGAATTAATCGTGGCAAAGGTAGTGCATTTTCGTCAATAATGAGTATATTTGCACACCTTAATTTAATAATACGCAATGAAACGAACAATTCATTTCATGAAGATGCACGGGGTGGGGAATGACTACATCTTTGTGGACACGGCACTCTATCCGATTCCTGACCCCCAGGCTGCCGCTATCGCGTGGAGCCGTCCCCACATGGGCATCGGCAGCGATGGCCTGGTACTCATCGGCCGCAGCGACACCCCGGATGCCGATTTCACGATGCGCATCTTCAATGCCGACGGGTCCGAGGGGCTCATGTGCGGCAACGCTAGCCGTTGCATCGGCAAGTATGTCTATGAGCAGGGACTCACTGCCGCAACCACCATCCGCCTGAAGACGGCCTCGGGCATCAAAACGCTCGAATTGACCGTCGGTGCCGATGGCATTGTCGAGTCGGTGACGGTAGACATGCTTGCACCCGTCCTGGAAAATCCCGTGTTGTTCCGCCCTGCGGCCGAACCCTTGCCTGACGGAGTGTTCGTCTCGATGGGCAATCCCCACTATGTGATCTTTGTGGACGAGATCGATGCTGTTGACGTGGCCACTAGTGGTGCTATCCTTGAGCACAATGCCTGTTTCCCCGAGCGTTGTAACATCGAGTTCGCCCAGGTGCGTGACGATGGTATCCGCATGCGCGTCTGGGAGCGCGGCAGTGGCATCACCATGGCATGTGGCACGGGAGCCTGTGCTACCGCAGTTGCCGCTGCTGTCACGGGCCGCACTTCACGTCACACTCGCGTCATCATGGACGGTGGCACCCTCGACATCGACTGGCGTCAAGGTGACAACCACGTCTATCTCACCGGCCCCGCCACCCACGTCTATTCAGGCGACATCCTCCTCTAGGCGATACATCGTCGCCCATTCCCCCTTTGTTCCCTCGTGCGTTTCTGCGACTTTGCGGCAGCAAAAAACCGCCCGTTCATGCCCGCTAAGTCCCAGAAAAGTACTACCTTTGCAATTTGGAATATAACAATATCAAATCAATAGGATAAAATGAATGTACTTGAATTAAGCGAACAAGAGATTATCCGCCGCAACAGTCTGGAACAACTCAAGGCGATGGGCATTAACCCGTACCCCGCTGCCGAGTATGTGGTCAACGCTTACAGTGACGAAATTGTCGCTAACTTCGACGACGATGCAGAGCCTCGTCAGGTGAGCATCGCCGGTCGCATGATGAGCCGCCGCATCATGGGCAAGGCTTCATTCTTTGAACTGCAGGACTCCAAGGGTCGTGTGCAGGTCTATGTGAGCCGCGATGACCTTTGCCCCGACGAGAACAAGGACCTGTATAATGTCGTGTTCAAGAAGTTGCTCGACATGGGCGACTTTGTCGGTGTCGAGGGCTTTGTCTTCCGTACCCAGACGGGCGAAATCAGTGTTCACGCCCAGTCGCTCAAGTTGCTCAGCAAGTCGCTCAAGCCGCTGCCCGTTGTGAAGCAGAAGGACGGAGTGACCTATGACGCCTTTGAGGATCCTGAGTTGCGTTATCGCCAGCGCTATGTTGACCTGGTGGTCAATGCTGGCGTCAAGGAGACCTTCTTGAAGCGTGCCCAGGTCGTGAAGACCATGCGCCAGGTGCTTGACGATGCTGGATATACCGAGGTCGAGACCCCGACCCTCCAGGCCATTGCTGGAGGTGCAACGGCCCGCCCGTTCATCACCCACTTCAATGCACTGAATATCCCCATGTACATGCGCATCGCTACCGAGCTCTACCTCAAGCGCTTGATCGTGGGCGGCTTTGAGGGCGTGTATGAGATCGGCAAGAACTTCCGTAACGAGGGTATGGACCGTAACCACAATCCCGAGTTCACCTGCATGGAGTTGTATGTGCAGTATAAGGACTATAACTGGATGATGTCTTTTACCGAGCAACTGCTCGAGAAGATCTGCATCGCCGTCAATGGCAAGCCCGAGACCGAAATCGACGGGCAGGTCATCAGCTTCAAGGCTCCCTATCGTCGCCTGCCCATCCTTGAGGCCATCAAGGAGAAGACGGGCTATGACCTGGAGGGCAAGAGCGAGGACGAGATCCGCGCCGTCTGCAAGGAACTCAAACTCGAGATCGACGACACGATGGGCAAGGGCAAGCTGATTGATGAAATCTTTGGCGAATTCTGTGAGGGCACATTCATCCAGCCGACGTTCATCATCGACTATCCCGTCGAGATGTCTCCGCTGACCAAGATGCACCGCAGCAAGCCCGGTCTGACAGAGCGTTTTGAGCTCATGGTCAATGGTAAAGAGTTGGCCAATGCCTACAGCGAGCTCAACGACCCCATCGACCAGGAGGAGCGCTTCAAGGAGCAGATGCGCCTGGCCGACAAGGGCGATGACGAGGCGATGATCATCGACCAGGACTTCTTGCGTGCCCTGCAATATGGTATGCCGCCCACGAGTGGCATCGGCATCGGCATCGACCGCCTGGTGATGCTCATGACCGGCAACAGCTACATCCAGGATGTGCTGCTCTTCCCGCAGATGCGTCCCGAGAAGGTGCCCGCCCGCGACAAGGTCGAGGCCTTCACGGCCCTGGGTATTCCCGAGGAATGGGTCGCTCCGATTCAGAAGGCTGGTTTCCTCACCGTTGCCGCCCTCGGCGCGCTGGAGAAGCCCGGCAAACTCTTCCAAGACCTGCTCGACATCAACAAGAAGTACAAATTGGGCTTCAAGGTACCCGTCGTTGACGAGGTCAAGAAATGGGTCGAGGCCGCCGCTGCTGTGCAGGCTCCCCAAGAGTAACGTCAGCAACACGACTACTGTAATATATACTGAGGCAAGAAGCCGGGACAACTCGGGCTTCTTGCCTTTGTCTATCAGCGATTTTGCAATTTTTAAGAAACTTTTCATCGGGTTATTTAGGCTAAAAGGATAAGAATTCCGTTATTTATTTATAACTTTGTCAGTTGATTCAGTGGGTTTTGTGTGCTAGTGGCGCGCATTCCGCTGTAAATGAGTGTGTTATAAAACTGGAAAAATAATATTAAACGATCTTGATATGTTAAAAAAACATCTGATTCTAGTGATGCTCGTGGTGATGGCGGCACTCAGTGCCAACGCCGGCACCTGGAAAATGCATAACTACTATGTGGAAAAGAAGGTGCAGAACATCTTTGATGCGGGTGATAAAGTGTATTACCTGAACAGCGACAATCTTTTCCAGTATGACAAGGCGACGCAGGTGACTGTAGCGTTGAACAAGCAGAACATCCTGTCCGACAGCCAGATTTCCCAGATTTATTATGACTGGGAGAACCGTTTGTTGTTCGTGGCATACGGTAATTCCAATATCGATGTCATCGACAGCCTGGGCCGTGTGACCAATATCCCGAATATCAAGGATATGATCTCGATTGTCCACAACTACAGCCTGAGCAATGGCGTCCTGAACAACTACACGGGAAAGGAGATCAAGGACATCACTTTCGGTAATGGCGTTGCCTATGTCGCTGTGGGTTATGGTTTTGTTACTATCGATGAGAGCACGTTGAGGGTTATCAAGAACTATGACTTGGGTTTGACCATCTGCATCAACTCTGTTTGCTTAATGGGTGATACATTGCTTATTTTGTCCAACAATAGGTGCTATTACGGCACTCCTGGCGATCCCGACCCCCTCAAAAACTATCAGAGCGTAACAGGAACATTCTCTAATAGGAAAATGTACCCGTTGAATGACCATTCGGTGTTCATCTACGGTGCCAGCAGCGGTGTTAATCGATATGACTTCTCGTCTGGAACTCCGGTGCTGACTAATATTGCTCCGGGTAATGTGGTTTCTATGCAGAAGGGGCATGACGGCTATTATGGCAACTTCGTGGCTGCCGCTGCTTGTTATTTGGTTAATCCCGAGGGCACTAGCTACACGAGGGTAAGTTCTCAGATCGTTTGTATGAGTTCTGACCCCCTGGGTGATGGTACCGTTTGGGTCACCGATGCCAATGGCCTCCACATCAATGGCAGTACCGATTACCACAAGATAAACTCGCTGACGACCGATGCTCCTTTCTGGTTGAGCTATAATGGCGTGCTGAATAAACTCTATGTCGGTGTCACTGCGCCCAATCAGATCTATAATACTGAATATACGGTCGCTAACGTCATTAATACTTATGATGGCTATAACTGGGCCGACGCTACGCCCTATGTGGCACAAGGTGCTGGTTATGAGTTCGTCTTTAATCCAATTGATCCTCACATGTATGTGCGCGCTAGCTGGAATAAAGGCATTTTCAAGGTCGTTGATGACGTGAGAATCAGCAACTATACCAAATCTACGGCTCCTTTGGCTACTTATAAGTCCCACCCGGCTTTTGATAAATATGGCAATCTGTGGGCGGTTACAACTTATGGCGCTGCCGATAATCCCTGCGTAGTACTCCCCAAGGACAAACTCTCCAAGACGACGACAACCAAGTCCGATTGGATTATTCCCAACGGATTGCTTGCACTGAACACGCGCTCCTTCCAGCGTTCCCGTTTCATCATTTCCAAGAAGAATAACTTCAAGATCTTCAGTGACTGCGACTATCCTTCGGGCTCCTATACGGGTCACATGATCTGCTGGGATAATGGTAGCGAGGATCCTGCTGTGGACAACTATCGTCTCGTGAGCATTGCCCACTTCGTTGACCAGAACAACAGTCAGGTCGATTGGGTACACTTGACCCACTTCGAGGAAGACCGTGAAGGCCTCATCTGGATCGGTCATGACGCCGGTCTGTTTGTCCTCGATCCCGATGTGGTGTTCGACGAGATTCCGCGTGTCACTCGCCCCTATGCCAGCAAGTTCACCGAGGGTAAGGGTTACCTGTGCGACACCTACACTGTCTATGACGTTGGCGTTGACCGCGAGAACAACAAGTGGATTGCCACCAACAATGGTCTCTATTATGTGTCTCCCGACGGTAGCGAGGTGTTCAACCACTTCACTGTCGAGAACAGCGACATCCCCAGCAACACGGTATTTAGTGCCGAGTGTGACACCATCAACGACCGTGTCTATATCTTCACCGACAACGGCTTTGCCGAGTATATCACCCACGGCGATGCTGTGGCACTGAACTTTGATAATGTCTATGCCTTCCCCAATCCCGTTGAACCCAACTTCACGGGCATGATCAAGATTACCGGCCTGATGGATAATTCCTATGTCACGGTTACTGATCACAACGGTGCTGTCGTGGCACAGTTCGGCCCCGTGATGGGTAGCGCATTCTGGGATGGCAGCGGTGCCGACGGTGAGCGTGTGCCCACGGGCTTGTACAACATCTATGCGGCACAGGGTGGCCAGCCTGCAACGACCGGAACGCCCCGAGCCACGGTGATGATCATCAAGTAAAATCGACTAACTATTAGCTTCTAGCTCTTAGCACTTAGCTTTTAGCTGTTAGCATTTAGTCTTTGCTATTAGCTGGTGGCCGATGCCTCCAAATGCTAAAAGCTAATGGCTAAAAGCTAACAGCTAATTTTAATCTGGAGATGCTTTTCAACTCGTTCACATTCATGATCTTCTTGCCGGTAGTGTTCCTGCTCTACTGGTTCGTCTTCAAGAAGTTGAGGTGGCAGAATCTGCTCATCCTCGTGGCGAGTTATGTCTTCTACGGATGGTGGGACTGGCGTTTTCTCATCCTGATTGTCATCACGTCGGCCAGCAGCTTTGCCAGCGGCCTGCTCATCCGGCACTTTGAGGGGCACCGTCCTGTGCAGCGTGCCGTCAGCGCCGTCAATATTGTGCTCAATCTGGGCATCCTGGCGGTGTTCAAGTATTTCAACTTCTTTGTGGACAGTTTGGCCTCGGTGTTGTCGGCTGTTGGCATCGCTGTGGATTGGCCCACGATGCACATCATCCTGCCTGTAGGTATCAGTTTCTACACTTTCCAGGCGTTGAGCTATTCCATCGACGTCTATGCCCGCCGCATCGAGCCAACGCGTGACGGGATTGCCTTTTTCTCGTTCATCAGCTTCTTCCCGCAGCTGGTGGCCGGACCTATCGAGCGCGCGACCAATCTGCTGCCACAGATGCATCGCGAGCGCACCTTCGACTATGCCGTCGCGGTCGACGGCATGAGGCAGATGCTGTGGGGCTTTTTCAAGAAACTCATCATCGCCGACGGTTGTGCCGAGGTCGTGAACCAGCTGTGGGACGGCATGGGGACTGCGACCGGCTTGATGCTGTTCATCGCGTCATTGCTGTTCACGTTCCAGATCTATGCCGATTTCTCGGGCTACAGTGACATCGCCATCGGCTGTGCCAAGCTGTTCGGATTCAGGCTGACGACCAACTTCAAGGTGCCCTATTTCTCGCGCAACGTGCGTGAGTTCTGGCGGCGCTGGCACATCACCTTGATGAACTGGTTCACCCAGTATGTCTATTTCCCGCTGGGAGGCAGTCGTCGTGGCCGTGGCCGGACGATTGTCAATACGCTCATCGTGTTCGCCTTGAGCGGCCTGTGGCATGGTGCCGACTGGACGTTTGTCCTTTGGGGACTGTACCATGCCCTGCTGTTTATCCCGCTCATCCTGCTCGGGTCGGCCCGTTACAAGGATACCGTGGCCCATGGCAGGCTATTGCCCACGGGGGGCGAGTTCGCTTCGATGCTGCTCACCTTCCTGCTGATTAACTTCGGCTGGATTTTGTTCCGTGCGCCGGATGTCGCCGGCTTCTGTGACTTCACGTCGCGTCTGTTCTCTCCCTCGCTGTTCAATGTGCACGGCCTGACCATGTCGATGGCCCGGATGCTGCTCTGGTGTGCCGGCTTGCTGCTGGTCGAGTGGGTGCAGCGTGAGCGCGAGCATGTATTGCAGATCGACGGTTACCGTCTTTTCTCGGTCCAAGCTGCCCGATTAGCCCTCTATGCGCTCATCGCGTTTCTCATCTTCTATTTTGCCGGCAAGGTACAGACGTTTATCTACTTCCAGTTCTGAGTTTGTGTCATGAAGCAGTTCCTCATCAAGATATCCTACACCGTCTTGCCCGTCTGGCTCTTGCTGGTCGGCATGGCGACCTATCTGTGGGTGACCGACGACAATTCGGGTGACTTGATGCGCCTGGGCCTCATCGACGGTGGCCCCGAGTACACCGACTCGATTCTGGCCACCGATGTCCTCCGTGAGGTTGAATACGCCAGCCAGAACAACGACAGCCTCTTGCTGCTGGACACTTGTGATGTCGTGGTCATCGGTGACTCGTTCTCCCATGGCGGCGGCGTGGGCAAGCAGGGCGATTTTGTCAACTATCTGGCCCATGACAGCGGTCGTCGGGTGGTGGTCTTCACCCCGGCCGACAATGCCCAGTTGGCGCCCATGCAGGTGGCCTACGATGCCCTGCGCCTCGGCGTGATCGACTCCAGCCGCGTCAAGAATCTTGTCGTCCAGGAGGTGGAGCGCAACATCGTCGCGCGTCACAGCGCCTTCGTCAGCAACCACACCTCCCTGCCGCGCCCCGAGGATGCTTCGGGAGCTTCGGCAGCGCCCGCCCAGCCCGAGGAGGCCAGCCCGCTGTTGCGGGTCAAGGATTTTGTGTTCTATCACTTCTTTGGGGCCAATCCCATCTACAAGGCGCGCTTGTCGCGCCCCATGTTCGGCGGCAAGGAGCCCGATGTGCTTTATTTCTACAACGAGGACGTCAAGTCGGGCTGTGACATCACGCCCGACCAGCGCCAGGCCATTGAGTACTGCTATCGTCTGCTTATTTCCATGGCGCGCCAGCGCGGGGTCAATCTGGTGATTGTGATTGCCTGTGACAAGTATGACATGTATCAGGACATGATCGTCGATAATCCCTATCCGCCCAAGGCCCTCAACGAGGACATCGCCCGCTGGATGGCTCCCGAGCTCGACCGCTTTGTCCTGGCCAAGCAGGTCTTGCACCCCCTTGTCGAGCAGGGCGTGAGGGACGTCTATCTGTTCAACGACACCCATTGGTCACCCGCCTCGTCACGCCTCGTCGCGCGCGAGGTCATCAGCAAGCTCAAGTGATGGACCTTAATTCCCCTGAATTCTACACGATCGCCTTTGTTGTGGCGATGGCTCTCGTGGCCTTGCTCATGGGACGGCGCGAGAAGCAGCCGCCCAGCACCCACATCGTCCAGCTGCTCACCTCCCCGGCCGAGGCCGAGGCCGACGACCGCGTGTCGATGGAGCCCGTTGACGGCGGGCGCATCCTGGTCAGGCGCACTGGCCTCACGCTCGGCAGCGAGGAAACGGTCAACCTGGTCATCACCATTCAGGAGGACACGTGCAGCATCGTCGAGAAGAAGGGCCTCAAGCGGCGCGGCAGCGTCGGTCAGCCCGTCAGTGGCGAGGCGTTGCTCAAGTGCCTGCGCCCCGGCTCCAAGTACCGCATCCGCTACGAAAGCCAGCTCACCAGCGCCTGGGCCTCCTTCACCCTCGACACCTCCAGCCCCACGCCCGTCACCGTCCTCCTCAAGTACTGACCCCCCCCGAACGAGCTCTCCCCCCTGCCGCCATAACGAACCTCACGAACCTCACGAGTCTCACGCGAAGCCGCCAAGCCGCTAAGTATAATAAGTTATTGCTCGCAAGAGGCTCGCAATCGTTGTCGCGCCGTTGACACGACAAAACATAATTGCGAGCCCCTTGCGAGCAATAAACTTTAAAAAAACTTAGCGACTTCGCGCCTTAGCGTAAGGTTAAGTTGGAAGACAAGAAAGACAAGAAGGATAATTGTATAATAATATATTGATTATCAATATTTTGTCTTTCTTGTCTTTTTTGTCTTCTAATTATAAAAACTTAGCGGCTTGGCGGCTTGGCGTGAGCCCCAGGGGGCGCGGCGGGAGAGGTGGCGGTGACCCGGATGTCGAGGAGGCGGGGGTGGAGGGTGTGGTCCTTCTTGATGAGGAGGTAACGGCTGCCGTGCAGGTCGAGGGTGACCCACTTGGTCGTGGTGACGGCGGTGTCGTTATAGCGGTTCATCCTGCGGGCGATGGGACGCAAGAGCAACGGCACGTCGCTGTAGTCATTTTCGGCCAGGATGAAGGTCACTCCCTGGATGGACGCGTCGTGGCCGATGCGCTGGGCGTAGAATTCCAGCGGCGTCTCGAGGTGGAGCGTGTCGTAGTGCCCGGGCCGCGCCTTGAGGTCGTCGAGGAAGGCCTGGGGCAGAAAAATGAGCGAGTCGCGCCCGTAGGTCGCGGCGATGCTGGCAGGCCAGCCCTTGGGGTCATAGTTCATCGCATTGACGGTGCTGTCGGGCGAGAGCATCGTGCAGATGAACGACGAGAAGCGGCCGGCATGATGCTCGTGGGTGCCGATGATGCCGTCGCTGGTGCGTTCGATCTGGGCCATGAGCCGCTGCGACTCCTGCCATGAGGCGATGGTGTGGCGCAACAGCAATCCATAGAAAACCGCCAGTCCCACCATCAGCCCGATGCTGCACCAGCGCGCCAGGGCATTATCCAGGCGTGGCAACCATTCTCCAAGCAGCGCCAACAGGTAAACCAGGGCGAAAAACTCCAGCCCGAAGGCCGTGCGCGAGGAATCCATGCCCGAGGCGAAAACGATGCCCAGCGACAATAGCATGGCCAGCAGCAGGTGGCTGTTGCGGGAAATGGTACGCTTGGCGGTGTCGCGGTCGGCAAACCACGCTACGACGCTTGCTAGCAGTGCCAGATAGACGATTTTGAGTTTGGCCAGTACCTGGAAACCAGAGATGACCTTCAACCCGAGAGCCGACGGTGACAGGCCGCCCGCCATGCCCGAGCGGGCGATGGTGCCGGGTGCCAGTGCAATGACGTAACTGCCCGTGAGGAACGCCAGCGCGAGCCATAGCCCCTGATAGCGTCCCCCGCTCTTGACATGGAGCAGTTCCAGGAAGACCAGTGCCGCGGCGAGGGGCAGGGTGATGCCCTCATGGGACCAGCCCAGCAGCAGCGCGACGGCCATCGGCAGGATGGCCGATGCGCCCATGGCCCGCTGTCGCCGCCGCTCATACATCAACAGGAACGCCAGTGCCGCCGTTGCGCTCCACAGGTAGTTGATGCTGCCAGTCATCCACAGGAAGGTGTCCTTGAATCGCGGCAGCAGCAGTACCAGGACGAGCGTGACCGTCACGATGAACGCCCCGTGCCATGCCCCCCTGGCGTGGCGGGCGACGGGCCTGACGAGCAGCCCCAGGAAGACGCCCAGGACGATGACGTTCAAGAGATTGAAGACCGGCTTGCCCAGCAGTCCGGCGAACAGCTGTACCAGGCTGTGGACGAGGCTGCGGCCGTTGACGGTGAAGTAGTGCTCCACCTGCGAGGCGATGATGTCGCCGAGGCTGCCGATCCGGTGGCCATAGTTGACCGAACCGCCCTCGAACATGAACCGATAGACAAAGTCGTCATGATAGAACGGCGTCAACACGTTCAGCACCAGGAACGCCAGCAGTGCCACGGCCATCGTGGCCGTGCCGCCGATGCCCAGTCGCCTCCACATGGATGCATGAGCCCTATTCCCTCGATCATTGTCCATATCAGTGCAAAAGTACTATAAAATGGTAATCGGGGCAAGCGTGTGCCACTTTTTGGCAAAATAGTTGTCGCTCGCTGTTGTTTTTGTGGTTGAAATCATCTAATTTTGCCATTTGGTAAACGGATATCAAAAAAATAGATGAATATGAATACAAGAATCTCATTATTGATGATGGTCATGTGGTTGTCGCTCACGTCGATGACCGCGCTCAATGCCTGCGGCAGTACCGCAGGGCGCCTTCCTGCCGGCAAGGCCGTCGGTGGGCAGCAGGCCGATGTCGCCACACCGGCGAGCGGCGAAGTGGTCGTCGGGGCTGCACGCACCAGTGAATATGTCTCCCAGCTCAACGGCAAGCGCGTGGCGCTGCTGAGCAACCAGACGGGCATGGTGGGCGACAAGCACACGCTGGACCTGATGCTGGAGAATGGCGTGAACGTGGTGACCATCTTCTCGCCCGAACATGGATTCCGGGGCAATGCCGATGCGGGCGAACACGTGTCGAGCAGCGTCGATGAGAATACGGGTGTCCCCATCGCGTCGCTCTATGACGGCAAGTCGCCGATGCCCAGCAAGCAGGTGATGGACAGCATCGACGTGATCGTGACCGACATCCAGGACGTGGGCCTCAGGTTCTACACCTATTATGTGACAATGATCAACCTGATGGACGCCGCGGTGACCTATGACAAGCAGTTCATGGTACTGGACAGGCCCAACCCCAACGGCATGTATGTCGATGGTCCCATCCTGGACATGACGCTCAAGTCGGGCGTGGGACGGTTGCCCATCCCCACGGTGCACGGCTTGACGCTGGGCGAAATGGCCCGCATGGCCAATGGCGAGGGCTGGCTCAAGGACGGCAAGAAGTGTGACCTCACGGTCATCCCGTGCCAGAACTATACCCACCAGACCCGCTACACGCTGCCCATCGCCCCGAGCCCCAACCTGCCCAATATGCTGGCCATCTACCTCTATCCGTCGATGTGCTACTTCGAGGGCACGACGGTGAGCCTGGGACGCGGCACCGACTGGCCGTTCCAGGTCTATGGCCATCCCGATATGACGGGCTACAGCTTTGAATTTACGCCCAAGAGCCGCTTCGGGGCCAAGACACCGCCCCAGATGGACAAGCTGTGCCACGGTGTCGATCTTCACAACCTGGATCCCGAGGCAGTCATCGCCAAGGGCATCAACCTGGAGTATATCATCGACGCCTACCGCAATCTCACCAAGGGGGGCCACCAGTTCTACTTGAAGAGCAACTTCTTTGACCTGCTGATGGGCACCACCCGCGTGCGCGAAATGATTGCCCAGGGCAAGAGTGCCGACGAGATCAAGGCCACCTGGCAAGCCGATGTCGAACTCTTCAAGGCCCAGCGCCGCCCCTACCTCCTCTATCCCGAATAAAAAAACTGATAACTAAAAACTTACAACTAAAAACTTACAACTAAAAACTTACAACTAAAAACTTACAACTTAAAAATAATGACTCCCTGGATCGTACTTGCCACCATCGTTGGCTACTTCATCTTATTGTTTATCATCTCCTGGGCCGCGTCGCGCAAGAGCGACACCGCGACGGCCCTGAGCGGCGGCCGTCAGGCCCCGTGGTTCATCGTTGCCATTGCCATGCTGGGAGCGCCCATCTCGGGCGTGACCTTCATCTCGGTTCCCGGCATGGTGGTCACCAAGGGCTTCAGTTACATGCAGATGGCACTCGGCTTCATCGTGGGCTACTTTGTCATCGCCTATGTGCTCATCCCGTTGTTCTACAAGCGCAACCTGGTGTCCATCTACGGCTACCTGGAGCAGCGCTTCGGCGGCAGCACCCACAAGAGCGGCGCGTGGTTCTTCTTCATCAGCAAGATGCTGGGCGCGGCCGTGCGCTTCTATGTCGTGTGCGTGACCTTGCAGTTGCTGGTGTTCACGCCGCTGCACATCCCCTTTGTCATCAACGTCATCGTCACCATCGCCCTCATCTTCCTCTACACCCTGCAGGGCGGCGTGAAGACCGTCATCTGGACCGACACGTTGAAGAGCTTCTGCCTCATCCTGTCGGTCGTGCTGAGCATCTACTTCGTCTCCAAGGGGTTGGGCTATGACCTGGGCGGCCTGTGCCAGGCGGTGGCCGGTGACGAGTCGTCGCGCATCTTCTTCTTTGACAATCCCAAGGAGGGCACTTACTTCTGGAAACAATTCATCGCCGGCATCTTCATGGTCATTGCCACGACGGGCCTGGACCAGGACCTGATGCAGCGCAGCCTCGCCTGCAAGAATGCCAACGAGTCGGCCAAGAACCTCATCGTGAGCGTCTTCCTCCAGGTCATCGTCATTGCCCTGTTCCTGATCCTGGGAACGCTGCTCACCCTTCATGTCAAGGCTCACGGCATCGCCATGCCCGAGAAGACTGACGAGCTATTCGGCACGGTGGCCTTCAGCGAGGGTATGCCCGTGCTGCTGGGCGTGGTATTCATCATCGGCTTGATTGCCGCTGCTTACTCGGCCGCAGGCTCTGCACTGACGTCGCTCACCACCTCGTTTACCGTTGACATCCTGGGTGCCGACAAGAAGCAGGACGAGGCCGCCCTGGGCCGCACACGCCGCATGGTACACGTGGCCATGGCCGCGGGCATGGGTCTGGTGATCCTCATCTTCTATGCCATCAGCAACAGCGACGCCATCAGCGCCGTTTACACGCTGGCCAGCTACACCTATGGTCCCATCCTGGGCTTGTTTACCTTCGGCATGATGTGCAAGAGCCCCGTGCGTGACCGCTTGGTGCCCGTGGTGTGCATCGCCGCCCCCGTCATCAGCTTCTTCATCCAGATGTGGCTCAAGAACCAGTATGACTACACGTTGGGCTTTGAACTCCTGCTGCTGAATGCCGCCTTGACCATGCTGGGCCTCGCGCTGCTCATCAAGAAGGGAAAATGAAGTCAACTCCTCGCTTGTCACTCGAGTAACCATGGCACGCAACCTGATCAATCGCTACGTGTGGCTGGTGGATACCATCAGCCGCTATGGGCGCATCACGTTCCCTGACTTGAACAGGGTGTGGATCAACAGCCCCATCAGCGAGGGAAAGCCCCTGGCCCGCCGCACGTTCTTCCATTACCGTGACGCGGTGGAGGAGATGTTCGCCATCAGCATCAAGTGTGACAAGGCCACATTTGAGTACTATATCGTCAACGACGGCGAGGAGAACAATGCCCGCCTGAGGTCATGGCTGGTCGATTCGGTGTCGATGAGCGGCATGTTGAGCAATGCCCACGACATCAGCGAGCGTATCATGCTCGAGAATGTCCCGTCGGCTCGTGAGCACCTGCCCGTGATCATCGATGCCCTCAAGCAGAACCGCCGCATCCGCTTCTCCTACAAGAGTTACGTCCGGGCCCGGCCCACCGACGGCATTGTCCTGGAACCCTATTTTGTCAAGATTTTCAAGCAACTGTGGTATGTCATCGGGCTTAACGTCAAGGACGGCCTGATTAAGACCTACTCGCTGGACCGCATCAGCCAGTTGAACCTGTTGCAGGATACGTTCACGATGCCCGCTGGCATCAAGCCGTCGGAATTCTTCAAGGACTGTTTCGGCATCATCACCAACCAGAACAGCCCCAAGCGCATCGTCCTGCGCGTCGAGCCCACCCAGGCCAAGTACTTCCGCGCCCTGCCGCTGCACCGTTCCCAGCAGGAGGAGGTGCATGACAATTATTCGATTTTCTCCTATGTGATGCGCATCACCTATGACCTCAAGGAGGAACTCATGTCCCACGGCGCCAGCATCGAGGTGCTGGAACCCAAGGAACTGAAAACCCTCATCCGCACCGAGCTCCAGCAGGCCCTCAACAACTATCAATGAAACGATAATCAATGGATGGCTTATGAATGACGATCAAGAATTACCGGCAACGGGAGGAGAGAATCGGCCCGATTTTGAATCGCTGGTTGCTGCTATCAAGAAAGCCAGTGACGCTTTACAGGGAAATGCTCGATTGGTTATAAATCGAGCCGTGACGGCACGTGCTTGGCTGGTGGGGTATTATATTGTTGAGTATGAACAGCATGGAAGGGATCGGGCTAAAT